>DMZI01000068.1:35095-108243 GCA_003485325.1 Desulfotomaculum sp.
TGCAAGTTGATTTTCAGGATAGTTAAAAAGGTGGAGGGATCGGTATGGCAAAGGAAAGAACTGCCGGAATCAACCGGAAAACAAATGAGACTGATATAAAAGTCCTGATGAACATTGACGGCAAAGGGGAGTGCGCTGTCCATACCGGAGTCGGCTTTTTTGAACACATGTTACACTTATGGACTAAGCATGCCTGCTTTGATCTTGAACTGACTTGCAAAGGTGATCTGTTTGTTGATGCCCACCATACTATTGAGGACATCGGTATTTGCCTGGGCAAGGCTATCAGGGATGCCCTTGGCGATAAAGCAGGAATTACCCGTTTCGGGCAGGCGGTCGTACCCATGGATGAGGCCCTTGTAATGACGGCAATAGACATCAGCGGAAGAGGTTATCTGGTCTTCGAAGTTGATTTCCCCTCACACCGTGTGGGCGATTTTGATATCGAACTGGTTGAAGAGTTTTTAAGGGCTTTGGCTGTAAATGGAGGTCTGACCCTGCATATCAGGCAGTTTTCAGGATCAAATTCCCATCATATTTGTGAAGCGGTTTTCAAGTCTTTGGGCCGCGCCTTTCGGGGCGCTGTTTCCTTTGATGAGCGCATAAAAGATATTCCTTCTACAAAAGGTGTAATTTAAAAAGATATGTAGATTTGGAAGCTATTTTTTCGAGAGAAAGGTTTAGTGTCTTCTTAGTGATTGCGATTGTAGATTACGGAATGGGAAACTTGCGGAGCGTCCAAAAAGGCTTCGAAAAGGCAGGATGGGAAGCTCAAATAGTCAGTGACGATTTGTCACTGTCCAAATCTTCCGGGATAGTCCTGCCCGGGGTTGGAGCATTCGCCAGGGCTGTTGAGAATCTAAAACGGACAGGCCTGTTTGAGGCAATAATATCTGAAATAAGCGCCGGGAAACCATTTTTAGGTATTTGCCTGGGGCTTCAGCTGCTTTTTGAGGTCAGCGAAGAGTGGGGACTGACAGACGGGATGGGAATTTTACCCGGCAGGGTTAAAAAGCTGCCTGATTCGATAAAAGTTCCCCATATGGGTTGGAATCAGGTTTTCTTCAAAAAAGAAAGTCCTTTAATGGAGGGAATCACGGACGGCTCGTATTTTTACTTCGTTCATTCATTTTACGTTGAAGCTAAAATTCCGGATCAGATAGCTGGGATTACAGAATACGGACTTAATTTTGCATCAATGGTGCAAAGGGACAGTGTTTTTGGAATCCAGTTCCATCCTGAAAAAAGCAGCGCGCTGGGGCTCAGGATTCTTAAAAATTTTGGGAGGTTGGTGGCAGACAATGATCGTAATCCCCGCGGTTGATTTGCGTGAGGGGAGATGTGTAAGGCTTGTCGAGGGACGGGTGGACAGAGAAACTGTTTATTCGGACGATCCGGTAGCTATGGCCCGTTTATGGGAATCGCAGGGCGCAAGCTGGCTGCACGTTGTGGATCTTGACGGAGCTTTTACAGGGGGGCTTAAAAACCTTGAAATCATCAAGGAAATTATAGCAACTCTGAACATTCCAGTAGAGGTAGGCGGCGGTATAAGGGAAATGGCTGCTATTGAAGAATTACTTGATATTGGCGCAAAGCGGGTTATCTTGGGTACTGCGGCAATTGTCAATCCTGAACTGGTTGCTCAGGCTTCAGCAAAATACGGCGAGGCTATTGCTGTTGGCATTGATGCGAGGGATGGCAAGGTAGCCATTGAGGGATGGGGTGTGACCTCGGAAAAGGACGCTCTTGAACTGGCCATTCAGATGAAAGCAAGAGGCATAAACCGTTTGATTTTTACGGATATAAAACGGGACGGAACTTTGAAAGGGCCTAACCTGGAGGCTACTGAAAAAGTTGCCAGGGTTACGGGACTTAAAATTATTGCTGCAGGCGGGATCTCTGATATGGAAGATTTAGAAGCCGTATCAAGCCTGGAACATGTAGGGGTAGAGGCGGTTATTACAGGGAAGGCGTTATATACGGGCAGTATTAACTTAAAAGATGCCCTGGCTTTGATAGAAAAAAGGTGAAGTAAAGGCATGTTAACAAAAAGAATTATACCCTGCCTTGACGTGGCTGAAGGAAGGGTTGTCAAGGGGACAAATTTTGTAAATTTGCATGATGCGGGAGATCCGGTGGAACTAGCCGCTTTCTATGATAGCGAAGGAGCCGATGAACTGGTCTTCCTTGATATCAAAGCATCAGCCCAGGGGCGCAGGACAATGCTGGATATGGTATACAGAACTGCCGGTGAAGTTTTTATACCTTATACAGTCGGCGGGGGCATCTCTTCCCTGGATGATATCCGGGACATTCTAACCGCCGGCGCGGATAAGGTTTCTTTAAACACCGCCGCAATTTTAAATCCGCCGCTGATTGCTGAAAGCGCCGAACGTTTCGGTACCCAGTGTATAGTAGTGGCTATCGATGCCAAACAGATTGGGACTCAAAAAAAATGGGAAGTATATACACACGGCGGCCGGTATCCGACGGGTATTGACGCTGTTGGTTGGGCGGTTAAAGCGGAGAAGCTTGGCGCAGGAGAAATCCTGCTGACAAGCATGGATAGGGACGGGACAAAGGACGGTTATGACATTCCTCTGACACTTGCTATTGCAAGGGCCGTCCGAATACCTGTTATAGCCTCCGGCGGAGTGGGTACGCTGGAACACCTTGTTCAGGGCCTTGTTGAAAGTGAGGCTGACGCAGTATTGGCGGCTTCTATTTTTCACTTCGGCGAGTATTCCATTATTCAGGCAAAAGAATATCTGCGTGAAAAAGGTGTGCCGGTAAGGATATAATATTTTCCGGGGTGAAATAGAAATTGCGTGCTGCAAAAGAATGCCTAGCCTGCCTTGAGGATCTTACGAATCGTACAGCGAGGCTTGCGGTTTCCGATCCGCAAGAAAGAGAAAAGGTTTTTTTAGAAAGCAGGTCTTTTTTAACTGAAAATTTCTCTTTGGATTTAGTTCCGGCTTATTTGGCCGGTGAGATTCAAAGGATTGTCCGGACAAAAGGAAAAAATAAAGATCCGTTTGCGGCTGTTAAAGAAAAAGAAATGAGAATAGCAAGGGGGATTGCCGGAGATCTGGGTAATAAATTAGAAAACAACCTTGATTCTTTAATTACCTTTGCCGCTCTTGGCAATAGCCTGGATTTTTTTATGGATCCAGACACTTTAAAGGACGAGTTAAGCAAGCCGGTTGAGTTGACTATTAATGAAGTTAGCAGGTTGCAGTATACTCTGGAATTATTTAACAAGTCTCAGGATCGAAAAAAAATACTCTATTTTGCCGATAATACCGGAGAATGTTACTTTGATCTCCCTTTGCTTACTTACCTGGAAAAATATGCTGAAGTTATTTATGTTGTTAAAGAAAGTCCTGTTCAAAACGATCTTACATTGCAGGATCTTGATCAGAGCGGCATTAGAGAAAAATTTGATAGAGTAGTTACAACAGGCACTGACAGCCCGGGTCTGGATCTTGACAATGCTTCCCCGGAATTTTTTAGATTAATTGAACAGGCTGATTTGCTCTTTGCTAAAGGCATGGGATATTACGAAACTTTACCGGAGCTGGATTTATTAAAACCAATGTTTTTCCTTCTGAAAACAAAGTGCCGCCCCATAGCAAAGTCCCTCAAAGTACCCTTAAACAGTTATGTTGGTTTACTTATTGAAAGTCCTGCTTAGAAAAATAAATTAACAGTTCATTAAGCCAAAAAAGGGGAGAGCAAATGAAGCCTTTTCAGGTTTTTGAACGTGTCTATCAAATTGGCGGCCCGGACATTACCTCGTCTGCAGACTGCTGCATATACCTGATCAACGGCGGCAGCGAACTGGCTGTTATTGACACAGGCCTTGGGAAAAGCGTTTCCAAACTGATTAGGAACATTGAGCAGCTGGGTTTTAACAGCGCAGCTGTGAATTATCTGGTTGCAACTCACGGCCATATAGACCACATCGGCGGGCTGGCTTACTTAAAGGAAACGCTAAATTCCAGAGTATTGGCCCATGAGCTTGAACTTCCCGCAATCGAAGGGAAAAATATCAGGCGTACAGCGGCAGGAGTTTACGGTGTAAGTTACGAACCTGTAGATGTGGATATAGTGATCAGGGGAAATGAGGGCTTTATAGAAATAGGGGACATAAAACTCATCTGCCCGCATACACCCGGGCACACTCCCGGCGGATTATCACCCTATCTTGATCTTAAGGGCAAGAGGGTCCTTTTTGGACAGGATATTCATGGGCCTTTTAATCCTGCCTGGGGGTCGGATGTTGCCGCCTGGAAGCAGTCCCTGAAAAAACTTCTCGACCTGGATGCGGATTTTCTTTGTGAAGGTCATTTTGGTATTTATAAAACGAAAGAAAAAGTAAGGAAATATATAGAAAGTTACCTGGATTGACAGTTAATAAATTTTAATGAGGGGCTGAATAAAAAGTGTCCTTCGATTTAGAAAAATTAAAGTATGACGCTGCCGGTCTAATTCCTGCCGTTATTCAGGACGAAAAGACCGGCATTGTGCTGATGCTGGGATATATGAATAAAGAGTCTTTGGGCCGGACCCTGGCCTCCGGGGAAACATGGTTCTGGAGCCGCAGCCGTCAGGAATACTGGAATAAGGGCGCGACCTCAGGCAATATACAAAAGGTGCGGGAGATCTATTACGACTGTGATGCCGACGCGCTTCTGGTCAAAGTTGATCAAAAGGGAGTAGCCTGTCACGAAGGTGATTTCTCCTGTTTTCACAATCCCTTGCAGTTATAGATTTTAACCGGGATGTGTTTTTTAATGTCGGACATTTTGAACGGTTTAAATGAACATCAAGCGGAAGCGGTTAAGTATACAAAGGGGCCCCTTCTTGTCCTTGCAGGCGCCGGAAGCGGTAAAACCAGAGTCCTGACAGCTAAAATTGCTTACCTCTTAAAGGAGATGAGGTTATCCCCGTTTAACATACTGGCGATTACGTTTACCAACAAAGCAGCCAATGAAATGAGGGAAAGAGTGGCGGCCGCCGTCCCGGATGTTGCAAAGGATATTTGGATACTTACCTTTCATGCCGCATGTGTCAGGATTTTAAGGAGGCAGGCCTTTTTTTTGGGTTATAACGGGGACTTTGTTATCTACGATGATGCAGACCGGCAGACGCTTCTCAAAGAATGTTTAAAAGAATTAAATTATGATGACAAAAAGTTTTCGCCAAGGGCTGTGGGAGCGGTTATTTCAAGGGCTAAAAACAATTTAACGGATCCTGAAGAATTTACAGAGCAGGCCCAGGAATATTTCGAGCAAAAGGTAGCGGAGATATATTCGTTCTACCAAAACCGCTTACTTAAAAACTGCGCTCTTGATTTTGATGATCTGATTATGCAGACAGTGCGGCTTTTCGAACAGAAACCCAATGTCCTGTCGTATTATCAAAGCAAGTTTCGCTTTATTCTTGTGGATGAATATCAGGACACCAACACAGCTCAGTATGTGCTTGTAAAACTGCTTTCGGCGGCGCACCGCAATCTGTTTGTTGTCGGTGATCCGGACCAGAGCATTTACGGCTGGCGGGGGGCAAATATCCGCAACATCCTCAATTTTGAGAAAGATTATCACGACGCCAGAATAATCAAACTGGAACAGAACTACCGCTCAACCCAGGTTATCCTTGATGTAGCTAACGAGGTGATTAGCAACAACAGTTCCCGGAAAGAAAAGGACTTATGGACTGCTGAAGGCCAGGGAGCGCCTGTAATGCTCTATCTCGGGCCGGATGAACATCAGGAAGCCCAATTTATAGCTGACCGGATAAGATCAATAAGGGAGCATTCCGGCGCCAATTACAAAGATTTTGCCGTTTTATACCGCACGCATGCAATGTCCCGTGTGGTTGAGGAGATATTTCTGCGGGAGATGATTCCCTATACCATTATAGGAGGCTTAAAATTTTACGAACGCAAGGAAATCAAGGATTTGCTCGCTTATTTGCGCCTGCTTGTCAATCCTGCGGATGCGGTAAGCCTTTCCAGAATAATCAATATACCTAAAAGAGGGGTAGGAGAGGCTTCTTTGCGGAGGTTGGCAAACTTTGCTCTTGAACAGAACATAACCATTCTTGAAGTTCTGGAGCGGGCTGCAAAAATTCCCGGCCTGACCAGCAAAGTCCGCCAGGCCTGCCTTAGCCTTGCGGGCGTGTTAAATAAGATTGCCCAGGAAAAAGAAATGATGAGTGTTACAGAGATCACTCAGAAAATTTTACAGCAGACCGGCTATTGGCAGGAACTTATCAGTGAAAACACGGTGGAATCGCGGACAAGGCAGGATAACTTAAGGGAATTTATGTCTGTAACAAAGGAGTTTGACAAGTCTGCCGGCCACGGCAGCCTCTCGGCTTTTTTAGGTGAAATGGCTCTTTCCAGCGATATTGACTGGTACACAGATACGAGTGACCAGGTAGTGCTGATGACACTCCACAGCGCCAAAGGGCTTGAATTTCCGGTTGTATTTTTAATTGGCCTGGAAGAGGGTGTTTTTCCTTATTCCCGTTCGCTGGACGAACAATTCGAGCTTGAAGAAGAGCGCCGCCTCTGCTATGTCGGGATAACACGGGCCAAGCAGCGTTTGTATCTTTCCCGCTGTTGGCAGCGAACGCTTTACGGTGTAACACGTTTCAACAAGCCTTCACGGTTCCTTGAGGAAATTCCCGCTCACCTGATTATGTCCGAAGATCCCCTTACTATGGAAATAATACAGCCAAAAACTTATTACAGAGGCCTTGAGACAAAGGAAAGAGTTGTTTCTATACCGGCAGGACCAGTTACAGCCCCGTATTTTAATCTCGGCGAACGTGTCCGGCACAGCAAATGGGGTATAGGAACAATTGTCGACTTAAGCGGCAAGGGAGATTCTGCAGAGGTTAAGGTTGCCTTCCCCGATCTGGGCATAAAGACTCTGCTGGTCATTTATGCGCCGTTGGAAAAAGTTTCATCCTAAAAGATATATAGTTATTTTCTGGCAATAATATTATTATTGCCTTACATGGGGGTCTAATGAAGCAGCTTTTAATTGTAGCTATTCTTACAACCGTTATTCATATGGTGAACACTTTAATTTACTCCGTGCGTTTGTCGGGAGTCAGGACCGAGCGGCTGGCCACGGCGTTGTCGCTCTTTCAGGTGATTTTCCTTATTGCCAGCACGGCAAATTTAATCCAGGCCCCGCTAATGTCCTCGATCGTCGAGCATGCAATAAATAACGGAATTGCCAGGGTTGGCGCGAATGAACTGCTTGGCAGTTCCTTTTACCAACACCAGCTGGGCTTGTTAAATACTAAGATAAGGCTTGTAATTCTAGCCGGAACTATAGGCACTATCCTGGGAGGTTTGCTGATCCCGGCGTTTGTTTCGGTATTTGTAAAGTGGATAATGCTTTTAGAGGGTATTGGTTCAGTTCCGCGCATGCTTTTAGAGGCAATCTTAAGGCCGCGGAAAATTTCTTCCATGACCAGTAGATTCAGATTGCCAAGCCCGGGCAGATTCAGGGATGCCTTAAGAGAACCTTTAAACATACCCAGGCATTTTTTAATTGCAAACATAATTATCACAGGAATCTGGACAACCGGCGTGCTTTCCGCTTTATACGCAGGCGCCCTGATACCTCACTTCAGATCCACAGCTACCCTGATGTCGGGTATTATCAACGGAGTTGCGGCTGTTTTGGCAGCCACGGTTGTAGACCCGACAGCTGCGCTTATTACGGATCAGGCCATGCGCGGCGTAAGAAAAGAAACAGACGTAAGACAGATGGCCATCTATCTGGCCTTCACGAGGCTGCTTGGCACAATGTTAGCCCAGGTTATCTTCGTGCCGGCAGCGTTAATTATCCGTGCAGCGGTAGTAATTATAACTTAGGTGGTGGAAATCTTGGATGCGGAATACGGGAAAGCCCGCTTAAGGGTTGAGGAACTGAGAAGGGAAATAGAAGAGCACGATTACAGGTACTACGTCTTTGACGATCCCGTAATTTCCGATGAAGAGTATGACCGTTTAATCAGGGAACTGGAACGGTATGAGAAACTGTATCCCGAACTGATTACCCCTTTTTCACCCACCCAGCGGGTGGGAGGAAAGCCTGGCCAGGGATTTGCAACAGTTGCGCACATGGCGCCTATGCTCAGCCTGGCCAATGCTTTCAGCAATGAAGAACTTAATGATTTTGACCGGAGGGTTCGCGCAGCGGTGTCCGGAGAAAAAGTAGAATATGTCGTGGAGCCGAAAATAGACGGATTGGCAGTTTCCCTGCGCTACACGGACGGAAACTTTATTCTGGGCGCTACCCGCGGTGACGGAGAAATCGGGGAGGATATTACAAACAATTTAAAGACGATTAAAAGCATCCCGCTGCATTTGCGCTGTTACGCAGCCAGACTTGAAGTCAGGGGCGAGGTATATATGGCCAAGGAGACCTTTGCCCGGCTGAATAATGCCAGAAGCGAGGCTGGAGAACAACTCCTGGCCAACCCCAGGAACGCCGCCGCCGGATCACTGCGGCAGCTTGATCCCCGGGTTGCCGCTCAGCGAAGCTTGAATATTTTCATCTATGGAATTGGTTTTATTGAGGATATAACAATACAGAGTCACACACAGGCGTTAAAATTTTTAAAAGATGCCGGTTTCAGAGTCAATCCGCTGATAGATGTCTTTGATGAGATATCGGATGTCATAGCGTACTGCAGGGAATGGCAGGGTAAAAGGTTTGCCCTTCCCTATGTTATAGACGGCCTGGTAATCAAGGTAAATTCGCTTGGTCAGCAGGAGCGCCTGGGAGCAACTATGAAAAGCCCGCGCTGGGCGGTTGCTTTTAAGTTTCCTCCGGAGCAGGCGATGACGAAAGTTAAAAAGATTATTGTAAGGGTTGGACGAACAGGCGTGCTTACGCCGACGGCCGTCCTGGAGCCGGTGCTGCTGGCCGGGACAAGGGTTACCAGGGCGACACTTCATAATGAGGACCTGATCAAGTTAAAGGACATCCGTATTGGGGATACGGTAATTGCCCAAAAAGCCGGTGACGTTATTCCTGAAGTAGTAGAAGTTATTAAAGAAAAACGTACCGGTCAGGAAGAAATCTGGCGGATGCCCGAAAGATGCCCTGTTTGCGGTTCACAAACTGTTCGTCCGGAAGGCGAGGCAGCCGTCCGCTGTACGTCTATGGCCTGCCCTGCACAAAGCAGGGAAGGCTTAATTCATTTCGCCTCGCGAAATGCCATGGATATTATTGGGCTTGGCCCCGCGATTATAGACCAGTTACTTGAAGCAAAACTGATTAATGATCCTTCCGGTTTGTATAATCTGAGCTACGAAGATTTAATCAGTCTTGAGCGCCTGGGTCCGAAATCGGCGCGAAATTTGCTGGATGCAATAAATAAGAGCAAGGAAAACTCTTTAGCCAGGTTTGTTTTTGCTTTGGGTATAAGGCACGTGGGTGAAAAGGCGGCCAGGATTTTAGCCGATCATTTTGGCACACTGGATAATTTGATGGCTGCAAAAGAAGAAGAAATGACTGCCATTCCTGAGATAGGCCCCAAGATAGCCGAAAGTATCCGGGACTTTTTCGCAGTGGAACAGAACCGCCGGATAATCGATAAACTTGTCCGGGCCGGAGTCAATACTTTTGAAAAAAGGAAAGATCAGACAGGAAATAAGCTTTTGGCCGGGCTTACCTTTGTCATTACCGGGACGCTCGGCGGCTATACAAGGCAGGAGGCGCAGGAATTCATCCGGGAGAGGGGCGGAAACGTTTCTTCCAGTGTCAGCCGTTCGACGGACTTTCTGGTCTGCGGCGAAAATCCCGGTTCGAAGTATGAAAAAGCATTTGCGCTTGGAGTAAAGGTTCTTAACGAGGAACAATTCAAAGCAATGTTGGGTATGTAAAAATGATTTGATGATGTCAAATATTGCCGGACAACTGTTTTAAATCAACTTGTTTTGTTATAATTTGAATGTATTTATAGATTAATTGGGCAGGTGAGACTATTGATTAAAAAATCCGATGTTGAACATGTAGCTTTACTGGCCAGATTGGAGCTTACTGATAATGAAAAAGAGATTTACACAAGGCAGCTGAATGATATTTTGGGGCATTTTGAGTCTCTGCAGGAACTGGAAACAACGAACGTTGAGCCTATGGCTCATGTTCTATCACTTTTTAATGTATTCAGGGAGGATAAGGTTGACCGGCACCTGCCTTCGGAAAATGTTCTGGCCAATTGTCCGGATAGGGACGAGGATTGTTTTCGAGTACCAAAGATCGTTTAGGGAGGCGTTTTTTTGTCGCTTTATTATTTAACGGCTCATGAACTGCATGATTTGTTGTTAAAAAAGGAAATATCGGCAGTGGAGGTTAACGAAGCTGTTTTCGATAGAATTGAATCCGTCGAAGACAGCGTAAAGGCCTATCTTACTTTGACCCGCGATCAGGCCATGAAAACTGCGCAAGAGGTAGATGACATGATTGGGGCCGGCCGGCCGGTTCCTCCTTTGGCGGGCATACCTATTGCGATAAAAGATAATATTTGCACCGAAGGGGTGCGGACAACCGCTGCCTCAAAGATCATTTATAATTTTATCCCGCCGTATGACGCCACTGTTGTTAAAAAACTCGCCGGACAGCATATTGCGATGACAGGCAAAACAAATCTTGATGAATTTGCCATGGGTTCTTCAACAGAGAACTCGGGGTTTTTTGCAACCCACAACCCCTGGGATCGTGAATGTGTTCCCGGCGGTTCCAGCGGCGGCTCCGCTGCTGCGGTTGCAGCCGGGGAGTCCGTTTGCGCAATCGGTTCTGATACCGGGGGATCTATCCGCCAGCCGGCTGCTTTCTGCGGAGTCGTGGGGATTAAACCAACCTACGGGGCTGTATCCCGCTACGGGTTGATTGCTTTCGCTTCCTCCCTTGACCAGATCGGGCCCTTTACCAGAGATGTTACAGACTGCGCGCTGATGCTTAACGCCATCTGCGGCCATGACCCGCTTGACTCAACTTCTTCTCCGTACGAGGTTCCGGATTTCAGGCGCTGTCTTGTTAATGATGTTAAGGGACTAAAAATTGGTGTGCCCCGGGAATATATGAGTGAAGGAATTGATGCAGACGTCAGGCAGATTATCGAGAAAGCTATGTCCCTGCTTGAATTGAACGGGGCCAGAATAGAGGAGACAAGCCTTCCCCACCTCGGTTTCTCACTTCCTGTTTATTATCTGATTGCACCGGCTGAAGCCAGTTCAAATTTGGCCCGCTACGACGGAGTCCGTTACGGGTTCAGGTCTGCGGGCGCACAGGATGTTGTGGATATGTTTATGAAAACAAGGAGTCAGGGTTTCGGTGCCGAGGTCAAGCGCCGGATCATGCTGGGCACCTATGTTCTTTCAGCCGGCTATTACGATGCCTATTATTTAAAGGCGCTCAAAGTCCGTACGCTAATAAAAGAAGACTTTAACAATGCATTTGAGAAGTTTGATATTTTGCTTTCACCGACGACACCGTCTCCGGCTTTCCGTTTTGGCGAAAAAACCGGAGATCCGCTGAAGATGTACCTTTCAGACGTATTCACAATAGCGGTAAATCTTGCCGGAATTCCGGGCCTGTCTGTACCCTGTGGATTTGTCAATGGCTTACCCGTGGGGCTTCAGCTAATGGGCAGGCCTTTCAGCGAAGGCAAACTGCTTCAGGCAGCCTATACTTTCGAACAATGTACAGACCATCATAGAAAGCACCCGGAGTTATAAACAAAAAGGGAGGGTTTTTATCTTGACCCAGTATGAGACCGTCATCGGTCTTGAAGTGCATCTGGAATTAAAAACAGACTCAAAAATCTTTTGCAGTTCCTCCACATCTTTCGGAGGAAAGCCAAATACCCATGTTTGCCCGGTATGCCTTGGTCTGCCCGGCGTACTTCCGGTAGTAAATAAAAAGGTCGTGGAGGATGCTATACTGGTAGCCCTGGCCTTAAACTGCCGCATTGCCGAGTTCTCGAAGTTTGATCGAAAAAATTACTATTATCCCGATATGCCTAAGAATTATCAGATTTCACAATATGATCTGCCAATAGCGTTAAACGGATACCTGGAAATTGAACTGGATGGAGAATTAAAGAAAATAGGCATTACGCGGCTTCATATGGAAGAGGACACAGGGAAATTGGTGCATCAGGGAACGATAACCACTACGCCTTTTTCACTTGTAGATTACAACCGGGCTGGAGTTCCGCTGCTTGAAATAGTATCCGAACCGGATCTCCGCTCGCCCGAGGAAGCCAGAATATATCTGGAAAAATTAAAATCAATTATCCAATATACGGGAGTTTCCGACTGCCGGATGGAGGAAGGCAGTTTAAGGTGCGACGCTAATGTTTCTGTGCGGCAGCTAGGGAAAGAGGAGTTTGGCACAAAAACAGAGATTAAAAACATGAATTCTTTCAGATCTCTTCAAAAAGCCCTGACCTACGAAGTCAGCAGGCAAATAGAGGTTTTGGGAGAAGGCGGGCGAATTGTCCAGGAAACCAGGACCTGGGACGAAGGCCAGGGGATAACCCTACCTATCAGAAGCAAGGAAGAAGCTCATGATTACCGCTATTTTCCTGAACCCGATCTGGTACCCATGATTATTGAAAGGGAATGGGTAGAGTCTGTCAGAAAACGGCTCCCGGAACTGCCCGACGCCCGACGCGAACGCTATGTGCGTGATTACGGCCTGCCTGTGTATGATGCCGGTGTTCTTACTTCGACAAAGGAAATGGCTGATTATTTTGAAGCCTGCCTCAATGCCTATTCTTCACCAAAGACAGTCAGCAACTGGATTATGGGGGATCTTTCGAGATTGCTTAACTCCAACAATCTCGAAATAAATGAATGTCCCGTCAGCCCCGTTAACCTGGCCTCTTTATTTAAAATTCTCGACGAAGGCACGATTAGCGGCAAGATCGCCAAAGTTGTATTCGAAGAAATGTTTGCAACAGGAAAGGATGCCGGTACTATCGTCAAGGAAAAAGGGCTGGTCCAAATCAGTGATGAAGAATCGCTGACTGCGATTGTGGAAGAAGTAATTGCCGGAAATCCAAAATCGGTAAGTGATTATAGAAGCGGCAAAGATAAAGCGCTGGGATTTTTAGTGGGTCAGGTTATGAAGGCCACGAAGGGTAAAGCTAATCCTGAACTGGTCAATAAACTTTTTAAGGAAAAAATATTGAATTAAGGCGCTTAAGCATCTTAAGTAAGCGGCGCATCGGAAGGATGAAAATTCATCAACAAGGGAGGTCAATGCCTCAAGTGCGATTTTGAGCCTTAATTCAAAGAAAGAGAGAACCCGAGGATAAGCGAGGGAACTGTTTGAGGCGTGTTAACGCCGAGTTTGACCGAGCCCGAGGGTCATCAACTTCATCGGACAACTACTAAGGCTTGACAAAAAAAATGTTTAAGCCTTATTCTTTTTTGTTGTTAAATATACAAATTTATTGTAATTATTTTAATTTAACCGGTCTATTGTTTTTTTTATTATTAAATTAAATATAAGGAGATTTCCAGTTATGAATTTGAGAGAATTAAACAGTTTGATTAAGGTGGCGATGGGAGAAGAAAAGGCGGATTTAGTGCTCCAAAACGGCTCACTGGTTAACGTATATACGGGCGAAATACTGGAAGAACATTCTGTGGCCGTCAAGGGGGAAAGAATAGCCTGGGTAGGCAAAGACGACAGGAATGTTACAGGGCCTGAGACGAATGTTATCGACTGTACAGGGAAATTTATCATCCCGGGATTTATAGACGGCCACACCCATTTAATTCTTTTCTATCAGGCGGATCAGTTTCTTAGATATGCGATGCGGGGCGGGACTACCACAATAATTACAGAACTGATGGAAATCAGCTTTCCGCTTGGATATCAGGGAATTCTGGAATATCTGGAATCCCTTAAAAACCAGCCCATAAAGATTTTTGGTGTGGCGCCTCCGATGGTTACAAACAGCTTAAGGACGCGATCAAGAGCGATTAACCTTGATCAGATTGCCGAACTGCTCAAACGTGATGATATTTTAGGTTTGGGAGAAACATACTGGTCAGCCGTAATTGAACGGGATGAAAAGATACTGGAGTTTTTTGTTGAGACTTTCAAGGCGGGCAAGATAATTGCGGGCCATACGGCCGGCGCCAGGGGCAACAGGCTTACAGCTTATGCGGCGGGAGGTGTCCGGTCGTGCCATGAGCCAATCACCGCGGCGGATGTTTTGGAAAGGTTAAGGCTGGGTCTTTATGTACTGATCAGGGAAGGAGGTATCCGGAAAGAACTGGCGGAAATATCGAAAATAAAGGATCTGCAGCTCGATCTGAGACAATTGATTCTATCCACGGACAGTATTACTCCTGAGCAAGTGGTAGAGGAAGGTTATATGGAAGCAGTGGTCCAGAAAGCCGTCGACCTTGGTTTTGATCCTGTTTGCGCTATCCAAATGGCTACACTAAACGTGGCCAAATACTGGAATCTGGATCATCTAATTGGTGGTATTGCGCCCAGCAAATATGCAGATATCATTATTCTGCCGGATCTGTACAATATAAAAGCCGAGTATGTAATCAGCAACGGCAAGGTTTTATCAAAAGAAGGCAAACTTCTTTTAGAACCAAGTAAATATACATTTCCGGCCTGGGCGCATAAAAGTATGCGGCTGACCAAGAATTTTGGACCTGAGGACTTTGAAATAAATGTTAAAAGCAACAGCGACCCTGTAAGAATCAGAGTAATTGAACAAATAACTGAACTGGTGACAAAGGAAACAATCCTGGAAGTCCCCGTCCTGGAGGGAAAAATCAAGGTTGATTTGGATAAAGACTTAATAAAAATTGCTGCTGTAGATTTTCTGGATGACCAGTTAAAAATGTTTGTCGGGTTAATCAAGGGCTTTCGGATGAAGAAAGGGGCGTTTGCCAGCAGCATGGCCTGGGATTTGACTAATATAGTGGTCATAGGAGCTGACGAAAAGGATATGGCGGTTGCTGTCAACAGGGTTCTAGAACTTCAGGGAGGTATCGTGGTCTGTTCAAATGGTAAAATACTGGCTGAACTACCCATGTCCATAGGAGGTTACATGAGCAATCTTCCGATTGAAGAAATCGTCCAAAACCTTAAAGATATTCAAAAAGAGGCATCAGGTCTTGGCATCCCCTTCCCTGATGCGGAACTAAGCTTAAATACCCTGACAACTTCCGCAATACCATTTTTCCGGATTTGCGAGGAAGGCTTTTATGATCTGAAAAACAACCGTTTGGTTGGCCTGCTGGTTTAAAGTAAACTGAAAAAAGGGCAAACTGCCTTTTTGCCATGGTATAGGCGTCGGTTGTGTAGGGTTTGTTTCTGGAGCGGGGTATGCAATTTACAGAACAGATCTTCCGCACTCGGCGGCTATTAACAGCCTTCCGATTTCTTACGAAAAAATCTGGAAGGCAATTCGGGATAAGAAAAAAGAGATTCAAACTACCGGTTAATGTTTATATAGATTTGCAGGTGAGATTAATGCGGCCTGTTTTTAAGATTTGGCTTGAGAATAACGGAAAAGTTTTTGGCGAAGGGCCTTTGGAGATTTTGCAAAAAGTTGAGAAAACGGGTTCTCTAAGAAGTGCAGCCGCACAGATGGGGATGTCTTATAATAAGGCCTGGCGCTTGATTGCCGCTCTTGAAGAAAGGTTGGGGTATTCTCTTTTAGAGAAAAGAGTTGGCGGAGCATGCGGCGGTGGCTCAAAAGTCACCCCGTATGCCCAACAGTTAATGAAAAGGTATTCCGAACTCAAGGAAGAAGCTGAAATTGTGCTAGAAAAGCTTTACCTTAAGCATTTTGAAGGGTTTAAGACCTAAACTAAAGCACTGTTATATTTTTTTATATCCATTATACTAATATGAGTATAACGCTGTTAAAGAAATGGATGCTTGACGCAGGTTTGGAATAAGTCTTGTTAAAGGAGAAACACCATGCAGGCAAAAACAGTTAACCTTGAAGATGCGGTAGGCAGAATCCTTTCTCACGATCTGACCAAAATCGTCCGCGGTAAGTTTAAGGGACCTGCTTTTCGCAAAGGCCACCTTATTTGTCGTGAAGACATTGAAGAATTACTAAAAATGGGAAAAGAAAATGTTTATGTCTTGGAGCTTGCCGAAGATGAATTACACGAAGATGATGCCGGAATTCGCCTGGGAGCAGCCGCAGCCGGGGCAGGGATTAAGTGCTGCCAGCCAAAAGAGAGCAGGGTTTCTCTTTTTGCCGAATATGCTGGCCTGCTCAAAATTAATCTGGCTGTTCTTGAGGCGGTTAACGACCTTCCGGAGGTTGTTCTGTCTACCCTGCCTAACAACACACCGGTAATAAAAGGGGAAATGGTAGCCGGCACAAAAGTCATCCCGCTGGCCGTCAAGGAAGATATTATAATATCGGCTGAGAAAATATGCAGGGAAAGCGGCGGAATTCTCCGTATAGCGCCGTATCAAAAATTAAAGGCAGCTGTTATCGTAACCGGCAGTGAGGTTTATTCGGGCAGGATTAAGGATGAATTTGGTCCGGTTTTAAAGGAAAAAATAGAATCCTTTGGCTCAACGGTGGACGAGATCGAATATGCTCCTGATAATGCTCAGGAGATCAGCAGGTTGATTAATGGGGCAATCGACCGGGGAGCAGAAATTGTTCTGGTCAGTGGAGGTATGTCAGTTGATCCTGACGACGTAACACCGCTGGGGATCAGACTTAGCGGGGCTGTAATAGAAAAATACGGGGCACCGGTTCTTCCGGGAGCAATGTTTTTACTGGCCTATAAAAAGGATGCTGCTGTTTTAGGAGTGCCGGCCTGCGGGATGTTTTTCAGGACTACCGTGTTGGACATTGTCCTGCCGCGCTTGTTTACCAAAGAAAAGGTTAAAAAGTATGATCTGGTTGCCCTGGCTCATGGCGGACTATGCAGGAGCTGTCCTGAATGCCGTTATCCGAGGTGCAGCTTCGGTTTGGCCGGATCCGGTTTTCAACTTGCCTAAAAGAGGAGTGATAACGGGTGTGTTTTCTGACTACTCGCGTCACGAATAACAGAAAGAGGTGCTTATGAGGTGCTTATATTGAAGATAAAAGTATATATCAAAATATTCGCGGTTGCATTTTTATGTCTAGCTTTAACAGGATGTGCACAAACAAAAAAGACAGAAGCTCCAGAAACTCTTTTTATATACTGCGGTTCCGGGCTATCGAAGCCCGTCCAAGAAATTGGAGAAGCTTTTGAAAAAAGGACAGGAACGGAAGTCACTTTTACTTTTGGCGGTTCAGCGCAGCTGGCCGGCCAGATCCTTTTAACAAGGAAAGGCAATTTGTTCATCCCAGGTGATTTGAAGGACCTTGCGCCGGTGGAAGAAAAAGGATTAATAAATAAAAAGGCAAATATAGTTTACCATATTCCTGCGCTGGCAGTTCCCAAAAGCAACCCTGCCGGTATACACGGACTGATGGATCTGAAGCTTCCGGGCGTGAAGGTTGCCCTTGGCGATCCCAAGTCATGCACGATAGGAAAAGTCGCCGATACTATGCTGCAGGAAAACCAAATTTATGATGACGTTGAAAAAAACGTTGTGGTCCGGACGGCGACGGCGAGAGAACTGGTCTTGTATTTAAGCACCGGGCAGGTGGATGCAGCTGTAATCTGGAAGGAGAACATTATTAATTGTAAGGACAAAATTGAATTAATACCAGTTCCGGAATTAGATAGCTTTACTAAGATAGTCCCTGCTGCTATACTTACCTTTTCAGAACAAAAGGAAGCAGCCGAGCAGTTTTTAAATTTCCTCAACACCGAAGAAAGTAAAGAAATCTGGAATAAATGGGGTTATCAGACAGTCGAAAGATAAAAAACCCTTTTAGATTTAAAAGAAGGGAGGCTTAAAACTATGAAGCTTTTCAGGATAACTAATATTATCATAACCTGCCTTCTTTGTTTGTTTATCCTAACAGCAGTTTGTACAGTGCTTGTAAGGGGCGTCCCTGAATTATACAGGGCGTTGAAAACTCCTGAAATTATATTTGCCCTGAAATTGAGCCTTTTTACATCAACAATTTCAACATTCTTATGTCTAATAGTTGCCTTGCCGGTTGCTTATACACTGAGCCGTTACAATATTCCAGGACAAGGTATGTTGGGGGCTGTCTTAAGGATACCTTTAAATTTACCGCCTATAGTTTCTGGGGTTTGTCTTTTGCTGCTGTTCGGTACGACACATTTTGGCAAAACAATGGAGAAAATAGGCCTGGACCTAGTTTTCACTGTTCAGGGTATTGTTGTAGCCCAGTTCTTTGTCAATTCACCAGGGCTCGTTACAGTGCTTAAAGGAGCCCTGGAATCTGTAGATGCAAGGCTTGAGTATGTTGCCAGGACACTTGGCTGCAGCCCCTGGCAGGCTTTTTGCAGGGTTACCATTCCCTTGATTAGAAACAGCGTGATTGCCGGTTTGGTGCTTGCCTGGGGGAAGGCCCTTGGAGAATTCGGGGCGGTTTTAATGCTTGCCGGCGCAATCAGGTTTAAAACCGAAACCCTCCCTATTTCAATTTTTTTAAACATGTCTACCGGTGATCTTGATTTGCTTATGGCTTCCGCTTCCATTTTGGTGCTCGTTTCTATACTGTCACTTCTGTTTTTTGAAAAAGCAGGAAATAAATTGTTTTGGCGGGTGTATGGACCATGACAGGCTATCTTAAAAATGAGGGTAAATTATTATTACAAGGTGTAACCAAGCGAATTGACGATTTTCACTTAAAAGATATCACTCTGGAGATTGCCCCGGGTGAATATTTCATCCTCTTAGGCCCGTCTGGCGCTGGTAAAACAGTATTGTTGGAAACTATTGCCGGAATATATTCACCGGATCAGGGCGAGATATGGCTTGGCGGTATAAACATAACCGTTCAGCCACCTGAAAAAAGGAGGTTTGGTTTTGTTTATCAGGACTATATGCTTTTCCCCCATCTTAATGTTGAGCAAAATATTTATTTTGGGCTCAGAAAAAAAAGAAAGCCTGGCAGCACTTTAGCTGGGATGGTGGAACATGTGGTATCTTTTCTTAAAATAGGCCACCTCCTTAATAGGTTCCCCCACACCTTAAGCGGCGGGGAGCAGCAGCGGGTAGCCTTAGCCCGGGCACTTGCAATGGAACCACCGGTTTTGTTGATGGATGAACCGTTATCATCTTTAGATCCCCAAAGCAGGGAATCGCTTCAGCAGGAACTATCGGAACTTCATAAAATAACAAACATACCTACTATCCATGTAACGCATAATTTTGAGGAAGCATACTTTTTTGCAGACAGGGTAGGTGTAATGGATAAAGGCAGGATATTGCAGACAGGTAAACCACAGGAAATCTTTCCGCGGCCCTGTTCTGCAGAGGTGGCCAGTTTTGTTGGGGCGGAGAATGTCTTTTACAGTGATTTAATTTATAAAAACGGCAAGAAATTTGTCAGTTTAGGAAAGTCGATTTTAGAAGTAACAACCAACCTGTTTGGCAGAGTCGGATATTCAATAAGGCCGGAGCATATTTTGTTAAGCCTATCGCCGAAACCTGGAAACTGTTTAAAGGGAAGGATTGTTTCCGTTAATTCAAGAGGTTTATTTTCCAAGCTAATTGTAGATGTCGGTGTTAAAATTAATGTTCTTTCCTTTCAGGAACATAATACTGGCCTGACTGCCGGAAAAGAAGTATACTGCTTTATTCCATATTGGGATATAAATATTTTCGATAACGGGGGCTATCTCGATGAAGCATGTCTATGAAAGTCTGCTTGATGCGCTGAAAACAGGTGACAGACCTGTATTGGTCACTCTGGTTTTTCGCAATGGAGATATTCTGCCGCCGCCGGGAAGTAAAAAATTATTCATTAAAAACAAGACGGTTGGAAATCTTGAAACAGAGTGGCTTAACGGGGATATTGAACGTCTGGCTGAACAATCTAGAAAAACTAACCGTCTGGAAAAAACGGATGTATTTTTCCCGGGGGATAAAGAAATATACTGTACACTTGTTGCAGAACCCATTTATGGAGTTGAAAAGCTATTTGTTTTGGGAGGCGGGAATATAGCACGTCCTTTGGTGCGTTTGGCTGATCTGCTAGGGTATCATGTTACTGTAGTTGATGACAGGCCAGAATACGCTAATTATGAACGCTTTCCTGAAGCCCGTGAAGTTATCTGCAGTGAATTTTTAGCTTATCTTGAAAATATGCCGGTAGATTTGTGGACCAGTGTTGTTATAGTTACCCGTGGTCACCAGTATGATTTACTCTGCCTTGAAGCGTTATCAGCACGTGAAATGGCCTATCTGGGCATGATTGGCAGCAAACAAAAAGTCGAAATGTCCAGAAAACATTTGCTGGCTGCAGGTATACCAACCGATAAAATAAAAATGATCCATGCTCCTATCGGGCTGGATATCGGTGCTCAAACCCCGGAGGAAATTGCTGTCAGCATAACAGCTGAGCTAATTAAAGCAAGGCGCGGTGGGAAGGCTCTTTCCTTATCGGAGGATTCAAATGACGGAAAGAAAGTTGAAGGCTACCTTCAGGGCAGTTCCCCCGCAACAAGTGATCTTTACCTGTTTGAAACTGTCTTAACACGCATTAATGAGGGTTTGCCGGCAGCGCTTGCCACAGTGGTATCAACTTCGGGTTCGACACCCCGCAAAGCAGGCGCAAAAATGATGGTATCCCCGGATGGAGCAATAACAGGTACAATCGGCGGCGGGGTTTTTGAGGAAAAAGTTCGTCAGCTATCTGTCTCCATACTTGAAACCGGCCAGGCAGAATTATATAGTTTTCAACTTGATAATAAATCAGCTGCTTCCCTGGGAATGCTCTGCGGCGGAGGAATGGAAGTTTTTATCGAACCTGTGAAAGGGGAGTAGACTAACTTGAAAAATGTTCTTGTATTAATTAAAGGAGCTGGCGACCTTGCGAGCGGAGTAGCTCACCGCCTGTACAGGTGCGGGTTTATTCCGGTAATGACGGAACTCGAAAAGCCCCTTGTAGTTAGAAGGAAAGTTGCTTTCGCCGAGGCCGTTTACTCCGGTGAAACAACGGTTGAGGGGGTTCGTGCCGAGCTTTGCAGTTCAATAAGTGATATTTCAAGCTTGCAGAAAAAGAAAATTATACCCGTAGTTATTGATCCGCAAGGAGAGCTTGTGCGTATTTTAAAGCCTGACGTTTTGATTGATGCTGTTATGGCAAAACGTAATACAGGAACAAAGATTACCGACGCGCCTGTTGTAATTGCGTTAGGTCCCGGTTTTACAGCCGGAGTTGATGTTCACGCCGTTATTGAAACGAAAAGAGGCCACGAACTGGGGAGAGTGATCCTGGAAGGGACTCCACAAGAAGATACCGGCGAACCACATATGGTAAATGGCTACACTTATCAAAGACTGATCAAAGCTCCTCAAGAAGGTGTTTTTATTTCATACTGTTCTATTGGAGAGATAGTTGAAAGCGGACAGATAATTGGCTATATCGAAGGCCGCCAGGTACAGACTCAAATTAAAGGTGTTTTACGAGGCCTTGTTGCAGACGGGTGTATTGTAAAAGAGGGAATGAAAATAGGAGATGTGGATCCCAGATGCAAACCCGAGTACTGCTATACAATAAGTGATAAAGCCAGGGCAGTTGCCGGAGGGGTACTGGAAGCGATGCTTGATAGGGTACTTGACTGGGTGTTGAACAAAAAAGTTTCGGGTGGTGCTGGATTTGTTAATTGAATACCCGACTTCATCTTTTCGTCAGGCAATGAATCTTTCTCCACGAGAATTGGTGGCTTTTGTTGGAGGAGGGGGTAAAACCACTGCTCTGCAATGTCTGGCCAAAGAACTATACGCTTCCAAGAAAAAAGTTGCTCTAACGACTACCACAAAAATGCTCCTGAAACAGCTTTATTTTCAGGGAGGCTGTATTATTTCCGGCGACTACATTGAAATAGAAGAAAAAGTCAGTAGCCGGAATGGTTCTATACCGTTGATTGCCCTGATAAAAGAACAAATGTCTCAAGAAAAAATTTGTGGTCTACCACCGGAGTGGGTTGACAGGTTATGGAATCTTGATAAAGTTGATTATCTTGTTGTTGAAGCCGATGGCAGCCGCGGGAAATCATTGAAAGCTCCGGCTAATCATGAACCTCAAATACCCGGCGAAGCTACCCTGGTAGTGCCTGTTGTTGGTCTTGACATATTGAACAAGCGGCTGACAGCTGAATTTGTCCACCGTCCGGAACTGGTTTCCCTGCTCTGCGATGCAGCACAGGGTTCTGTAATCATAACCGGGACAATCTCAAAGATAATTGTTCATCCTCTCGGATTAAAAAAAGGAGTTCCTGCCGGGGCAAGGTTTATACCATTGATTAATAAAGTTGACGTGGCAGAGGATTGGTCGGTTGCCAGAACACTCGCGATAGAGATTTTTAAGTCTGATAAGGATATTGAAAGAGTCATTTTGGCAAGTTTTATACAAAATAGTTTTTCTGTGATCCGCCGCTCCAATTAAATTCTACCGGGGGAGTGCTTTTTGAGCAATTTTATTTCAGCTGTTATTTTAGCAGCGGGACAGGGAACAAGAATTGGCCGGCAAAAACTTCTCCTGACACTTGGCGGGAAAACAATAATCGAAATTGCAGTTGCTGCCGCACTGGGATCGAAGGTCAGTGAAACAATAGTTGTTTTAGGCCACCAGTCTGAAGAGATTGCCCAAGTTTTAAAAGGTCTGCCTGTCAAAACGGTTTTCAACCCCGATTACCGTTTAGGGCAAAGCACTTCCTTGATTTCCGGAATAAAGGCGATAAATCCTAAATCCGATGCATTCCTGGTTGTTCTGGGCGACCAGCCCTTCGTAACCTCTTTGTTGATCGATCAACTTATTGATTTTTATGAAAGATCTTTATGCCTCATTGCCAGGCCGCAATTTCAGGAAATACCCGGCCACCCAGTGCTTTTTAATACCAGTCTTATCCCGGAATTGTTAAACAATTTAAAAGGAGATATTGGAGCCCGCGAAATAATCGCCCGTCATCAGGACAAGGTCAGTTTAATGCGGATTAAAAATGAGTCTGCGTCTAAGGACATTGATACATACGGTGATTATCAGACCGCTAAAGAATATTATTCAAAGACCTTAAAGTAAATAACAAGAGATTTATCAGGTTGTACTAAGCAGGAGTGCAGATGTAGCCTCGTAATACATAAAATCCGGTGGCTGAGCCAGTCGATACGGGGCGAAGGCGGAAGGTATAAAGAACAGACTGACCGTTCGGCTTTTCACCCATCGGCGGAGTATCAGCGGCGACAGGTATTATTATTGATTAATCATATAGATCGGGTTTATAATAAACCCAATTATCTTCGCAAGGTGGAAAGAAAATTAAACAGAAGTGACTTCTAAACCAGCCGGACAGGGGATTACAAAAAGAGCCCGTGTCTTTAATTCTTTAATATTGAATCTAAAAAAAGTTTACAAATTTATAGGGCAACTTCTAAGGCTTGACAATTTAAAAGTGTTTAAGTCTTATTTTTTTGTCGCAAAATATACAAATTTATTGTAATTATTTTGATTTGACCAGTTATCTGATTCTTTTATTATTAAATTAATTAATGCAGCTTGCGGTGCAGGCATTAATACATTGCCGAAAGCAACTTGTTAAAAGTTAATATAAAGGAGAGTAATTTTATGGAAGATGAAAAAGATGCGGTTTGTTGGCAGGACGGAGGTGTAAACCCTTCTCATGAAACCCCGACCCTTATTAAAGCTGCCCATGAACGTGAGCATAAACATGACATAGAACATTATCTCGATGAAATCAAGAAATGGGAGTACTGTTATTGCGCGAATTGCAGGCAAATGAGATTTAGTACGGAACTTGAGGCAACAGAGAACGGGATTCGCTGCGCCAAATGCAAAAGTTATAACCTGGAAGCCCCTGGCTGGGTTGTTTGCCCTTATCACAAAGATTCATTGGTTAAGTGCGCCCGGGCGGGTAAGGGAATAGTGAAATTAAAGCATGAAGCCGAGTGTAGGGATCACTGCCATTTTCGGGTAACCAAGGAAAAGTAATAAAAGCTGGAAAAATACGATTTTAACAATTTGTAAGAAGAGGTGGTACAGGAAACTAGGGATAGTCGGGGTTTTTAGTGTTTGAAAAATTGCGAAGAGGTGATCAAAACATGTATCTGCCAAATTTTGAATATTTTCAGCCGGATAGTATTGAGGAAACCTGCCAATTGTTGTCACAGTTTGGTTCCAAAGCCAAATTGTTCGCCGGCGGGACCGATGTTATCATCAAGATGAAAAAAGAGTTGTTGTCGCCGGAAATCCTCGTCTCCATCGAGAAAATCGACCAATTGAAAAAAATCGAGTATGTACCCGGCAAAGGCGTTGTTATCGGAAGCGGAGTTACCCATAACGATTTAGTCTATTCAGAGCTTTTGCATGAAAAATACCTGTCCATATCCGAAGCGGCCCGGCAAATGGCGAACAACCAGGTGCGAAACCTCGGCACCGTAGGCGGCAATATCGGCAGCGCCGTACCTTCCGCCGATCTGCCGCCGATACTCATCGCCCTTGGCGCAACCGTTAAAATTACGGGTGTGAAGGGAGATCGGACCATGGATCTGGAAGATGTGTTCATCGGTCCCGGTAAGACCGTTTTGGCACAAGACGAAATTATCACCGAAGTAGTCATCCCCGACCAGAAAATGACCGGCAGCAATTACATCAAATTCGGGCTGCGGGCATCGGGCGCCTTAGCCGTGGTTGGTGTGGCGGCAGCAGTTCAAGTTGAAAACAATGCCATCAAAGAGGCGAGAATAGTACTGGGAGCGGTTTCACCCACACCGGTGCGGGCAAAAAAAGCCGAAGAGTTCCTGAAAGACAAGAAAATCAGCGACGAACTATTGGCCGGAGCCGGGGTCATTGCCTCCGGGGAATGCGTGCCTATCACAGACATACGGGCCTCGGCCGAATACCGTAAAGACATGGTGCGCGTCTTTACCAGGCGGGCATTGCGCAAAGCTATCGACGAAGGGCATGCTTAAGAAAGGGGCGCTGAAAATGTTAAAGTTCGTTACAGATAAAGACGGAGTCAAACGTTATTTAGTTTCATTAAAAGTTAACGGCAACGAGTATACAAGGATGGTTAAAGCCAACAGCCTGCTGGTAAACTTCTTGCGGGAGGAGCTTGACCTTACCGGAACTAAAAAGGCGTGCGAACAGGCCGATTGCGGCGCCTGCACCGTGCTGCTGGATGGGAAACCGGTCAACTCCTGCATGATCCTGACCATCAACGCCGACGGGCGGGAAGTCATAACTGTCGAAGGTCTCGCTACAAATGGAAAGCTGGACATACTCCAGGAAAAATTCATAGAACACTCGGCGCCGCAATGCGGCTACTGCACTCCCGGCATACTCATGTCGGCCAAAGCGTTGCTTAATCGCAATCCCCACCCAACCGAATATGAAGTACGCGAGGCTATAGCAGGCAACCTGTGCCGTTGCACAGGATATGTCAATTACGTCAAGGCAATTTTAGACGCGGCAGAAAATCAATAAAGAAAGGAATGGGAACATTGAGCGAAAAACATTCCTATGTTGGAAAAAACCTTCAGAGAACTGACGTACTGGATAAGGTGACCGGGCGCGGCAAATTTACCGCCGACCTCAAATTTTCTAACATGTTGTATGGAAAACTTATTTACAGCACGCATGCTCACGCGCGAATTTTAAATATCGACACATCCGAAGCTGAAAAACTGCCCGGTATAAAGGCCATTATTACCGCCAAAGACGTGCCCTCGATAAGATACGGGCTTAGCCCCGCCCGCTATGACGAAAACATATTTTGCATCGACACAGTCAAATTTTATGGTGATAAAATAGGCGCTGTGTGTGCGATTGATGAAGATACGGTATATGAAGCCCTCAAGTTGATTAAAGTAGAATACGAAGCGCTGCCGGCCGTATTTACTCCCGCTGAAGCGGCTGCAGAAGGCGCGCCGCAAATCTTTGAGGAATACCCGCGCAACCTTAACACAGAAATTCACCAGCATTTCGGTGATTGCGACAAAGCACAGGAAGAAGCCTACTACGTGCGCACCGACCGCTTTCAGGGACAACGCACGATACACGGCGTCATCGAACCACACTGCACAATCGCCTACTGGGAAGGGAAAAGAGTAATTGTTCATGCCGCCCACCAGTCAGTCCACTACCTGCAGCATCACCTAGCCCGGATTTTAGGAATGAAAGAAGGCGACATACGCGTAATCACCCCCTATGTGGGCGGCGGTTTCGGCGGAAAACTCGATGTCAGCGGCCTGGATATTTCAGCCATTATCCTTTCCAAAATAACCGGCCAGCCGGTCAAAATGGCTTATGACCTGGAAGAAGTTTGGCTAAACGGCCGCGGCCGTCACGGCATGGATATGGAATACACCACCGGCGTAACCAAAGAAGGAAAAATCCTCTTCGTAAAAAATGAGATTGTCATAGACGGCGGCGCGTACACTGGTCTGGGTATAGCCTCGGCTTACTACGCGGGAGCCCTGCTGACCGTGTTGTATAATTTCGATAACTACAAGTTTGACGCGTATAGGTACGTAACCAACCTGCCGCCCTGCGGCGCACAAAGAGGACACGGGCAGCCGCACCCGCGCTACGCTTTTGAAAGCCACTTGGATCACATCGCTGAAGATCTTGGTATAGACCCGATCGAGATACGTATAATCAATGCCCGCAAATCCGGTGATGTAACACCAAACGGATACGAACTAAAGTCATATTTCTTGAAAGAAGCAAATGAACTGGCGCGGGACGCCTCCGGGTGGAAAGACAAGAAAGGCAAGATGGCCAAGGGCAGAGGCATCGGCGTCGGCAACGGCGGTTTTGTTTCCGGCGCGGGTTTCTGTCAGTACCGGACCGACCTGCCGCACTCGATAGCCATGATCAAAGTGTATGACGACGGTTCCCATGCGATCGTATATACCAATGCAGTCGATATTGGTCAGGGCAGCGATACGGTGCTCAGACAGATGGCCGCCGAGGGGATGGGTTATCCATACGACGACATCTCTATCGTGTCCCATGATACCGACCTGGCTACCCTTGATTTTGGCGCTTATGCCAGCCGGCAGACCTTGATGGCCGGCTGGGCGGTAAAAAGAGCGGGAGAAGATGTCAAGAGAAAAATTCTTGAGATGGCGGCGGAAATGATTAAAGTCAAGGAGGATGGCGGTTACCGCTCGGGCAAGTTGATGCCGGAAGAACTGGACTGCAGGGAAGGCATCGTATTTATGAAGCAGGAACCGGCTGTTAAAATAACCTTTGCCGAAGTGGCCCGTGCTTATTTTGTGAAAAACGGTTTGTTGATTGGGCGCGGCTATTACCACCCCGGCAAACTGGGCGGCCAGCACAAAGGGGCGGCGGTTGGCACGTCCCCGGCCTACAGCAGTGCGACCCAGGTTTCCGAGGTGACTGTTGATGAAGAAACCGGTATGGTAAAAGTTCTCAATACTTGGGACGTGCACGACAGCGGCGTCGCAATCAACCCGAATTTGTTGCACGGACAGGTGCACGGCGCCTTTGCCATGGGCATTGGTGAGACCCTCTGGGAAAAAGTAATGTTTGATGAAAAAGGAAAACTGCTCAACGGGAACTATGCTGAATACCGGCTGCCGACCGCGCTGGATATGCCGCCGGTGCATTCAATGATCTTGGATACTTTCGAACCCAACGGGCCTTATGGCGCGAAAGAAGTTGGCGAGGGCGCCACCACCCCGACCTTGGGTTGTGTTGCCAACGCTGTTTACGACGCCACAGGAGCCAGGGTATCCAGTCTGCCGCTTACTCCGGAGAAGGTCTGGCGCGCCATGAAGGAAAAAAGAGAGCGCGAAGAAAAGTAATCCGGGCATTGTAGGGGGCTTTAAAATGAACCAAAAAGAAATTGATGAAATCAATAAAACTATACCTTAGATCTGATGACTGGCGTTGAAACCGCCGCCGGGACCATGTTGCTTGTTTCCAAAGATAGGTTTTGGCAAATTCATTTTTACATCAACCGTATCGATAATGTAATGGTTAAATAATACCATTGCATTTCGATTATTGGGCGGTTTTGAAAATGTCAATGCAGCAAGAAAAGAATCAAGCCTAAAAGTTTTAAAGGAACGGTTTTCTTTTGTTGCATTTAGGATAGTTTCAGTCCTTGATAGAGAAAAGCAGGTTTCTTTTGGAAGCCTGTTTTTTATTGCTTCGTTTAAAAAATAGGACAAAAAATAATGGTCTGACAAAAGCAATGAAAAAAATTTCATTTTTTAAACCCAATCGGTCATGAACAGGTGACGAACCGCTATGGTATGCAGTAAAAGAATTACATATTATTTTATTTAAAGACTTAAAGTAACACCGGTTCCAGTTCATTTTTGCCGCCGGTTAGAAAAAGGTTTATGTAACCGGCAGGAGAATATTTAATGTATATAAAATTATGATCAGAGAACCTGCATATTATAGAGTATGCTTCTAGCAAGAAATGAATTGGGAAGGACAGGAAAATTGAGAGATTCAAGGCCTATCGGTTTGTTTGATTCGGGATTGGGAGGGCTTACTGTATCCCGGGAAATATTCAGCCTGATGCCCGATGAATCAACCATTTACTTCGGGGATACACTGCATGTGCCCTACGGATCTCGCAGCATACAGGAGCTAATTAATTTTGCTGATCAAATAATTGCTTTTCTGGTAAGTTGTAATGTAAAATACATTGTCTTTGCCTGCAATACAAATTCATCGCTTTCTCTTCAGGCCATGAGAAAACGGTATCAAGTTCCCATGAAAGGCTTGATTGAACCAGGAGCGAAACTGGCCGTGAGCTCCACTGTGAATAAAAGGGTTGGCATCATCGCAACGGAGGCGACTGTAAACAGCCAGGCATACCAGCGCGCAATCAATTCATTGAATCCGTCTGTTTCTGTTTTTGCCCAGCCTGCCCCGCTTTTAGTTCCTCTGGTAGAGGCCGGGATGTCGGAAACCCAAAAGGTGTTTGACGCTGTATGTGAATATGTGAGTCCGTTAAAATCAGCTCATATAGATACTCTAATCCTCGGCTGTACCCATTATCCGTTTCTGCTTGCGCATTTCCGGAAGTGCCTTGGTCCGGAAATTGTTTTTATCGATCCCGCTGCAGCAGCAGTTTTAGAATCAAAGGAAGATATGAGCAGTTTAAATCTGTTGAAAAAATCATCAAAGGTCGCTCCCAGTCATCGTTATTTTGTAAGCGGGGACCCTGCCGATTTTGCTTTTAAAGCAGAAAGCCTGGGTTGCGGCCGGATTACAGTTGAACGTATCGTGCTGGATAAGAGCTGAAAATCTTTTTTGAACTTTTACAAAGGTGATAGCTGGCGCTGATGAACAGGGGTAAAATAGGGATTACAACAACAATACCTGTTGAAATTGTTTACTCTGCCGGATATATTCCGGTGGATTTGAACAACTTGTTTATAAGTGACCCTGATGCGTTGACGCTTGTTGAAGAAGCTGAAATAGCGGGATACCCGCGTAATACCTGCGCATGGATTAAAGGCCTTTACAGTATCGTATTAAAGCACAGGGATATACGGACCGTTATTGCAGTTACCCAGGGGGATTGCAGCAACACCCATGCCCTTATGGAAACATTGCAATTGGAAGGTGTACAAGTTATTCCTTTCGCGTATCCTTTTGATCGCGA
Source organism: Desulfotomaculum sp. (assembly GCA_003485325.1). Classification (GTDB taxonomy): domain Bacteria; phylum Bacillota; class Desulfotomaculia; order Desulfotomaculales; family Nap2-2B; genus 46-80. The sequence goes on from DMZI01000068.1 coordinate 64,902, forward strand.
CAGGGATCTTTTAAAACTGCAGATAGAAAAACTAATGTCCTATTTTGGTGTAAAGAATCAACAGGTTGAACCGGTCCGCGAGAAGCTCAACAAGATCAGGCGTAAGGTTTGGAAACTTGATCAACTTACATTTTCCGAAAATGTAATCAGCGGCTGGGACAACCATTATTATCAGGTAAGCTGCAGCGATTTTAAAGGCAACCCTGAAAGATTCGAAAGTGAGCTGGACACTTTTTTATCAGGTTTAAAGGGGGCAGTTTTACCCGAGACAGAGATCCGGCTGGGATATGCCGGTGTGCCGCCGATCATAGGTGACTTGTACAGCTACATGGAGGAAAAGGGCGCCCGGATTGTTTTTAATGAAACACAGCGTCAGTTTACGATGCCCTTTGAGACACAGGATTTGGTTGAACAATATCGGTTATATACTTACCCGTACGGTATTTTTTTTCGTTTGCAGGACATTCTGAGGCAGATCGAAAAACGTAAAATAGACGGCCTTGTCCATTATGCCCAGGGTTTCTGTTTTCGGCAGATAGAAGACCTGATCATGAGAAAAAAAATAAATATTCCAGTGCTTACCCTGGAGGGGGACAAGCCCAATCATCTGGATGCACGGACACGAACGAGGATCGACGCCTTTTTAGAAATGATCAGCCGGTCTAAATAATTAGACATCCATGCTGCTACGCAGCACCAGCAGCAGGATGAAAAAGTAAGTATTCAGTAAAACCGTCCAAAGGGCACGGGTTGTCAAAGCGAACGACTTGCGAAGCTCCGGTAACATCAGATAAGCGAAGCGAGGGTAACCGGACAGCGATGCGAAACCAGCGGCTCTCTTAAGTTGTTATAAAAGCAGTCTTAATTCCAAAGTTAACAGGGCGATGTTGTTAGTTACTCATATGCCGCCTTTGCAGCGCCGCTAGTCCGGTCCGATGCAAGCTGCGCTGCTGTCGGTGCTTAAGCATCGGAGTAAGCGGTGACAATGCCGTGTCTATAGGACTCATTATATAAAAAACTAATTTTCAGGATGGATAGTTATCAGGATAGTTGCCTATGGTACTATATAAAGGATAAAGGGGAGGAATGTATGTGAAAAAAGTTGTCTTAGCGTACTCCGGTGGTCTTGATACTTCTATAATTATTCCATGGCTTAAAGAAAACTATGATTGCCAGGTAATTGCAATGGTTGCCGATCTGGGCCAGGGCGATGAGCTTAACCTGATCGAGGAAAAGGCGCTTAAAAGCGGCGCCAGCAAAGTTTATATCCAGGATGTAAGAAAGAGATTTGTTGAAGAATATATTTTCCCGGCTTTAAAAGCCGGAGCAATATATGAAAGCAGATACCTTTTGGGTACTTCCCTGGCTCGCCCTTTAATAGCCCAGCAGTTGGTAGAAATAGCTGAAAAGGAAGGGGCCGAAGCGGTTGCCCATGGCGCAACCGGCAAGGGTAACGATCAGGTGCGTTTTGAATTGAGCGTTAAAGCGCTGAATCCGCGTTTAAAAATTATTGCGCCCTGGCGTGAGTGGAAAATAATCTCCAGGGATGAAGCAATAGACTACGCCAATGCAAGAGGCATTCCCGTACCTGTAACAAAAGAGCGGCCATACAGCATGGACCGCAACCTCATGCACCTCAGCCATGAGGGAGGACTTCTTGAGGACCCGGCCAATGAAATGCCTGCTGATGTCCTGATGCTTACGGTACAACCGGAAAAAGCGCCCGATAATCCTACCTATCTGGAAATTTACTTCGAATGCGGGTCGCCAAAAAAGGTTGATGGCATTGAGCTTGATCCCGTTTCTTTGTTGGAAAGATTGAACCTGATCGGCGGCGCCAACGGAATTGGCATAGTTGATATGGTTGAGAACCGTCTGGTGGGAATTAAATCACGCGGCGTCTATGAAACGCCCGGCGGCACATTGCTTTTCATCGCGCACAGAGAATTGGAAAGCCTTTGTCTGGACCGGATGACCATGCATTTTAAAGAAATAGTGGCTTCGAGATACTCCGAGTTGGTTTATGAAGGGGTTTGGTTTGCGCCTTTAAAAGAGGCCCTGGACGCTTTTGTAGAAAATACTCAAAAGACAGTTACCGGAACTGTGCGTCTTAAATTATATAAAGGGAACTGTACGCCGGCGGGAGCGCTTTCTCCTTATTCATTATACGATCCCGAACTGGCCACTTTTGGGCGTGATCAAGCATATAACCAGGCTGATGCCACCGGTTTTATTAACATTTTCGGGCTTCCTCTAAAAGTTAGGGCGTTGATGGAGGAGAAAGCTGGTTTAAAGAATGGGTCAAAATAAAAAAATTCTTGTTGTATTTGGTACCAGGCCCGAAGCAATTAAGATGGCGCCGTTGATCAAGGAACTGGCCCGTTATCCTGAAGAGATCAACTGTCTCGTTGCCGTAACAGCCCAGCACCGGGAAATGCTTGATCAGGTTCTTGATCTTTTTGGCATCCGGCCGGATTTTGATTTAAATATCATGAAATCCGAGCAGAGCCTTTTCGAGATTACTTGCAGGGTACTTTCAGGTCTGCAGGAAATATTTAATGAAGAACGTCCGGACCTGGCGCTTGTTCACGGAGATACAACAACCACATTTGTTTCAGCGCTCGCAGCCTATTATTTGCAGATACCTGTAGGGCATGTCGAAGCCGGTCTGCGTACAGGTGATAAATATGCCCCCTTTCCGGAAGAAATTAACAGGCGGCTTACTGCGGGAATAGCCGACCTTCATTTTGCGCCGACCGGCCTGGCAAGGGACAACCTTTTAAAAGAGGGTATCAGCAGGGAAAAAATCTTCGTCACCGGAAATACTGTAATTGACGCGCTTTTTTTAACCTTAAAGGACAACTATAGTTTTAATAATAGCGTTTTAAACAACATAGACTATAAAAATCATAAGGTGATACTTGTAACTACACACAGGCGTGAAAATTTTGGCGGGCCAATGAAATCGGTTTACAGAGCGCTTAAAACAATTGTTGATTTATACCCCGAAGTGGAGGTTGTCTTTTCGGTACACAGGAATCCCGTGGTAAGAAACGCCGTTGCCGAATTGTTAAGTAATCTTAATCGTGTACATCTGATTGATCCGCTTGAGTATGAGCCATTTATTAACTTAATGAACCGCAGTTACCTTGTCCTTACTGACTCGGGCGGCCTTCAGGAAGAGGCCCCGGCCCTCGGTAAACCAGTGCTGGTCTTAAGAGATGTTACGGAAAGGCCTGAGGCAGTTTGGGCTGGAACGGTACGGGTTATTGGTACGCAATATGAAAAAATCGTTTCAGAGGTCCGGTTTTTGCTTGATGATCAACAGCATTACCAGAGGATGTCTGAAGCAGTAAACCCGTATGGGGACGGGATGGCTTCCCAACGGATCTGCGGGGCGTTGTTCCATTATTTTGGATTTGCCGGGAACCCTCCCGAAGAGTACGTTGCGAATAAAAAATAAAATTGAATAAAAACTAAAATTTTAAAATATATATGCAGGATTTATGCTGTGCTCGTAGAAAATAATAATAAGATGGGTGAATCTGTAGAAATATGAAAACAAGGTCCCCAGAAAAGAACCAGGCAAAAAATGAAGATAAAAAAAACAATCAGAAACGGCAGATATTCAGTTACGCAAGGATTTATGCACTGGCTTCTACAGTTGGATTTCAAATCGCCATACCTATAGTAGTTGGCATATTGGGAGGAAGGTATTTAGATCGTAGGTTTGGCACTGAGCCGTGGCTTATGGTAGTGTGTTTGTTCCTGGGGATCGTGGTAGGCATAGTAGGATTAGCAAAACTGGTAGAGGATTTTTTCGGAGAGGGGAAGTAGGATGAAGGATCTGCCTTTTGAACAAATGGCGGGCAGAACTTTAAAAATAGGCGCCTTTTTGCTGATTCCCTGTGTTATGATTTTAATTATAGATTATGCCTCAACTGTAGCTTGGGGGCTGATTATAGGAATCGGAACAGGGATGTGGAATACTTACTTTCTTGTTAGAAGATCCAAGATTGCAGATCCAAAGGATGCATTTTTTAAGCATAAGCTGCAGCAGAGTTTAATGTCTGGGATTGCTCTTCGTCTCTTTACTACAATTGCCATGCTTTATTTGGCGGCGAAAATATCAATGGTAACTGCAATCGCCGCAGCGTCAGGAATATTTGCAATATGGGGGATATTTACAGCTATTGCAGCGGGTGTTCTGTTTAAAGAAGCAAAGACCGGTTATAAGACTTCCAAATTATAAGACTTTGTTTTGCAAAGTCTTTTTTTGAATTAAGATTTGTAAATATTTAATAGCTGTTTATATAATTAAATTATAAAATTTTATATATAAAGTTTACAGTAAAGGGGGTGATTCTTGTCGATGGACCTGCATGAGGTTGAGGAGAGTTTAAATTTTTGGCATTTTCCCCACACAGGCGCATGGCATTTAGGAACAGTTGGCAATTTCCCAATTGATCTTAATCCGAAAACATTGATTGTTACATGGCTTACAATGATTTTGGTTGCGGCTTTTGCAATTGTGGCAACGCGCAATATGTCCATGAAAAGGCCAAACTCGGCGCAGACTGCTTTTGAAATGGTTTATAATTTTGTCGGCGGTATTGTAAAAGAACAGATCACTGACCCGATAAAAGCAGCGGCGTTTCTGAGCATTCCCGTAACGTTTTTCATATTTATTTTGTTTTCTAACATATTAGGGCTGATACCCACACTTACTTCGCCAACAGCCGATCTGAATACAACTGTTGGTTTGGCGCTAACTACCTTTTTGCTGTTTGAGTTTATGGGTATTTACTACAAGCGTGGAAAGCATTTTAAGCATTACCTGGAACCATTTGTATTTTTTCTTCCAATTAATATCATCGAGGATCTATCAAAACCGATTACGCTGTCCTTCCGTCTTTACGGAAACATTTATGCCGGTGAAGTTTTACTTCTTGTAATCCTTGGGCTTATGCCGCCAGTTTTAAATTTTTGCGGTGGATTTGTCATTCCGGTGGTTTGGCTGGCATACAGCATTTTCGTAGGCTGTATTCAGGCGTTTGTATTTACTATTTTGAGTACGGTTTATGTGTCTCAGAAGATTAGTGATACACATTAAATTGAATAAGAATTCAGGTTCAGCAGAAAGGAGGGAGAGGAATGGAAGTAGGAGCTGGTGCTGCTCTTGGTACTGCCCTGGCAGTAGGATTAGGCGCATTAGGCGCTGGGTTGGGTGATGGTCTGGCCACATATAGTGCTGTACAAGGTATTTCACGTCAACCAGAGGCCAGAGGTGCAATTTTTTCCACTATGTTAATTGGTATTGGTCTGATTGAAGCTATTCCTATTATTGGTGTGGTTATCGCCTTCATGCTTTTTGGTAAAGTTGCCTAATACTCAAATCTAACATGGGAACGGCATAGCGGGTGTGGTTTAATAACCGCTATCGCCTTCCACTTGTTAGAGTGCTCTCTTAAGAAAGCAAAGGGGGGAGAATTTTTGCTCGAATTTAACGCTACCCTAATAGCTCAGATGTTTAACTTTGTAATCTTGCTTATATTTCTAAGATTTGTTGCCTATAAGCCTATAGCCAAACTTCTTAAGGACCGCCAGGACTTTATTGCTAATAATGTCGCAACAGCAGAAGAGGAGAGGAAACAAGCCCAGGAGCTGCGCGAGCAGTATCTGGCAGATATGCAAAAGGCCCGTGAAGAAGCGCAGGCTATAATCGCTCAAGCCGCAAAGGTTGGCGAGATACAGGCTCAGGAAATAATTGCTGCAGCAAAGGAAGAGTCTAATAGGGTAAAAGATAATGCATTAAAGGAAATAGAGCGCGAGAAGGAGAAAGCCGTTCGTGAGTTAAGGGATCAGGTTACGGTGCTTTCCGTTGCGGTAGCCGGAAAAATCATCGGGCAGACTATTACACCTGAAATACAGCATGACATGGTACAACAGTTCATCAGGGAGGCAGGGGATCTGCCGTGTTAGAAGGGGCTGTTGGTTCCAGGTATGCCGGCGCTCTGTTTGAAATTGCGGAGCGGGATGGCATTATAGACAAGCTGGAACAGGAACTGGATATCATTCGGGATATAGTTACGGGTTCACGTGATTTGCAAAAAGTTATGTATTACTCACAGGTTAATCCCGATGAAAAAAAAGATATTCTGAAAGGCATCTTTAAAGATCAAATTTCCGGCTTAACATTTAATTTTTTATTTCTCTTAATAGATCGGCAGAGAGAGTCCTTTTTGGATAGCATAATATCAACGTTTAAAGAACTGGCCTATAAAGCCCGCAATACTGAGCAGGTTCAGGTCACAAGCGCAGTTAAGCTGAATGAAAATGAAAAGGCGGAGCTTGAAAAGTCTCTTGGAAAACTCACCGGGAAAAAAGTCCAGTCCAGCTATAGTGTGGATCCACTTCTTATCGGCGGAGTGATGGTGAGAATAGGTGACAGGATAATAGATGGAAGCGTCCGCAACAAGTTATCTAGTTTAAGAGAATTCTTAAGACAAACCAGCTAAAAGGGATTGAGGTGAAAAGAGCAAATGAACTTGCGACCGGAAGAGATCAGTTCGATCATTCGGCAGCAGATAGAAAATTATGAAGCCAAGATTGAAATGCAGGATGTTGGCATGGTCATCCAGGTTGGTGACGGAATAGCCCGTGTTTATGGAATAGAGAACTGTATGTCGATGGAGTTAATCGAGTTCCCTGCACCCCAGGAGGGCGCCGAGCCAACGTTAGGAATGGCTTTAAACTTGGAAGAAGACAATGTAGGTTGCGTGCTTTTAGGCGCATATACCCATATCAAGGAAGGAGATATGGTTAAAAGGACCGGCAGGATTGCTTCCGTTCCGGTAGGAGACGCATTGATCGGACGTGTTGTTAACCCGTTGGGGCGTCCGCTGGACGGCAAGGGTCCCGTAACCAGTGATAAGTTTCGGCCAATCGAACGTATTGCCCCTGGTGTTATGACCCGCCGGAGTGTTAACCAGCCCATTCAGACCGGCCTGAAAGCCATTGACTCGATGATTCCTATTGGCCGCGGCCAGCGTGAATTAATTCTTGGCGACCGCCAAACGGGAAAAACGGCTATCTGTGTTGACACAATAATTAACCAGAAGGGCAAGGATGTTATTTGCATTTATATTGCAATCGGACAGAAAGCCTCTACTGTGGCAGGTATTATCCAGACTTTAACCGACCACGGCGCGATGGATTTCACTATCGTGGTTTCAGCCACTGCGTCTGATCCTGCCCCTCTTCTTTATATTGCGCCATATGCAGGGGTTGCCATGGGCGAGGAGTTCCTGGATCAAGGACGCCATGTCCTGGTTGTTTACGATGATCTGTCCAAACAGGCGGTTGCCTACCGCGAACTTTCATTGCTTCTGCGCCGTCCGCCTGGCCGTGAAGCATATCCTGGCGACGTGTTTAATCTGCATTCACGCCTGCTGGAAAGAGCCTGTAAGTTAAACGACAGTTTAGGCGGCGGTTCCATTACAGCGCTGCCGATTATTGAAACACAGGCAGGCGACGTTTCAGCATATATTCCTACAAACGTGATTTCGATTACAGACGGCCAGATTTATCTTGAGCCGGACCTGTTTTATGCCGGTGTGCGGCCGGCCGTTAACGTTGGTCTGTCGGTATCAAGAGTAGGTGGTTCTGCACAGACCAAGGCTATGAAACAGGTTGCCGGACGTCTGCGTATTGAATTGGCCCAGTACCGTGAGTTGGCTGCGTTCGCTCAGTTTGGTTCCGACCTGGACAAGGCCACTCAGGCCCGTCTGGTTCGCGGCGAGCGGATGGTTGAGCTGCTTAAACAAAACGTATATGTGCCTATGCCGGTTGAAGAGCAGGTAATGGTTATATACGCTGGTATTAACGGCTACCTTGACGATCTTCCGATAGAAAAAGTGTTGCCTTTCGAAGCCGGATTTTTAAAATTTGCGAGGTCAACAAAGCCTGAGATAGGCGATGCAATTTCTAAGACGGGACAGTTAGGCGGCGACCTGGAAAATAAGTTAAAGTCATGCATCGAAGAGTTCAAAAAAACCTTTTAATACAGTTGAACAACTAGCTTAAAAGGCCAAGGTGGTGAAATATATAGATGCCTAGCTTGCGGGATTTACGGCGGCGGATAAAAAGTATCAATAGTACCCAGAAAATAACAAAGGCGATGAAAGCTGTATCCGCGGCCAAAATGCGCAGGGCACAGGATCAAGTCATAGCTGCCCGCCCCTATTCAAGGCGTATAAAAGATGTTTTAGGCAGAATTTCTACTTACGCAAAGGGTGTCAATCTCCCCTTGCTTGAAGAAAGGGAACCTAAAAATGTAGCCTTTATAATGATTACGGCCGACAGGGGGCTTTGCGGAGGATTCAACAGCAACCTGATCCGGAAAACAGTGGAACAGGTCCGCAGTTATCCAAATGTTAATATGATCTGTGTGGGACGTAAAGGACGGGACTTTTTCCGGCGCCGGGGATATAACATTGTCGGGCAGTATATCGGCCTGGGGGAAACCATAAGATTTACCCAGGCACAGGAAATTGCCCGATTCGTAATCGATAAGTATATTTCCGGCGAGTTTGACGTTATCTACATGGTGTTCAGTGAATTTGTCAATGTTCTGGTTCAGCGTCCCACTGTGATCAGGCTTTTACCTATTGAACCCCCTGAGGAAGTCGCTAAAGGGATTGCAGACTACATTTTTGAGCCCTCAGCCGAAGGAGTGCTGGCGGATTTGTTGCCGCTTTACGTGGAAAATACTGTTTATTACGGCTTACTGGAGTCCAAGGCCGGTGAGCAAAGCGCCCGCATGACAGCTATGGATGCGGCGACCAAAAATGCAGGAGAAATGATTGATAGGCTGACATTAGCCATGAACCGGGCCCGTCAAGCCGCTATAACCAAGGAAATAACAGAAATTGTCGGCGGGGCGGCAGCCCTTGAATAAAACCACGAGGAAAGGGGAGAGACCAAAAGGACATGAACGTTGGTGAAATAGCACAGGTTATTGGTGTAGTAGTTGATATACGTTTCCCGCCCGGCCAGGTGCCTACGATTTACAACGCTCTTAAAGTTGAGCGGGAGCAGGGGGAACTAATCCTTGAAGTAGCGCAGCATCTGGGTAACAACTGTGTTCGGACCGTGGCCATGTCAAGTACCGATGGCTTGGTCCGGGGTATGAAAGTTATCGACACCGGCAAACCTATTACCGTGCCGGCAGGTCGTCCTGTTTTAGGACGCCTGGTCGATGTACTCGGTAAACCAATTGATGGTAAAGGTGAAATTAAAAGCGATGTTTATTACCCAATCCACCGTCCCGCCCCGGCGGTTGCCGATCAGGTAACACGGGCGGAAACGCTGGAAACAGGCTTGAAGGTTATTGATTTATTAGTACCGTTCTTAAAGGGCGGTAAAATCGGCATGTTCGGCGGCGCCGGCGTCGGCAAGACAGTCGTCGTTATGGAGTTAATCAATAATATCGCCAAGCAGCACGGCGGCGTTTCGGTGTTTGCGGGCGTAGGTGAACGTACCCGTGAAGGAAACGATCTGTACAATGAAATGACGGAATCAGGAGTTCTGGATAAAATCACCATGGTGTTCGGACAGATGAACGAACCCCCGGGAGCGCGTTTAAGAGTTGGACTGACCGGATTGTGTCTTGCCGAATACTTCCGTGATGAAGAGGGAACGGACACACTGTTATTTATTGATAACATTTTCCGTTTTACCCAGGCAGGTTCTGAGGTTTCCGCCCTGCTGGGCAGGATGCCTTCCGCAGTAGGATACCAGCCTACCCTGGCTACAGAAATGGGCAACTTACAGGAGCGCATTACATCAACCACAAAGGGTTCCATTACATCGGTACAGGCCATTTATGTGCCGGCCGACGATCTAACTGACCCTGCTCCGGCCACGACATTTGCTCATTTGGACGCTACAGTCGTGCTTTCACGTGCGATTGCCGAGTTAGGGCTGTATCCGGCAGTGGACCCGCTGGATTCAACATCACGTATTCTTGATCCGCATGTTGTCGGTGAGGAGCATTACGATGTCGCCCGCAGACTACAAAAGGTACTTCAACGATACAAGGAGCTTCAGGATATCATCGCAATCCTTGGAATGGAAGAATTATCAGACGATGATAAACTTATTGTAGCAAGGGCCAGAAAACTTCAGCGTTATCTTTCTCAGCCCTTCCATGTTGCGGAAGCTTTCACGGGTATGCCGGGTGTATTTGTGCCTGTTAAAGAAACTGTTAGAGGATTTAAAGAAATTCTCGACGGCAAGCACGATGATTTGCCTGAAGAGGCATTTTTCATGGTCGGCGTAATTGAAGATGCGGTTGCAAAAGGGAAGCGTCTGTTAGAAGGAAGTGCATAATATGGCTGGAAAAACACAACGCCTGGAAGTTGTTACTCCTGAACGCAAAGTGTACAGTGAGGATGTTGAATTTGTAGTTGTACCAGGTTCAGAAGGTGAAATGGGCTTTCTGCCAGGACACACACCTTTGGCCAGTAGCTTGAAAATTGGGGCTATCAGAGTTACCAAAGAAGCCGGCGCCAAACCTTTACGGATTGCCATTACCGGAGGATTTGTCGAGGTAATGGATAGCCGTGTGACAATTCTTACCAATGCCGCCGAACGGGAAGATGAGATTGACAGAAAACGAGCGGAGGCTGCCAAGGAAAGAGCTGAGCAGCGTCTTGCGGCAAAAATGCCGGATTTAGACGTGATGAGAGCTGAGCTGGCTTTAAAACGAGCTCTGAACAGGCTAAAATTATTCGAGTAAAAACAGTTTAACCTAAATTTATAAAAATAAGCCTTGATGCTGTATTCATCATGGCTTATTTTTTTCTAAATAGGGCATGTATATAGTGTATATAAAACATATATAACAATATATGGTATAATGATGTAATATATTTTTGAGGAGGTGTGAGCATCAGAAGGTTTTTAATTGGAATATTTCTATTGATAATTGCTTTGTTTTTAGGAGTACCGTATTTAGCAAACCTATTTTCCCCTGTGCAAATGAAAAAGCAGCAAACCTTAGTCAAGCTGTATATCCATGATCAGAATAAGATTGTCAATATCACAATTGACGATTACGTACTGGGTGTGGTGGCTGCTGAGATGCCGGCAAGTTTTCCGCTGGAGGCTTTAAAAGCACAGGCTGTAGTTGCCAGGACTTATATACTAAAGCGTTTAAATTCAGGTGGACTTCTTAACCCCAATCATCCCGGCGCAGATATTTGTGATGATCATAAGCACGGGCAGGCATGGATTTCAAGGGAGGAAATGAAAAAGCGTTGGGGTTCTTTAAGCTATTATTATTACTACAATAAAATTGCTCAGGCTGTGAAGGATACAAGGGGGCTTATCATAGTCTACAAGGGGAACCTTATTGATCCGGTTTATCATTCTTCATGCGGAGGCAAAGGAACAGAAGATGCGGAAGAAGTCTGGCATTTTGGGGAACCATATCTGGTTGGGGTTTCCTGCCCCTATTGTTCTGATTCCAGTCCTGTGCAAAGCTCATTTTTGCCTGTTGCAAGAGTAAATTCGCTTTTAGGGTTAAACAAAGGCTGTCTTTCGGCAACAGGTAAACTTGGTATGAATACAAGATCATCTATCCCGGTAATGGAAGTAGTAAAATATACTCCTTCCGGCCGTCCCAAAGAAATAAAAATTGGCCATAAGATATTTTCAGCTATAATGGTTAGAGATCTGCTAAACCTTCGTTCTGCTGATTTTACAATGGATTTAAAAAACGGGGAGGTGGAAGTGACCACCCGCGGGTATGGTCATGCAGTAGGAATGTGTCAATATGGAGCAAAAGGTTTTGCAGAACACGGATATAACTTTAACAAAATAATAAAGCACTATTATAAAGGCGTTGATGTTGCCAAACTGCCGGACAGGTAGGAAAAATCATTTTAATCTGGATATTTCTAAACCTACAGGGTATTTCCACATTTTCAGCGCATATAATTTTTTAGTAGCTTTTTGCTGGGAAGGTGGGGGCTATGCAGGAGTATATCCAGAAAAGAGTGCTGGAAATCTGTGCTTATATACTTGAGACAAAGGCAACCGTACGCCAGGCGGCGTCTGCGTTTCAGGTTAGTAAGAGCACCGTCCATAAGGATATGACAGAAAGGCTTTCTTCGTTAGATAAGTCTCTTGCCCGCAGGGTAAGGCTAATCCTTGAACATAACAAAGCCGAGAGGCATTTGCGGGGTGGGGAAGCTACCCGTAAAAAATATAAAGAAACAGTTTAAGTTCTTTTATTAATCGGGCAGCCAAACATCAAGGCCGTATATTTAACTCGCTCCAGGGCTATATTATGCTTAAATTCTATCGTCAGGGAGTGAGTAAATTTGTCTGAGCAGCACCCTATAGAAGGTTTAATGAAGACTGCTATGGAGAGCATTAAAGAAATGATTGACGTAAACACTATAGTAGGAGATCCTGTAGAAACTCCAGACGGAACAATAATCATCCCTATTTCAAGGGTAACCTTTGGTTTTGGCGCTGGCGGCGGTGAATTTGAACATGATGTGCAGGAAGAAAGGGTTGAAGATCAAAAACCTTTTTTCGGCGGCGGCAGCGGCGCCGGTGTTTCAGTGCAGCCAGTTGGGTTTTTGGTAGTTGGACACGGCAATATTAGATTGCTGCCGGTGGAAAATAACGTAATTCTCGACAGGCTTATCGATCTTGCGCCTCAGGTCTTAGAGCAGATACAGTCAATTTTAGGCGAAAAAGTACAGCAGGCGAAGAAGGGTAATTCATCAACTCGATATCAGGAAACAGTTATTAATACAACACCGCCTTTGTAAATCAAAGGTGATTCCTCCTTTCAAATCGGTTTCAACCGACCTTTTTTGCACTTAAAACTTAATAAAGGCCATCGACCAGGCTAAAGTTCTATCTTGTCCACCATTTACATAAGATTAGGAAAAACAGTGAATAACCAGAATTGGTGGTGGGCAGAGTGGTTAATTATATCTGGCTGGGTATGATCGTTTTTAGTATTATTGTCGCGAGTATGAACGGACACATTGAGATTATCACCAAAGCTGCGCTTGAAGGCGCCGGCGAGGGAGTTAAAACTTCTCTTCATCTTATATCGATTATAGCATTTTGGTTAGGTCTGATGCGCATAGCTGAAGCTGCCGGGCTTGTACAGATACTTGCCAGTATTATGCGTCCCCTTACACGGATTTTATTTCCCGATCTCCCCAGAGATCACCCGGCACTTGGCGCAATAATCATGAACATTAGCGCAAACATACTTGGCCTTGGGAATGCTGCAACGCCGATGGGTTTGATTGCCATGCAGGAACTTCAAAAAATAAACAATGAACCAAAAACTGCCTCACCGTCTATGTGTACCTTTTTAGCATTAAACACATCTTGTCTGACTTTGATACCTTCAACGATTATTGGTATCCGTCTGCTGCATAATTCAAGTGATCCAACGTCTGTGGTAGGGACAACCATATTTGCAACAGCCTGCGGGATGATTGTTGGTGTTTCCGTTGATCGGCTGATGCGTTTTATTTACCGCGTCCAGGGGAGGTAAGTTTTATGTACGGTGTTATAGCTGAAATTTCTCGCTGGGCAATACCGTTTGCAATATTTTTCATCCTTCTTATCGCATCTCTTAAAGGATTGCAGGTATTCGAGATATTTGTTGAGGGCGCAACTGAAGGGTTTGCCACAGCAATTAAAACTATTCCTTATCTTGTAGCAATGCTTGTAGCCATAAATATTTTTAGGGCTTCAGGGGCGATGGCCATTATTTCAAAGCAAATATCCCCGCTCTTAAATAATTTTGGTTTTCCCGCTGAAGTATTGTCCCATGCCCTGATGAGGCCTCTTTCTGGAAGCGCAGCCCTCGGTATTGCAACAAACCTTATCTCAACGCACGGGCCGGATAGTTTTATTGGTCAGTTGGTTTCCACAATGCAAGGCAGTACTGATACAACCTTTTATGTGCTTGCTCTGTATTTTGGCTCCGTCGGAGTTACAAAATATCGCTATGCCATAGTTGCAGGCCTGGCTGCTGATTTTACATCGCTGGTTGCATCTGTTTATATTGTTAATAAGCTGTTTGGGTAATGTTACGATAGGAAGAAAATTACAAAAGAAATAAATCGGGGCGTAACTGGGATGCTTTTCTTAAATAGACATGTTTTATTTCCTGCTGCGGCCTCTCTGTATTTATATGCAATAAGACACGGATACACATGCCGAGTTTCCCTGGCGCATTCATTTCATTCATGCATAGCAGAGGCACACACTTCCAGCCCAATAATTCGCGTGCGGCTTCTGCAGGGAATGCAGCGTCCAGATCGTTTGTTACAGTAAAAATAATACTGACTATATCCTCACTAATAAGATCATTTTCCTTAACAATTATTTTAAGCAATTCAAGAGTTGCTTCCAGAATTTCTTCACGGTCGTTCTTTTCTACCGTTGTCGCTCCCCTGATACCACGTACAGCTGCGGACAAGATTTTATCTTCGCTCCTTATATCTAACGCAAGTTATGTGTATGTTCAAAGCGGAGACGGTAATCTCTCACTTCTTCGGAAATAGCGAATATTAATCTTTCTAAATCGTAGCGGTGAAGAGAAAGTGCAGTTGGTGAACTTATTTCAACTTTTCTAAAATCATCACGCATTGTGAACCTGATCAGGTCTTCCAGTGAATCTGCGGTCAGTTGCAGCACTACAGGAGCGTAGGCAACCTCAAAACCGCTGCTTTCCTCATAAATTGTATAAATTTCAATGCCCAGATCTATATCATCAATATGTATACCCTGAATGGGCACATTTCGTAGTAAAGTAACCTGTTGTTCCCTTGATTCCTCAGCGGCCTTATCCATTGTTTTACCGCCGAATAAAAATTTTCCCGGCCTGGCTACGCCTTTTATATCCAAGCGTACCTTTGCCTTAATATCACGGTCGTTATTATCTCCGGCCTGTAAGCTAGCCATGCCATAACCTCCATCTAGATACTTTGCGACATTTTTTGCCACTGTACTGCTTGATTGTATTTAGACTTTTCGCCACAGGTAACAAATTTCCTGCAACAATTCTATCTATTAAGTCAAAATACCTGCCAATATTTTTAATTGCTTAATTTCTTCAAAAGAAAGAAAACGGTATTGGCCAGGATTTAAACCATCAATTTTGAGTTGGCCAATGCTGATTCGCTTAAGACGTTTCACGGGATGGCCGATTTGGTCGCACATTCTTCTGATCTGCCTTTTGCGGCCTTCATAAATTGTAATTTTAAGTACAGATCCATGTTTTGTTGTTTTTTGAAGACTGACCTGGGCGGGAGATGTCCGGCCATCAGAAAGCAGCAGACCTTTTGCCATCATCGAAAGCTCTTCACTGGAAGGATTTCCCGAAACCCATGCAAGATATGTTTTAGGTATCCGGTGACTGGGGTGTGTAATCAGATAGGTTAACTGTCCGTCGTTCGTTAAAAGAAGCAGTCCTTCGCTGTCATAATCAAGCCGTCCAACCGGGAATAAACGATGGGGAATATCTTTGATCAGATCAGTTACTTTGCGCCGGCCCTGTGGATCATGAAGCGTGGTAACACAGTTCCTTGGCTTGTATAACGCAAGATAAACTTTTGCTTCTGTTTCCTTAAGGATTTTTCCGTTTATTTCAACCCTGGTTTTTGATGGATCTATAAGAATACCAGGACGTGTTACCGTTTCACCGTTTACTTTTACAATGCCTGAAGCAATAAGCTGCTCGCAACGCCTGCGTGATGCTATTCCTGTTCTGGCCATATATTTTTGCAAACGCTCCATAAGTCATCCTCAATATTGATGCATTACCGGGATAAAGCCCTGATCTTCTTGCAGGGGCTTTTTCTTACTGGCCTCTTGGGCAAGCTTGTCACAACGGTTATTGTATATATTATCATCGTGGCCTTTTACCCAAACCCAGGTAATTTTATGTTTTTCAGCAAGGTTTAAAATTTTTATCCACAGGTCGGCGTTCTTCGCTGGTTTATTACGGTCACGGCGCCAGCCGTTTTCTTTCCATTTCCCAGCCCATCCTTTGTTCAGCGCATCGATTATATACTTGCTGTCGCTGTATATTTTAACCGCACAGGGTTTTTTTAAAGCTTCCAAACCTTTGATTACGGCAATTAATTCCATCCTGTTATTTGTTGTTTGACGGTATCCCCCTGAAACTTCTTTTATGTTGTCTTTGTACTTTAAAACTATCCCGTAACCGCCGCTTCCAGGATTGCCGCTGCAAGCGCCGTCAGTATAAATTTCTACTTCAGGAAATTGTTCCATCATTAACCACGCCCATTTTATTTTCAACTATTATATAATAATTTAACATAATTACACAGCTTCACTAAAAATTTAATAAAATAGATTGCTTTTTTTGTACTGGACAGCAACATGAAAATATGATATGCAAAAATTTAAAATTAAATATTACCGGGGTGCCCCTGCTTTAGGGAGGCAGGGGGTAATAGGGAACCAGGTTAAAATCCCATGCTTCAGTTATCTCATCTGGGACGGCTGGAGTTTTTATTTTGCGGAATGCGCCCTGGATTATGAATCTTTGATCATGGACCGCTTTTATTTCCCCGTTGAATCTTAATTCTCTTTTTACCGTTTATGCAGCCAGTTTCTGGTTTGATACTTTTCACGCGCTTGGCAACGCATCTTTTTGTCTGATCTTTAATACGAGCTTGGCGAAGGTTCTGCAGCGTTTTCAAAAGAAGCTTGAAATAAGTGAAATCATAAACGAATAAAAATGCCCTGCTTATAAGGTGTCAAAGGCTTGAAAAATAAGCAAGGTTGTTTTTTTGCTTCGTATATACTAAAATATCAATAATGTTTTTTAGAATTGGTAAAGTTAAAATTTTCCGGGGGCTTTGTGATGATTCAGGAAGTAAGGGTGACAAACCGTTCTGACGCTGGTGACCCTGTAGGAAACGGGCTGCTTTACGATATTAATACTTTTTTGGGTATAAAAAGCATAACGGGCATACGAACTGCTAAAATATACAGGTTTGAAAACATCAGCGAAAAACAAGCCGATCTTTTAGCACAAAAGCTTCTGGCGGAAGAAGTATTTCAGTTGTATAGTATAAATGCTCCAGTCCTGCAAGGCGCCCAAAGGGTTGTTGAGGTAGCCTACAAACCCGGGGTGATGAACCCTGAAGCAGCCTCGCTTTTAAAAGCGGCCGCAGATTTGGGAGTTTATGCTGATGCTGCCGATTCAAGCAGGGAATATGCCTTTTATGGCACAAAAATTAAAGAGAAGGACATCCTGGCCATAATCGAACATCTCTTAGTAAATACGACTGTTGAAAGAGTTGTTGACCAGGCGCCTTTAACACTTATAATCCGCGGCAATCCCACCAGTTCCGAATCTATTCCAATCGCACAGATGGACGATAGGCAGTTAATGGAACTTAGCAGTGAAAAGCTCTTTCTAAATCTGGAAGAGATGCGGTTAATCCAAAGTTATTTTAAGAAAGCCGGTCGCAATCCGACAGACTGCGAAATTGAAACTATCGCCCAGACATGGTCCGAACACTGCAGTCATAAGACATTCAAAGCAAAGCTGATCGTCAACGGAGAGGAAAAGACTCCTCTTTTAAAACGTCTGCAGCAAGCAACCAGTGATACGCGTCATCCGCTCGTTCTCTCAGCATTTGTCGACAATTCGGGAGTAATGGATTTTTACGATGGATGGGCAATTTGCGGAAAAGTGGAAACGCACAACTCACCCTCAGCAATTGAACCGTATGGCGGGGCGATGACCGGAAGCGGTGGTGTCTTTCGGGATGTTCTTGGAACAGGGCAAGGCGCAAAAGTAGTTGCTTCCACAGATATTTTTTGTTTTGCTCACCCGGATACCCCAAGAGAAGAGATTCCTCCAGGCTGTCTGCACCCGCACTATTTGCTGCGCAGGGTTGTAGCAGGGGTAAGAGATTACGGGAACCGCATGGGCATACCGACTAATAACGGATCGGTCCATTTCCACCGGGACTTTCGCGCCAAGCCAACCATAATAGTGGGGGCATACGGCATTTTACCGCGGGAAAGGTGCACGAAAGGGCAGCCGCAAATTGGCGATCTCGTTTTGGCTATTGGTGGCCGCACAGGACGGGACGGCATTCACGGGGCGACTTTTTCAAGCGGGGAAATGACTGAAAGAACTACAGAGGTCAATTCCAGCGCGGTCCAAATCGGGCACCCGATAGAAGAAAAAAGAGTAAGTGACGCCATAATAAAGGCAAGTTTAGCCGGCTTAATAAGGGCTGTAACAGACTGCGGGGCCGGGGGGTTTAGTTCCGCGATAGGTGAAATGGGTTCGCAAACAGGTGTGGAGGTTGCCCTGGAAAAAGCTCCTCTTAAGTACCCGGGACTGAAACCATGGGAAATATGGGTGTCGGAAAGCCAGGAAAGAATGGTCCTGGCGGTTGCTCCTGAGAATTTAGGCAGTGTTTTAGAAATTTGCAATTTGTTAAACGTTGAAGCTTCGGTTCTCGGCCAGTTCAAAGACAGCAAAAAACTGGTTGTTACTTACCGGGGAGAGACGATTTGTGATTTGCAGATGAGCTTTCTTCATCACGGGCTGCCTCAAAGGGTAATGAAGGCGTCTTTTGCAAAAAAAGACTGTATTGAAGTTAAAAATATACCCCTTCCCGCAGATTTTCCTATATTATATCAACGGGTAATGGGTCATCCCAATATTTGTTCAAAAGAGCCTATCGTGCGCATGTATGACCATGGGGTTCAAGGCTCTTGCTGCTTACCGCCTTTTTCCGGGATCGGCGGGGACTGTCCCAATGATTCAGTGGTCTTAAAACCACTGCTTGGTTATCCTTACGGTATGGTCATCAGTCATGGCCTGAATCCTGTCTTAAATACGATAGACCCTTATTACGGAAGTTTATGGGCGGCTGCGGAAGCTGTGTCAAATGCGGTCGCTGTTGGCGCAAATCCGGAAGAACTGGTTCTGATAGATAATTTTATCTGGCCGTTTCCTGATGAGGAATCACTGGGAGACCTGGACAGAGCTGTTGACGCATGTGTAGATTTCGTACATGCAACCGGAATGCCTTTTATATCAGGTAAGGATAGTTTATCAAGCACTTATCGCAGAAGTGACGGGACATTGCTGAAAATACCTCCTGTCCTTTGTGTTTCCGCTTTTGGCAGAATAGCGGACGTGAAAAAAACTGTTTCAGCTGATTTTAAGCGTCCGGGCAGTTCGATTATAATCGTGGGAAAACGGGAACTGGAACAAATGGGGGGTTCAACATATTACGACCTGGAAGGATTGGAAGGCCCTCTTCCAGTTATTAATCTGGATATAATGAATCTCACCTTTAAAAAAATTCATCAAGCAATCGGCAAAGGGCAAATTCTTGCCTGCCACGATATAAGCGAGGGTGGGGTTGCAGCCGCTCTTGCCGAAATGTGTTTTGGAGGCGGCATAGGCGCAGAAATAACTTTGGGAACAGAAATAAGGCCTGATTACTTTCTCTTCAATGAAACAGCAGGTTGCTTTCTTATTGAGATGAATTCAGAAACAGACTGCGAAACTGTTTTTTCGGGTGTTCCGTATGTAAAAATAGGCAATACAACAAGTCAGCGCGAAATTAGCCTGTTGGCCGGTGATAATGAGCTGTTCAGAATAGATCTCGGGCTTTTAATTGAACCATGGAAAGGTCTGATGCAAAAGGTTTTTAATGCCTAGAAAACGGATGAGTAAGGAGACGGGCCGGTATGAAACCAAGGGTTTGCATACTTAGAACAGACGGTACAAATTGTGATGAAGAAACTTTTTACGCCTTTAATAAATCAGGTGGGGAAAGTGAACTTGTTCATATCAATATGCTCCGCAGCGGAGAAAAGAAATTGCTTGACTATCATATTCTTGTTATTCCTGGTGGATTTTCTTACGGAGATGATGTTCATTCAGGGAAAATTCTGGCTGTAGAATTGACCTCCTTTTTAAAGGAAAAACTCCAGGAATTCGTAGCAGCCGGCAGGCCGGTGCTGGGAATTTGCAATGGTTTTCAGGTGCTGGTTCGTACTGGGCTTCTGCCGGACAGGCAGGTTTCAGGAAAAATAAAGGCGGCTTTAATTCATAATGACAGTGGCCGTTTTGAATGCCGTTGGGTGAAACTTCTGATCGAAAATACAAATTGTGTTTTTATTAGAAACAATGAAAGCGGGCAGATAAGCCTCCAGGTAGCCCATGGAGAAGGTAAATTCTATACAGATTCTGCTACGTTAAACGAGATAGAGGCTGCTGACCAGGTGGTTTTTAGATACACCAGCGATGGATTCCTTCCGACTGGCGAATATCCCGCAAATCCAAATGGTTCATTGAATGCTATTGCAGGTATTTGTGATTCAACAGGGCTTATTTTAGGCATGATGCCGCACCCGGAAAGATTTGTTGATCAAATCCATTATCCCAACTGGCGCCGTGGAAACCAATTACAACCCCAGGGAGAGGCAGTTTTCCGAAATGCTGTAAACTACGCAAAAGAGATGTAAATACCGGTCCGAGGCGAGCCGTACCGCTGTTGGCGCTTGGGCACCGGAGTAAGCGGCGATAAATAGTTAGTTGTTATCCATTGGGGGAGATGAAATGGAAGAGCAGAATCCAAGTACCGGGCCGGTTGCAAACAGGAATAATTCAAAACTAAAAATGATAAGCTTTGCAGTCGTTGCTATTATAGTATTGGGAATTGCCGCAGGCGCTTTTTTATGGTGGCGCGATCTGCGGATTTCAGTTTCCACCGATGACGCACAGGTCAGCGGTGACATTATTAATATCAGCCCTGCAATAGCAGGCCGCCTGGACAAAATATATGTTAAGGAAGGGGATGTTGTCAAGGCGGGCCAGACAGTAGCTGAACTCGACAATGATCAGTACTACATAGCGCTTGCCCAGGCTGAGGCAAACCTTAACCTTGCCAAGGCCAATTATGCCAAGCTCCCTTACGACATCAGGTCGGCGCAGGCCGCGCTGGACAAGGCCCAACAGGGCCTGCTTGCCGCTCAGGCGCAAGTCAAGTCAGCAGAATTGGGCTGCAACGACGCAAAAAGGTTTCTTGACCAGTATCAGTCTTTGTATTCTTCCGGCGCTGCTTCGAAAGAACAGCTGGATACGGCTCAATCGCGCTTTGGAGTCGCGCAGGCGTCATTGGAAGCAGCTAAAGCTGGGTTTGTATCCGCCCAGGAGTCCCTGAAAGACGCAAATGTAAAGCTTGAAGCCCTCAACAACACCGGAGCGGGCGTTTACCTTGCCCAGCAGAAACAGGCCCAGGCAGCTTATGACAATGCCAGGCTTACTTATAACAATTCGATAATTCATTCTACAAAAAACGGTACTGTGATCCGCGTATCAGCCAAGGAAGGGGAGAACCTGGCGCCCTATCAAACTATTCTTACTATCTGTGACCTTTCTTCTACATGGGTAATCGCAAATATCGAAGAAAAAAAATTCAACCGGATCCATTTGGGCCAAACAGTGGATATAAATATTGACGCCTACCCCGGAAAGGATTTCAAGGGAGAAGTAATAGAGTTAGGCGGAGCAACTCAGGCAACTTTCTCTCTTATTCCTACCCAGAACTATTCAGGGAATTTTACCAAGGTTACGCAGAGACTGCCCGTAAAAATCAAGCTAAACAAAGGAGATCAGGTTTTAAAACCGGGCATGTCTGCAGAAGTAAAAATACATACCGCTTAAGCAGGAAAATAACTCTTGACCAGAACATGTGTTTGCTGGCATAATCAGATCAAATATGTTCGATCAGGAGTTTTTTTATATGTTGAGAGATATCCTGCTTGCGGATATGAATGCTTTCTTTGCCAGCGTTCATCAGGCCCTCGAACCGGATCTCAGGGGGAAGCCCGTGATAGTCGGGGGCGACTCAGCCAAACGCCACGGCATCGTTCTGGCAGCCAGTTATGAAGCCAAGTCTAAAGGCATAAAGACCGGCATGACGGTCCACGAGGCCCGCATACTCTGTCCGCAGGCAATCTTCATCAACCCCCAGCACCACCTTTATGTCCACTTTTCCACACGTATTTTACGTATTATGAAGGATTTCACACCTTTAGTCGAACCTTTTTCCATTGACGAGGCATTTCTCGATGTTACCGGATGCCGGGGCCTTTTTGGGGCGCCTGTTGATATTGCCAGGAAATTAAAAGAGCGAATCCGTAAAGAAACCGGCATAACATGCAGTATAGGTATAGGGCCGAACAAACTGCTGGCAAAAATGGCCGCCGGCCTGCAAAAGCCTGACGGATTGACCTTTCTGCGTTATGAGGATGTGCCTTTCCGGATCTGGCCCCTGCCGGTGAGACAGCTTTTCGGAGTGGGACCGCGGTATGAACGCCATTTAAACCTTTTAAACATTCACACTATAGGGGACCTTTCCAAATTTCCCGTATTCATTCTTAAACGAAAATTCGGGGTTTACGGAGAAGTGCTCTGGCGAAGCGCCAATGGGATGGACGGCAGTCCTGTCGATCCCAATACTTTGGACATTACGAAAAGTATTGGCCAGCAAATAACCCTGCCGCGCGATTACCAAAGCCGCGAAGATATAAAAGTAGTTATTCTGGAGCTTGCCGATCTGGTTGCGGAACGGGTCAGGGCAGGGGGCTATGTGGGGAGGACAGTCGTTTTGTCTTTGAAAGACAGCAACTTTACCTGGCTGTCCAGAATGCATACACTGCCTGAATTTACCGACCTTGCTTTCGATATCTCCAAGACAGGATTGACAATTTTAGAACGGCACTGGCCTGATGGCTGGCCTGTGCGTATGGTCGGGGTGGCGTTGGCGGGTTTAACCTTTCAAAGAATGCAGCAGTTGACCTTGTTCGGTGAAAAGGAAAAGCTTAAAAAAATGGAAGAAGCGTGCGACAGGATCAGAAGCAGATTTGGTGAGAAGGCTGTTTTCAGGGCGGTTTCTCTTACCGGGGCGGGGATCAGATATGCATGATAATAAGCTCTGGGAAGGCCACAGGCTTATCCTGCCTGAAATGAGGGAGAAGGCCTTGATGTATTGCCGTGACTGCAGGTTCTTTACGCAGGTGCGGGGCAGGGAGGAGGTCAGACGCGGCTGTTTGGCCGGTGTGCCTGCTTACGGGACCCTGCAGAAACGGGTCCCTCCGGAAATAAGTTATCTTGAGCTGTTGAAGATGGCCGGCCCTGCGGGAGCAAATAAGATATTGGAAAGCGGCAATCCGGATGCCCAGGCCTGCGGGTTGTTTAAACCCGGGTATAAGCCTAAACCTGGAGCAGTTCGCGAATCATCCGGGCGTTTCGGACCGCCTGACCGCGGTAATGGTTATTGAAGGCGACAAATACCTGCTTTGCCTGTTTGGCCAGCTTATTTATTTTTGGGGCCCATTTGCCGATTTCCTCCAGGGTATATAGATAGTCATATCTTTCGTATGATTCTTCATGCTTCCACCATTTGGCAAGATTGCGGCCGTGAAAACGGACATAGGCAACTTCACTGGTGCATGTGGCTGCCTGGCCGACAAGTCCTTTTATATTTGGTTCGTCCACACAGACATACCCTATTTCCAACGTTCGCAGAAAATCCCAGGTAGCTTCTTTAACCCAGCTGTGGTGCCTGAATTCAACAGCAAGGGGGATTGATTTTAAGAACAGCCCCTTTAAGCCGGCCAAATAACGCCTGTTTTCCTCCTGATTATGAAAGGAATACGGAAACTGCAGCAATACTGCGCCAAGCTTTTCTGTCTGTAATAGAGGTTCTAAAGAGCAGCAAAACTTTTTTGTGTCTTCCGGAACGCTTTCCTGCCGCTCGTGGGTAAGTGTTTTGTATGCTTTTATCGTAAATATAAAATCTTCGGGGGTCCTTTTAGCGAGCTGAAGAAAGAGATTTTGTGAAGGAAGATGATAGTAGGAAGAATTTATTTCCGTGAAGGAAAACTCTTTTGCGTAAAACTCCAGCATTTTGTTTTTACTGACCGCAGCGGGGTAGAAAGGCCCCCGCCAATCATCATAACTATACCCTGAAGTGCCGATAAGAATTGACATGTCAAAACCGTCTCCTTAGAATCTTTTTCTTAATTTGATTCTTCGCTGTTTAAGGAGTTAATTAATTCAAGTGTTTGTATTATACGTGTATCTTTTTCAACTATTTCGGAGTCTTTTATTTCGTTTCCGGCCGCAGCTCCGTATTCCTTGAATTTACGCGCGCTGACCAGTACCCTGCTTTCCAGAGCGCCTACAGCCCTGTTGTATGCTTCGATTGAATTATCCAGACTCTTCTTGAGGTCTGAAAAATATCCGGCAAGGCCTCTCACCCTTTCGTATAACTGGTTGCCCAGGATGCTGATAGCTTTTGCGTTCTCGGCCAGTTTTTCCTGTTTCCAGCCATAGGCTACCGCATGTAAAAGAGCAATTAAAGTCGTGGGGGTAGCCATTAGAACATGCTGCTCAACGCCGAACTCGATCAGGCCCGGTTCCTGTTCGAGCGCCGCGCTGAAAAAAGCTTCACGCGGCAAAAACAAAACCACAAATTCCGGACTGGGTTCAAACTGGCTCCAATATGATTTGCTTCCCAGTTTTGTCAGGTGGGTGCGTATATTGCGAGCGTGTTCTTTTATTTTTTCATTCTTAATTCTCTCATCCTGAATTTCTAAAGACTCAATATAGGCTAAAATAGGCGCTTTTGAATCAATGACAATGTTTTTATTGTTGGGGAGTTTAACGACCAAATCGGGCCGGAGGCGGCCCTGCTCCGTATTCACCGATTCCTGTTGGATAAAGTCACAGTATTCAATCATTCCGGCTATTTCAACTACTCTCTTAAGTTGAATTTCACCCCAGCGCCCGCGAACATTTGGTGTCCGGAGAGCATTGACAAGGTTGGACGTTTCAAGTTTAAGCCTGTCCTGTGTCTGGGATAAAGCTTCCAATTGTTTGGTAAGGCCTGTATATGCCTCCAAACGGGATTTCTCCAGTTCATTAATTCTAACATCTACTTTTCCCAAGGAATCTTGAACGGGTTTGACAATTTCATTAACGGCTTTTTGGCGGGCTTCAAGGTCTGTCTTTGCGCTTTCCTGGTATTTTTCCAGGGCTGTCGCAGCCAGTTCCAGGAAGGTTTGGTTATTGACACGCAGGGCGTCCGCAGAAAGAGCTTTAAAAGCGCTGGAAAGCGATTCTTTTGCTTCTTCCAGCAGGAGAAGTTTCTCTTTATTATCATTGCGTTCTTTTTCAAGAAGTGTTGTTATCTGGGCAATCCTTTCCTTTAATCCGGTAATATTATCCTGCGCCTTGAACAGGTCGGCGTCTTTGTTTTTTAAAGCAAGCTCAAGTTCGTTGATCCTTTTATTTTTCTCTTTCATAACTGCCATTTTCTCGAAGAACAGGATTGCCAGGAAGCTTATAATAAAGATAATAAGGAAAACGATCAGGGCCTTTTCCATAAAGAGTTCCTTTCAGTTAAAGAAATCAGCGTGCTAAAATATAAAAACATGTTTACTTATCCATTATAGATCCCATATTATTTATTAAAGGAAACAGATTTTAGGCATATAATAAGTTGCAAGGATGATTAATTTATACTGACTTAAATATAACACATTTTCATCCATTCAAACATATATATACATTAGTTCTCATACTTTAAAGATTGTAAAAACGTAAAATGTTCCCTAACTCAATACAATTGGCTTATACAACAAAATAAGGTCCCGTTCTTTTTGAGCGGGACCTCTTTTTGCTTATAAAACAATCAGCCGGATTATCGTGCGTTGAGCATTTTAACAATTTCCCCAGGTATAATATTAAGTGGCAGCAGGCACTCAGCGCCGCCCTTTTCATAAGCAACCCTGGGCATACCAAAGACAACTGAAGTAGCTTCATCTTGTGCTATCGTCCTGGCGCCCGCAAGACGCATGGCCAACATGCCGTCAGCTCCGTCGCTGCCCATACCGGTTAGCATAATTCCTATAGCGTTGGCGCCGACGTATTTAGCAACTGACTGGAAGAGTGTTTCTACACTGGGGCAGTGGCCATTAGTCTCTTCAGTCGAATCGCAGTTTACCTGGTAAATACCTCCGGATCGAACGACTTTCATCTGTCGTCCCCCCGGAGCAATAAGAACCCTTCCGGCCATCACACGATCTCCCGTTTTAGCCTCCATTACTTCCATAGCTGATAGACCATTCAGCCTTTCTGCAAAATGCTTTGTAAACCCGGCCGGCATATGCTGCACGACTACTGTGCCCGGCATGGTTGAATGAAAGCTGCTTATGATAGAGCGTATTGCTTCCGTTCCGCCGGTGGATGCTCCTATGGCAATAACTTTGTCTGTTGATTCAGCCAACGCCCGGCTGGGCTTTTTTAAAGGAACCGGTTGTGAATTTCTGTTACTTAACAATACATTAAGATTCGTGGAGGCTGCAATCTTTACCTTGGTTCGAAGTTCATTCAACATCATGGTCAAACCACGTTTAATATCAGTGTTCGGTTTGGTTACAACCTCTACGGCCCCGGCTTCAAATGCGTCTAAAGTTATGGATGCGCCTTTTTTTGTTAACGCGCTGACTACCACTACAGGCAAAGGATACTGCGGCATCAAACGGCGTAAAAATTCAATTCCGTCCATCCGGGGCATTTCTACGTCCAGTGTAAGAACATCAGGGAGGAGATGAACAATTTTATCGCGTGCGATATAAGGATCCGAAGCGGTTCCAACAACTTCGATCTCCGGATCCTGAGAAAGTCCCTTGGTAAGTATTTCCCTGACCAGGGCAGAATCATCGACAATCAGAACTTTTATCTTTTTCATCCGCTCACCCTTTTTTTAAATTTTTTGGTATATTGCAGGTTTTATATACTTGAAAAAACCAAGGGAACGGTCTATTGTTTCCGTATGCCCGATAAACAGGTACCCGCCCGGCTCCAGGTAACGGTGAAACCGTTCCAGGAGAGACCGGCGGGTGGGGCTGTCAAAATAGATCATTACATTCCGGCAGAAGATAACATCAAACTTGCCTTTAAAAGGGTAACTGTCCTGGATCAGGTTCAGCCTTCGAAAGAGCACCTTATTTTTTAATTTTTGATGAATCGTCCAGTCGCCATCTTCGACTGAAATAAAATATTTCTGACGGTATGATGGCGGAACTGTTTCCAGTTGTTCTTTTGCATAAGTTCCTTTTATCGCTTTATCCAGGGAACTGATTGAAATATCCGTGGCTAAGATACTAAAATCCAATCCCTGGACCAAATTATCTAAAATAACCATAGCGGCTGTGTAGGGTTCTTCACCAGAAGAACATCCTGCGCACCAGACCTTAAGTTCCTTATCACCATTTTTTTCGAATGGTTTGGCAGCTTGGGGCAGCAATGTTTCCTTTATAAAGTCGAAGTGGTCTTTTTCACGAAAAAAAAAGGTATGGTTTGTAGATACCCTGTCGATGAGAATTAGAAGCGCGCTTCCGCTTTTTTCCTCAACTACATATTGGTAGTAATCCTTAAAACTTGTAAATCCGCCTTGCTGTAATACATGCTGCAGCCTTCCTGTAATTAAAGCTTGCTTTTGTTCATTCAGGCTAATTCCAAATTTATTGTAGATCAGACCGCTGATTAATTGGTATTCCTTTTGATTAAGCTGCATTTCGTTCAAATAAATTTCCCCTTAAGTCCCTTAAGTATATTTTTAAAAAGCAAACAAGGGGAATTTACCCCTTGTTTGCATCAGTTTTAAGGAAGACTTAGAAACGGCCAAAATCAGTGTCGTCTAAAGAAATTATTTCCTCAGGCCTTAATCTGGAAGCGGCTTTCTTTTGTCCGCTGTTGTTATCCCTCTTGAGTCCTGCCAGGGAAAGCCCTTGCTCCTGTGTGTGCTGCTTTTGAATCATCGATTGCAGCATTTGGATCATTTCGGGTGTTATCCCCTGTAGCAGTGCGTTTGCTGCGGGACTGCCGAAGCTTTGTTTTCTAAGCTTGAACTTGTGCAGGGTTTGTTTTAACTGGATTGCTTGACTGGAAAGTTCCTCGCTTGCCGAGGCCAGTTCCTGCGCACTGGCCATATTCTGCTGGGTTACTTTATCCACCTGTCCAAATGCATCGCTGATCTGATCGATGCCCAGAGCCTGCTCTTTTGAAGCCGAGGCAAGTTCACCGATAACATCAGTGGACTTTGTAGCTCCGATGGTTATTTCTTCAAGTGCCCTGGACGTTTCTTCGGCTATTTTTGTGCCGACTTCTGTTTTCTTAATTGAACTCTCAATCATTTCGGCGGTTTCTTTGGCGGCTTTGGCGCTGCGCTGGGCAAGGTTCCTTACTTCTTCGGCGACTACTGTAAAGCCTTTGCCGTGCTTGCCTGCGCGTGCCGCCTCAACTGCGGCGTTCAGGGCAAGAAGGTTTGTCTGGAAAGCTATTTCGTCGATTGCCTTGATAATCTTGGATACGTTGGATGAAGATTCGTTGATGTCATCCATTGCCTTGACCATGTGGGTCATATGCTCGGAGCCTTTTTCAGCGCATTTTACAGACTGGATAGCCAGTTGGTTGATCAAAGAGGCGTTTTCGGAAGTCTGTTTGGTCTGTTTGGACATTTCCTGCATTGAAGAGGAAATCTGTTCAAGCGAACTGGCTGACTCTGTAGCGCCCTGGGAAAGCGACTGGCTTGAATCCGATACCTGCTGAGCACCAGCGGCGACCTGATCGACCACGACAGTGACCTGGTTTAAAAGGTCATTCATACTGGATATTGTAGTGTTCAAAGCATCTTTGATTAAGACGAAGTCGCCCTTGTATTCTCCTTCCACCGAAACATCCATGTTTCCCTTGGCCATCTCCTGAAGGCATCTTACCGCCTCCTTCTTGATGATTTCATTTAAGGAATCAAGGCTTGTATTAAGAGAATCTTTGAGAATGGTATAATCGCCTTTGTAGTCTCCGGTCATTCTCACGTCAAGGTCGCCCTCGGCCATTGATTTCAGACAAGCGACGGTCTCATTAAGCGGGTTTACTACAGCATCGAGCATATGGTTCATGCCTTCGATAATCTTCCGGTATTCACCCTCATGCTGGGAACCGTCCGCCCTGGTTTCGAGCCTTCCATAAACACAGGCTGCGGCCAGCATATGCGCGTCTTCCGAACATTTTTGGATGGCCTCCATCGCTCTAGTATATGCCGGTACAAGTTCATCGTTCTCACATCTGCGAACAACCTGCTTGTATACGATAAGATCATCAAGTATTCCTTTGCTGATATTAGTAGTAGTACTCAAGATTTCCTCCATGCGATAATGAACATCATTTGTTGCCAGGGCTAGTTCATTCCAGACGCCGCTGTATTGTTTTTCTATTTTTTTGGTAATGTCGTTTAACGCCATCCTGCCGAGGACGTCGGTTAATTCACTTACCGGTTCGGCCATAGAATCAAACAACTGGTTCATTCCGTTGAGAATGTCAAGATAAGCTCCCTTAAGGCCGGAAGTATCGCCTCTTTTGGTGACAACCCCTGCCATCGCTGCCTGCGTAAGCACCTCAATATCGCTGATAACGCCTTTTAACCTGCCTGTCATGGTCTTAAGCGATTTCATCAACTGGTCGTTTTCGGATCTCACCTTAATATCAACCTCAAGGTTGCCGTCGGCTATTGCCTGGGCAGAGTCGGCTACCTGCTGGGTGGCGTCAATTAAAATGTTCAGGTTGTTCTTGATTTCATTGAAATCACCCTTGTATTCTTCAGTTATTCTCGGTGGCACGTCCCCTTTGGCGATCCGGTCGACGTACTCGGCTGACATTTTCAGAGGCCTTACAATTTCGTCTACGGCGTCATTTGTCCCGCGCAGAATCTTGCGCCAGACTCCTTGCACCCGGTTCAGATTAGCTCTTTGTTCCAGTTTACCTTCCTTAGCTGCTGTTATAACGACGCCTATTTCATCAACAAGGATTCCAATTTGTTCGATAAATGAATTCAGGTTGTTCTTAATCGTGTTGAAGTCACCCTTGTACTCATCAGTAATTATGGGAGGTGTGTTGCCTTGAGTCCACCTTTCAATATATTCTGCCGCCAGTTTCAAAGGAGTGGTTAAGGCATCAAGGGTATCGTTGATCCCCTGGACTATTTTTTTATATCCGGATATTTTATAGTTTTCGGGTTTGCCTCTTGTTTCAAGATTGCCATTATTGGCAGCCTCCATTATCTTGCTGATTTCTTCGACTGCTTTTACCTCTTCAGAGATATCAAGCATATATTCCATGCCGCCAACGATATTGCCGTTCCTGTCCACGATTGGCGAGGCTGTACAGCGGACTGGCAGATCACCGGAAGAAAGCTTTGCCACTGTATCTCCTTTAAATACTCCTTTTTCCTTTATTGCCCTGACAACATGGCAGTTTTGCGTATTGCAGCAGCCCATGTTGAACAGGTCATAACACTTTTGTCCATGGCATGCTTCTTGTGTTTTACCGACAAGCAAAGCCGCAGCTTCATTTACAAAATAGATATTCAGATCATTATCTACCGCTATAACCGGTGTGGGGATCTCGTTTAAAACTTTTGCTTTTCTGTTTATGTTACGCATATTCTTTTCAAGTTCTGTTATATCCTTGATTAAGCAAATGAAATAGGCTGCTTCTTTTTTACTTTTCTCGGCAAAAACAGGGGCAAGATCACATTCCAGAGTAAACTTCCTGTCACTAATGTTTGCCCGGACTTCAAAGCGTGCTTTCTTACCGTCCGCCAGAGCTTTTTCCAGCAGGCTGTCTTTTGTTTTAATAAATGTAGGTACCTGATTCCCGACTATTTTATCTTTAGTATATCCTGCCATTGCTGATAATATCTGGTTTACGTATAAGATGTTGTTGTCTTTCCCGATAATTAAAACAGGAGTGTCAAGTGAGTCAAATATGGAAAAGTCCTTATGATTGTTTTCAACCTTTTTTCCGTTTGTCTTTTCAGCAGTTTCTTCTGAACCGTTATGCATTTATTCATCCCCCTCATAAAGTAGTCTGTTGGCGTTGAGCAGAATTTTAACTTTATCGCCTACCTTGCCTAAACCCTGGATAAAATTGCTTCTTTCACTCCTCCTTATTTTGGGTGGCAGTTCTATTTCAGTTTTTGGTATGTCCAGAACTTCAGAAACCCTGTCAACGATTAGTCCTACTGCCTGCTCATTAATATTTATAACAACAATGCATGTGCGGTCATCATAGGGACGTTCTTCTATATCAAAGCGCAAACGTACGTCCATAACAGGTATAACTTTGCCGCGAAGGTTGATCACACCTTTGATAAAACCAGGCATGTCCGGAACCTGGGTAATATTCTGAATACCCACAATCTCTGTGACATATCTGATTTCGATGCCATATTCCTCTCTGTTCAGAACAAAGGTGAGAAACTTATCCTCCTGGGTGTCTTCATCTTCATAATCTTCCTCAAGCAGATCTGCTTCCAATCTTTCTTTAACGCTCACAGTCCCACCCCAATTTTTAATTATTTTCCACGGAACTTATTAAATCTTCAATGTCGAGAATCATACTGATATCACCGTCGCTTAAAATTGCGCAGCCCGAGATTCCTTTCGCATGCCCAAGGTAGGCCGGTAGTCCCTTAATGACAATTTGCTGCTGACCGATTAATTCATCTACAAATAGGCAGCATTTATTTTCTTCATTGGCTACAATCACTAATATCCCGTCAGAAAGTTCCTGGCGCAAAGGTTCTATATTATATAGTTCGTGCAGACGAAGGACAGGCAGAAGTTCTCCGCGAACACTTACAATTTCCAATTTATCAGGTGTATATGTAATCTGATCTGCCCTGGTCTGAAATGATTCTTTTATAGAAACAATTGGGATTATATAACGGGTTTGCCCGACTTTTACGACCATTCCCTCAATTATGGCAAGGGTGAGCGGGATACGGATAATAAACATGGCGCCTTTTCCTGGCTTGCTTCGGATATCCACCCGTCCTCGCAGCTTTTCGATATTTTTCTTGACCACGTCCATGCCTACTCCACGCCCTGAGATATCAGAAACTTGTTCGGCAGTTGAAAAACCCGGTTCAAAAATAAGTTTCCAAATTTCTTCATCTTTTAAATCATTGTCACCGTCATAGATTAACCCGCGTTCAACCCCCTTTTGCAATATTCTTTCCCTGTTCAATCCCTTGCCGTCATCTTCTACGATGATCCAAACTTCACCTAACGAGTGCTTTGCTTCAATTGTCAACCGACCGGTTTCCGGTTTTCCAACGGCCCTTCTTTCTTGAGGGTTTTCTATTCCATGATCCACGGCATTACGAATCAGATGTACCAGTGGATCAGAAATATGTTCTATTATTGTTTTGTCCACTTCTGTTTCCTCGCCGATTATTTCCAGGTTGACCTTTTTGTTTTCCTTATTGGCGAGGTCACGAACCAAACGTACCATTTTACGGAATGTTCCTCCCAGGGGAATCATTCTCATGGACATGGATACTTCTTGAATTTCCCTGGTTATTTTATCTAACTGGGTTACCGTTTTTTCAAACCTGTCTATTTGAAGGCCTCTCAAAGTTTGGTTGTTAACAACCATTGCCTCGGCGATAACAAGTTCTCCAACCAGATCCAGGAGTGTATCCAGTTTTTCAACATCAACTCTGATTGCCTGCTGTTGCCCGTGCTGAGGCTGTTTTTCAGGCGCAGCGTTCTCTTTTTTGTCTTCGATTGCCAACGTCTTTTTTACGGTTTCAGGTTGTGTTTGAGCTTGAGGGCTTTTTTCTTTCTTGTTTTCCGTATCTTCCTCCGTTATTTCCACCGGCTGAAAAGATGCTGTTTCAACTGATTTTTCGGCAGGAGGAACAATAAGTTTTTCAAGGTGTTTGACCAGTTCATCTATGCCTGGTATTTCAGGATCTTTACCATCGTTGATTAAAGCCATTGCGTTACGCAGAGCGTCAACAGCGATTAGCAGGAAAGAAGTAGTTACGGAGTTGCAGGATTGTTTCCCTTCTCTAATTTCTCCAAGGACATTTTCAACGTGGGAACTTACTTTTTCAAGCTGCTCAAATCCGAGAAAACCAGAGTTCCCTTTAAAACTGTGTATGAAACGGAAGCAATTATTTGCCAGTTCAAGATCGTCAGGCAGTCCTTCCAATTGAAGCAGAACGTTTTCCGCTTCGTCTAAAAGTTCATTTGCCTCTTCTATGAAACGTTCTGTAATCTCATTACTGTCAAGGATATCTTCGGAGTTATTTTCGGCAGGAATCTCATTGGGTTCGTTTAAGGGTTGGTTCACCAGTTCTTTTGCTTCAGTGGCAGGTAAGACGTTGTTTTCTTTTCTTTCAGAATCAACATGATTCCGGCAGGATAAAGAGTTAATTGTCTTTGTTAGTTCATTACCTATTTTTTTAGCGCTGTCTTCGAAGCCCGTATCGTTTTGCCGTTCATCCAGTACATCCAGAATATTTCTAATCAGGTCAACGGTGCAAATAAGAAGATCAACATGTCCGGGTTCAATAGCGACCTTCCCTTGACGCAAAATATCCAACAGCGTTTCTGCTTCATGTGTTACTCTGATTACATTATGAAGTTCCAGGAATGAAGCCGAGCCTTTAATGGAGTGAAATAAACGAAAAACGGTATTAAGGGCTTCCTGATCAATTTTCCCTGAATTAAGGGCGCTTTTTTCCATAATAATGATTTGTGGTTCCGCATCATCAAGAAGCTCGCGGCTATCGGCTATAAAAAACCTTAGCAGTTCCATTTTCTCAGCTAACAAATCGTTCACGGCTTATCCTTTTCACCCCCCGGGTTTCCTTTAATATTTATTTAATACATAACAGACGCCAAAAAGAAAAAAAGAGATAAATATTTCATCTCATATATAATCGGCACGTTTTAGTTTTCTAAACAGTTAAAAAGCAAGTATAGTCAATAAATTTTCGCCTGTTCTTTAATATTTGAAAGATGCGTAAATAGATTTCTTAAATTTGGGAGACTGTTGGAATGCATAAAGGATTGCATGCAGCAGGGAAGAACACTGATTGCAACAAACAGTGATTACACCTTTAAATAGGCTATAATATTTTTAATACCCGGGCGGCTTTACTTGAGGTGAGGAGGTTTTACTCATTAAGGAAATACGTGTACGTTATGTAAATCGCAATCACCAGCACCGTTTATACGGTGAGTGTGGTATAGTAATTGTTCGCTCTAAAGGACCCGGGCCGCGAAATATATTGGTCCGCTTTGACTCAGGTGAATTGGTAGTTGCGCCATGGGGAAACTGGCGCAAAGCAGAAGACAGACGGAAATAACAAAAAAAGCTGATAGCAGTTTCTACTTTGAAAATAAGCTTTTCATGATTTGTGGCGCCGCTGGCGGCATGGGGAACTATCCTGAAAATAAGTATCCGATAGGCACGGCAATATCAACGCTCACTCCGGTGCTTAAGCACCGACAGCAGCACGGCTTGCTTCGGACCGGACTAGCGGTGCTGCAAAGGCGGCATGGCAAATTTTAAAAATATAGCTTCCATTATACTTCTGATCTCATTTAGCCTCTTCAAGAAACTACCAGTGTGCCGCTGGTTTCGCACCGCTGTCCGGTTACCCTCGCTTCGCCGGCTGCTGTTACCGGCG
This sequence comes from Desulfotomaculum sp., assembly GCA_003485325.1. Classification (GTDB taxonomy): domain Bacteria; phylum Bacillota; class Desulfotomaculia; order Desulfotomaculales; family Nap2-2B; genus 46-80. The sequence continues at coordinate 99,581 of DMZI01000068.1, forward strand.
CTTCGCAAGTCGTTCGCTGTTGACAACACCGTGCCCTTTGGACGGTTTTACTGAATGCTTAATTTTTCATCACCTGATGGCGCTGCATTGGCGGCATGGGTGTCTATCCTGAAAATTAATTTGTATTAGGGAGGTCAACTGCTAAGCGTGCTCATGTTCGCCTCTTATACTTGAACGAACTCGTTCACCCTCGGGCTTAAGTCAAAACTCGGCGCTAATGCGCCTCAAACAATTCCTTCGCTTATCCTCGGGCTCACTTGTTCTTTGAATGAAGGCTCAAAATCGCGCTTAAGGCATTGCCCTCCCTTTATTGATGAATTTTCATCCTCCTGCTGGCGCCGCTTTAGCAGCATGGATGTTCAACCCGGATAATAATACCGACCTTAAAATTATTAGACATGTTTATCATGATCTATGCACTTTTTTACTCCGTATTTCTTGAATAAAACTGGATAAGCTAGAAAAATCAATAGTTAGGGGGTAAATAGATGCTTTTTATCAAGCCGGAGCAAATATCTCAAATGGGTGTTTTTGATAAGTATGTGAAGAAACCAATACCGATTTTAGCCAAACAAATGGATAATTCATTTTCCGTGGATACACTGGAAGGCAAGATGGAAGGGAAACCGGGAGACTATCTGATTATTGGGATAAAGGGAGAACTTTACCCCTGCGACAGGGATATTTTTGAAAAAACATATTCGAAATTATAAATGCACGGATGGCCCCATTGAGCTGCGTCTGGTAAAGAAGGGTACTTGTGAGGGGCTAAAGAAGATTCTTCTGGAAAATGGTGTCAGCCCCAGTAAAATTAAAGTACCCCTTTTTAGTTCAAAACAATGATTTGCTGGACTTCCTAAAGGATAGAGTTGTTTAAGGATTTCTCCGGTAAAATCAAACCTCACTTTTAAGTTACAAAAGATTTCTATGCCGGTGTTCCAAGAAAGAATTTAAACGTCTAAATCGATCTCTTTAATAACTTTTAAGTTTTCCAGAGAGCTTGCTTTAAGCATGTGTTCTGAAACAGTGTAGAGGACGTCATTAATATAAAGCGACCTTTTTATGCCGTTTTCGTAGTAAGGATATTGTTCTTCGACTGCTTTTTCTTCCGAATGGTTTACTCTGCCTTTTAAGCTTATTCCGTTTTTTAAGCTTATTCCGAATACGTAAGCTCCCTGCCAGGCGCCGCCGAGATTATTTTCCCAAAAACCGTTTTTTGTCTGTACCCTTTCTTGATAATATGAAACGGGCAGGAATAAAAGGTTTTTTGAACGGCTGAACAGGAAAGCGTGATGATCTCTTAGCGCCAGGGAGTCCGAACCCTCTTGATCAACGATATACTTAGATATTTCTTTTGGATTTGCCGGGTCGCTTACATCAAACAACCCTATTTTTAAGTATGGTCCTCCTGTCCGGGGAAGAACAGGCATAGTTCTGATTTGTTCTCCTAAAGGTTCATCTATGGGAATGGGTTGCGGCATAGACGATTCTTTGCCTATTCCAATAAGATGGTTTTCGTCAAGAGGGTGAAGATAATCCGAATAACCCGGAATCTTTAGCTCTCCAAGGAGTTTGGGATTGTATGGGTCTTTTAAATCAACCGTAAATAACGGGTCTATTTGCCGGTAGGTAACAAGGTATGCTTTAGTCCCAATATATCTGACTGAATAAATATTTTCCGAAGGGGCAAGTCCTTCCAGCCTGCCTGCAATCTTCATTCCCTGGTCAAGAATATATATGTTGTTGGAGGTTGATAAAGGTTCACCGAAGACAAATCTTTGAGAGGTCGTTGCTATCCTGAAGAATCCCTTGTATTCATCCATGGAGAATTGGTTTAACACGTAACCCGGAATTTCACCCTGGGAATTGTAAGTTATTCTGCCGTCTTTGATAAAAAACCTGCGGATTACAGTTTTTCTGTTTTCCCGGTTTATATTGTTATTCAGCTCTTCAAATAGACTATTCATCTTTTGTTCAAGGGCAGTTACCTGTTCATCGCTAAAATTGCTCAAGTTTTCGTTAATAATATTTTCAAGACCGCCTATTTTTTTAGCTGGGCTTAAAGTTGAAAGTCCGTCAAATTGTCTGGCGACATTGTAGGGAAGAGCTTCTTCAAGGCCGTTGATTATTTTTTGGACATAATTTTGCAGGTCAGGAATTTTAGGGCTTAATAGATAGATATTTTCCTGTGAGGAATAAATATCTTGGGAGGCGCCGGATAAAAATGTTTCACTTGCTGCAGCTTCATTGTCATTAAGAATATTAAATGACATTATCAAGGTGTACTGATCATAGTAATCAGGGTAATCAAAATAATGTACGTCATTCGCGTTGATTGTATCATTTTCCCCGTTCAGGCTGATTTCAGGCAACCTGATCTGTTCCTTGCCGGTACCCGGCTCATATTCGATTGCCGGCGTGTTGGCGATTGTATAGACATAATCCCCAATCATTCTTGAATTAAGGTAGTTTCCTTTGAAAGCTATCTCCCTTTTTAAAATAGGTTTTTCGTGATCAGAAATATCGAAAACTTCGATCATTACACCTGATTGGGACTGCCGGTTTCCAAGAATTACAGCCAGCTTGTTTTTGTTTAAATATATTTCATTTGGAATCGCCTCAGCGGCAAAGCTTATTTTAGAAACAACCTTTGCTTTCTCAGCGGGGTATGCATAGATAATGCTTATTCCCCGGCTGTTTGCAACATAAAGATATTTGCCGTCACCGTCACACTGTACCAAATCACCTTCTTCAACCCCATCGACCTGATTATTGGTTGTTGAAAATTCTGGGGAAGCTGAATCTCCGGCTGATTCTTCCGATATTTGCAGGCTGGGCATGGAAATGTTTTCTTTCCTTGATCCGGTTAATATAGGAGAACCATAGGAGAACATGCTGAATTTCCGCATAAATTCCCTGTTACTGAGCAGGAAGTCTTTTAATTCGGAATAGGAATTAAATGTTTTCAGATCGCTCTTTCTCATCTCTTTTGAATATATGGCCGGGTTGAACAGGAAGAAGAATAACAACAAAGCTGCAGCCAAGATAAAAGATCCTTTCAGATGAAAAATTTTCATCGAAACAAACACCCCTTTACAATTGGTATATAAAATAGACGAATGGAATACCCAATATGTTCCTGAAAATTGACCGTGCAGGAAAAAATATAGAATTTAAAGAATTATAAAGTGTGGCGCAAAACAACGGAGGTGTACTGATGAATTTTAGTAATAGAGTGCTTTTCAACGAATTAAAGCAAATTGGCACTAATTACGCTGATAAAAGAGAGGTCCAGGAATATGATTCGCGTATGCAGGGATTGAGGAATATCAAAAAGGAAAACAAAGAAATAATTGAAGCCCTTAATATATCTAGGGACAGCGTGATTTTGGAAATAGGATCAGGAACGGGGGAGCTTGCAATTGAGGCAGCCAAATATTGCAAGAGGGTATACGCTGTTGACATATCTCCTGTAATGCTTAGTTCCGCGCATGTCAAAGCAAAAATAAAAGGCATAAGCAATATTGAGTTTTATCATGCGGGTTTTTTAACGTACCATCATAAAAGTGAAATGGTTGATGCAGTAGTTTCACAACTTGCCCTGCATCACCTTCCTGATTTTTGGAAGTTGATTGCTTTAAAACGGATTTGCAGCCTGTTAAAAGATGGAGGGCGTCTGTTTCTAAGAGATATAGTTTATTCTTCTGATGTTGAAGATTACAGCCTTTATTTTGGAACTTTAATAGACAATATGAAGCAATACGCCGGTGACAGGCTGGCCAGGGATTTGGAAGTTCATATAAAAGATGAATATTCGACCCTTGATTGGATTATGGAAGGGCTTCTTGAAAGGGCCGGATTTAACATTGAAAAAATACAATACCGGGAAAAATATATAGCAGCTTATCTGTGCAATAAGATTTGAGGCGAAAACCCCCTATCAAACACTATTACCAGGGGCAGCCGGCCGTTAAAGATTTAATAGAATTGCTAAGGAGTTCCCCATGCTTACGGACGCATCTGCTGAAAGAGAACGCATTATGAAAATATGTCTGGGTTTATAGGAGAAATATTAAAAGGCAAAAAACCAGGCAATGCTAGGCTAGATACTCCCTGGCCAGGGCAATGAGAAAATCAGTTCTTAGTTTAAGGCTTGGTATATCAATCCTCTCATTTTTACCATGAACAGTTTCTTTAACGCTCTGGTCGTATCCGCTTGCCATATGCCCAATCCCGTATGCAGATATTCCGGCCAGACGGAGATATCTGGAATCTGTTGCTCCTGGTGAGATATAGGGAAGGCAGATTACTCCTGACCCGGCGACTTCTCCGGTTGCCTTTTCGATAAGACGGTAATAATCAGTATCGGATGTTGAAAAAGTTGGTTCGTGATAGTTAAATACTTCAATTTCAATTTCTCTGCTCACAAATTTGCGCAGTTCGTCCAGTACATATTCCAGGTCCTGGCCGGGCAAAACCCTTATATCCACTTCCGCCTGGCATAGATCAGGAACAATGTTGATCTTTTCACCGCCTGAGATTACATTTGGAGAAACGGTCATTCTGGTCATTGACCTTAACGTTTCCGACAGGCTTTTGTCTCCGAGAGAGTTGATCAGTTCATCCGCATTTTCTGGGCTAACTGTTGCTCCAAAGCCTTTTATCTTTGATAATTCGGTTAGCAAGTGCTTAACTTCAGGGATGAGTATTATCTCAGGCTTATAACCGGAAAGGTCTTTTATTGAGCAAACCATTTTTACCAGCGCGTTCTCACCTATAGTTGGGATGGAACCGTGACATGCTTTTCCTCTTGTAACTAATCTGCTCCAGGCAGTGCCCTTTTCACCAACCTGAATAAAAAAAATAGTTTTCGAGCCTAACTGCACAGGTTCCTCTGCGCCTTCATTAATGGCAAAATCGCAGCGAAGTTTATCAGGATGCTGGTCAAGAAGCATTTTTACACCGAAGTCGCCACCTTTTTCCTCGTCTGCAGTGGCCGCAAAAATCAGCGTTCCATTAAGAGGTGTTTTATTCCGCGCCAGATTAAGCATTGCGCTTGCCTGGGCAGCGGCGAGGCCTTTGCAGTCCATAGCGCCGCGTCCGTGGACTGTGTTATCGTAAATACTGCCTGAGAAAGGGTTGTCGTTCCAGTCGGCGCCGGCCGGGACCACATCCGTATGGGATAAAAAAAGGAGTCTTTTGCTGCCTTCACCAAGATGGGCGATAAAATTACCTCGTCCTTTTTCAGATTCGATTATTTCATTTGAAATACCGGCGTCATCAAATATTTGTTTGAGGTAAACGGCTGCGGATGTCTCATTTCCCGGCGGGTTAACTGTATTTATTTTGATTAGATCGGAAAGAATTTGTTCTGGTGTCAATTTGGTAACCTCCTTATCCTTCAAAGGCAACATGTTTTGCTTTTTTAATTTTTAAATCAGGCTGAGCAGCTTTTTTCCCTCCTTTTACAAGGAAGCATAGGAATAATGCTGCCAGACACATGCATGATGCAATAATAAAACAGTCGTTAATGGCTTTGATCATTGAAAGCACGACTAATTGTTTGGAAACCAGACCTATTCCAAGCGCCTGCGGCGAAATGGTCAAAGTTGAAGCTATATGACGGAGCGCTGCCTGCATTGAATAGTATATATCCGTGCGCATGTTAACCGACTCCGCCATGTTTGAGAAATGGAACGAGCCGCGGCTCTGCATAATTGTTGTAAACATCGCAATTCCGAAGGAAGCTGAAATCTGGCGAATTACGTTCATCAAGGCGGAGGCTTTTCCGACCAGGTGTTTGGGAACAGTATTCATTGCCGCAACACTGATCGGCATCAAACTTAAGCCCATACCTGCCCCCCGGATAGTCAGCCAGAAAGTTATCATGGCAAAGGGAGTAAGGGCGTTAATCCCGCCAAGTATATAAGTTGTGAGGGAAACAATTACTAATCCGACTATTGTAACAGCTTTTGCCCCGTACTTGTCAAAAATCCTGCCGCTTATCGGCATCATCAAACCCGAGGCGACGGCCGAAGGAAATGTGATGAGCCCCGTTTTTAAAGCAGTCTGACCGAGGAAGTTTTGCAGCAGCATAGGAATTAAAAAAATAGCCCCGAACATGCCTATAGATAAGATAGAGCCGATTATATTTGCTATAGAAAAGGTAAAATTACCAAAAAGCTTAAGGTCTAAAAGTGGTTCCGGATGTAAGAGTTCGTTTAATACAAAAGCAAATAGAGAGAATCCTGAAACGCAGAGTAAAGTAACAATATACGGGGAATTCCAGCCATCTTTTGCCCCGTTGCTTAAGGCCAGAAGCAGGCAGAAAAACCCGGCTGTTGAAAGTACGATGCCTGGAGCGTCAAGCCGTTTTCCTTTAACAAGCTTAGTTTCTTTAAGCGAAGTAGTTACGAGAAAAAGGTTAATTATACCAATTGGTAAGTTTAAGTAAAAGATCATCCGCCAGTTGACGTATTCTACCAGGTACCCTCCTAGAGTTGGCCCAATCGCAGGAGCGGCCATTGCGGAAATTCCCCAGACACCAAGAACCATTCCCATTTTTGAACGGGGGCATTCATTATAAAGGATAGCCATCCCTATGGGTTGTAAGATTCCACCGCCAACAGCTTGAAAGATACGAGCCCCGATCATGCTGTTCACACTCCAGGACATTCCGCAAAAAGCAGAACCAATAACAAAAAGGGCCAGGGCAAAGAAGTATACGCGCTTATAACCGAAGGTATCGCCGAGAAATCCTGACAGCGGCATTATTACACCCAGCGTAAGCATATATACAGTAAGAACCCATTGTATTGAGTCTTCAGAAACCGAAAAGATAACCATCATTTTTGGAAGGGCAACATTTACTATGCTGCTGTCCAAAATCGCCATAAAGGTGCCGACAATAACGACAGTTACTACTGACCAGTTTATTTCTTCCGAGGAAGTAATTCTTTTTGTTTCGCTCATTTTCAAGCCCCGGCTATATGTCTTTGTGACGCCTGAATTTTTTTATATCAAAAATACTTTGCTATGTCAATTAAACGGTTCGAAACGCTGCATAAAGGCAACTTCATTTTTTTCTGCACAACATCTTCTTTATCAATACCCGTTCCTTCTATCTGCAGGGTTAATCTATCCATTAACCGGATCTTATCTATTTTTATTGCAACTTTCCCCGTAGAACCTGGTATTCTGGCAATTATTCTTTTAACTATTCTTCCGTAGAGGTTCATGTCGCCAGCAACAATCATATCATCTGTACGGCCGAGAAGGCGCACTGAACTCAGGGGGAACTCACACCTGCAGGTTTCCCATCTTGCCCGGTCACCGCTTTTATAACGCAATAAAGGCATTCCCTCTCTGGATATGGTAGAAAAAACGAGTTCACCTTCATCTGCCGGCAGGTTTGTTACAGGATCAATAATTTCTGTAACAAGATCAAAATCATTTAGATGGAGCGCATTGCAGCCAGGAAGCGATATTGTTTGGGCGCTTCCTATTTCTGTTGAACCGTAGGTGTCAAAAACATCCGCCCGCCAGTATTCACTAAATAATTCCCTTTGATCTTCTGAAAGCAGTTCCCTGCCTAAAAAAACTTTTTCAATCACTGGTTGGTAGTTTATTCTTTTTGACTCCCAGGTTAAGGATGTCATGTAAGAAGGTGAAGAAATCAAAATATTGGGTTTAAAGCGTTTCATCCACTGAATGGTTTCCGCTGAGTTATTGGCGCCAACAGGGAGGGGGAGACCTCCGGCACGTTCCACCGCACGCATGGCGCTTGCTGAACCAATCCAAAGGCCATGGCTCATGGGTAAGGCTATAAGAACTATCAGCCTGCCGGTGCAGGAAATGCGCATAAAAACAGCGTAAAGATTGGTAAGTGTTTGCAATTCGCGGCAGGTATAATAAATCCGCTTCGGTTCGCCGGTAGTACCGGAAGTAGTGAAAACAGCGGCAAATTGTTCAGGTTTAACACAAAAAAAACGTTCCCATTTCCTCAAATCATTTGAAGTAGTAAAGGGTAAAATACGCAGATCTGAAGGGCTATGGATGGAAGACGGATTAATTTGATATTTATTAAACATATTGCGGTAGAAGGGGGATTTCTTTGACAGATAATTAATAAATCTGGACAAGCGAAAATTTTGAATTTTATTAAGGGTACCCGAATTTATATTCTTATCAATCATTTTTCCTACAATGCCGGCTGCTCTTTTTACCATTGCCGGAGAATAGTTGTAAGATAAAAATGATTCCAGGGCAAAAGAGATCGAGCTTGCTTTCATGATGTACCCTCCCAAGCCTGTAAACGGGGGCAAAGAACTATATACCAGGCGCCAGGCACTAAAAAGGTTAGGAGAGGAAATTTAAAATTTATTTAACTTTAAATAACTTCCATGGTGACCGGGTGGGGTTATTATTCAGGTAATTAACAATGTCTTCCTGTCCATAGTATTCCGGCACACCGTTTATGCCCATGGCCATTAAGATTATAGGCATTCCGGGAAATTCTAAACTGGATTTTTCCTGGGCTTTTTCAGCTTGATGTTTGTTTTTGATTATTTGATACTTTACAGGTACAATAGCGAATTTAAAACCATCTTCTTTTACAATAACACCGTCAGTCATATTGAACATAAAAATTCTCCATTCCGCCG
>DMZI01000074.1 GCA_003485325.1 Desulfotomaculum sp.
CCGAATTTGGTCCAAAGTTTAAACCTGCTCCACTTCTGAGGCAGATGGCGCGGGCGGGCCATTTAGGCAAAAAGACTGGAAGAGGCTTTTACGAGTATTAAACATAATACTTTATAGGTTATGACCGATATGGTTTGTTGGATCTGAGTTCAGGGGAAAATGTGTAATTGGGAACAGTGGTTGATCATAGAATTAAAGGGATGGAGGGTATAAAGTGAAAGTGAATTATGAGGTGCTTGTAACGGGATTGGATGAAGGTGTATTTACACTAACCTTAAATAGGCCGTCACGGATGAATGCCTTTAACCAGGTTTTACTGGATGAGTTCCATCAGGCTGTTAACGAAGCGGAACAATCCCAGGAAGTTAGGTGTTTGGTTATCTCCGGTGGCGAAAAGTTTTTTAGTGCAGGGGCCGATATTACTGAAGTTAACAAAATTAACTCTACCTTTAATGGGTATGCGTTCAGTAGGAAGTTCCAGGAGTGTTTTGGCCAGTTGGAAAAGCTGGGCAAACCGGTGATTGCCGCTGTCAGAGGATATGCTTTGGGTGGTGGGTGTGAACTAATGCTGGCTTGTGACTTTCGTATTGTAGCCGAGGATGCCAAGATAGGCCTATCAGAGGTAAATATTGGCGCCATCCCGTCAGGGGGCGGTACGGTTAAGATGCCGCATCTTATAAACCCGTTAAAGGCAAAAGAAATGCTCTGTTTTGGAAAACCGATAAGTGGAAAGGTTGCCGAAGAGATTGGCTTGGTTAATAAAGCGGTACCCTCTGGTCAAGTTCTTGCGGAAGCCTATTCTTGGGCTAAAGAGCTAGCCCAAAAACCGCCTTTGGTTATTAAAACAATCAAGACCATTACAGCCCTGGCAACGAAGGATGTAGATTCTTTGCTTCATTATGAGGCCCAAGGGCTAGGCATGCTATCCGGTACTGAGGACTTTAAAGAAGGAACTGCCGCGTTTTTGGAAAAGCGCAAACCAGTCTTTAAAGGAATATAAGAGGATTTAAAAAGACACTTCCATGGAAATACAATGAAAGACAGCAGAGCGGTTAATGTTAAAGGAAATCAGGAAGGAGGTGTCAAATATACATCCAACGGTGCTGGCAAATGATAAAAGAAATCATTGCAAATCTGAGAGATGAGGTGGCAACATCGTTTTCAGAATGGATAGCGGAATGGGAACTTGCAGATAAGGTGAAAATTTACGAAAAGCGTGGGATTTGTGAAAACTACATCAAGGAAACCAAGTATGATAGGAGGAATTATTTATGGAAGGACAAGTTATTTATCATCCAGATTTTCTAGTAATACCAGAAGGAGGGGAAAAACCTTATTTAGTTGCCTATAGGTGTGAAAAATGCGGAAGGTTATATTTTCCAAAGGTAAATGTTTGTCTCAATTGCTTGTCTGAAGATTTGGTAAAACAACCTCTTGGTGGAAAAGGGAAAGTATATAGTTATACAATTCAATATACTCCTCAGCCGGGATTAAAAGCCCCATTGACGGTTGGGTATGTTGATTTTCCTGAAGATGTACGTGTTCTTGCCCAAATTATGGCAGAACCGGAGCAAATGAAAATAGGCATGGATGTAGAGGTAACGGTAGGGGAAATCAGAAAGGATGCTGATGGAAAATCAATGATTAGTTATAAATTTAAGCCTGTTGAATAAAGGAGGAAAGTTAAATGAACTTAAGGGACGTATATGTTATCGGTGTAGGAATGACAAAATTATATCGAAAAGCGCCGGTATCAATTGATGAATTAGGTAGACAAGCAGCCAGAGATGCATTAAAAGATGCTGGTATTGAGCTGAAGGAAATTGAGGAAATAGCTGTTGGTAACATGATCGGCCTTTCCAAGACTATATGTCTTGGGCAGAGGATTGGAATTACGCTTGGTTGTCAAGGAATTCCAATCAAGAACACGGAAGGCGCTTGCTCAAGCAGTGCCGTAGCTGCTCATATGGCATGGGAAAGAGTGGCTACAGGACTTAATGACGTAACGATGGCAATTGGTGTTGAGTGTCTCTCCTCATACAGAGCTGGTGGCACAGCATTTTCACCTGATTTAAATGATCCTGAAGCAATACATGGTATGACAATGCCAGGTCTTTACGCAATGAGGGCAAAGCGTTATATGCATGATCACGGTGCGACTAAAGAAGATTTGGCAATGATAGCTGTAAAAAACCGTAAGCATGCCACAGTAAATCCATACTCAGATTTCCGGACTCCACTTACCGTCGAAGAGGTTTTAAACGCCAGAGTTATTGCTGATCCATTTACTCTTTTAATGTGTTGCCCGAATTCTGACGGCGGGGCAGCGGTTATTTTTGCTACTAAAGAAAAAGCAGAAAAGATAGGGAAAAAGCTTGTTCGCCTAGCAGCGTCAACAATCACAACAGGTATTTTTAATAATTCCTTTAGAGATATGACGTATATGGATATTACATACAGGTGTGCTAAAAAAGCATACGATATGGCTGGTTTGGGTCCTGAAGACGTCGATATGGTAGAATGTCACGATGCTTTTGTAGTTGGTGAGCTTTTATACTATGAATCGCTTGGCTTCTGTAAACACGGAGAATCAGCAGAATTTCTCAGAAGAGGCGATGCGGATTATGGCGGAAAAGTTGTTTTTAGCCCGCGCGGCGGACTGTTGTCTTGCGGCCATCCAACAGGCGCTTCAGGAGCTGCTCAGATTGTAGAGGCAACCTGGCAAATACGCGGAGATGCTGGAGAACGTCAGGTACCGGATTGTAAGGTTGCATTAACGCATGTAACTGGCGGCGGAGTGTATGGTACAGAGAACGCAATCTGTACTATTCATATATTAACTAGTTAGTTTTTATTTTTATCAGTTTAAATATTGAAATAAAAGTAATTAAAGAAGGGGGATAAAAAGATGGCAGTGAAAGATAGGGTTTCATTAGTTACTGAAGCAGGATCTGGAATTGGTGAAGCAGTTGCAAAAAGCCTGGCTAAAAATGGAGCCAGGGTGGTTGTAAGTGATGTTGATAAAGAGAAAGTAGATAAGGTGGTAAAAGAAATTCAAAATGATGGCGGCCAGGCAATTGGTATAACCGCAGATGTATCAAAAAAAGATCAAGTACAGGAAATGTTTAAAAAGATAATCGAAAGTTTTGGACGTATAGATATTTTAGTAAACTGCGCCGATATGGTTAAAAATAGCAATATTTTAGAACTAACAGAGGAAGACTGGGATAAAGTCATAGATTTTAATTTAAAAGGAACATTTCTTTGCTGCCAGGCAGCATCAAAACATATGAAGGAACAGAAGTATGGTCGGATAATCAATGTTTCGTCACGTGAAATGCTGGGATGGCCCGAAGAGACAAATTACTCTGCTTCTAAAGGCGGCATAGTTAGCCTGTCTCGTTCATTAGCTATGGAACTGGGAAAGGATGGAATCAGGGTAAATTGTGTAGCGGCTGGTTTAATTAAAACACCATATTTTGATGGATTGCCTAAAGAACAACAAGAGAGTTTGATCAAAGCGCAACCGATGGGTATAATTGGTAAACCAGAAGATGTCGCATTTGCAGTATTATATTTTGCTGATGACGAAGCAGGTTATATAACAGGGCAGACCCTGTACATTTGCGGCGGCAGGGGCGTTTTAAGTTCATTATCATGTTAAAGGAGGATTAAAAAATGAATATAAAAGATAGAGTGGCTTTAATTACCGGTTCGGGAAGCGGGATCGGTAAGGGTACTGCGAAAGCAATGGCCGAACGAGGCGCAAAGGTAGTCATAAATGATGTTGTTCAAGATAGAATAGACGAGGTGATTGGAGAAATAAATGTTGCTGGCGGAGAAGCTATGGGGATTAAATCAGATATAACAAAAAAGGCAGAAGTAGAGAATATGTTCAAAAAAGTAGTAGATACTTATGGAAGGATAGATATTCTTGTTAATAATGCTGGTATAGCCAGGGATAAAGGACTTCTGAAGTTAACAGAAGAAGATTGGGATGTAGTTCTAGATGTTAATTTAAAGGCAGTGTTTCTCTGTACGCAAGAAGCGGTAAAGTATATGAGAGAGCAAAATTATGGCCGGATAATTAATATTGCATCGCGCGCCTGGTTGGGGTGGCCTACGCAGGCAAATTATGCAGCTTCTAAGGGTGGGATGGTTAGTTTCACCCGTACCCTGGCATTGGAACTTGCGAAACGTGGAATTACAGTTAATTGTATACCGCCAGGTCTAATTAATACTCCACTATGGATGTCTTTGCCTGAGAAAATTCGAGAGAACCTTACAAAAATACAGCCTACTGGAACGATTGGTGATGTGTATGATATTGCCAGAACGGTAATCTTCTTCGCAAGTGATGAAGCGTCGTATATTACAGGGCAGGTTCTTTACGTTTGCGGAGGGAAAAGCATTTATGCAGCTATGTAGTAATTCTTAAAAAAACAATTCATAGAAAGAAGAGATTGTTTTCTCTTCTTTCTGTGAATTAATAAAGTAAAGTTTTTTGGAGGTGAAAGATAAATCATGAGTTCATTATCAGATATCAGGGTGCTCGATTTTGGAAGTGAAATGAGTAGTTATGCAGGAAAATTATATGCTGATCTAGGAGCAGATGTTATCCATATTGAATCCCCGGAAGGAGATCCTCTCCGGTATAGTGGGCCATTTTATAAAGATAAACCGGGGAGGGAAAACAGTTTAAAGTTTCTTTACCATAATACCAGTAAGAGGGGAATAGTCCTGGATATAACAAAGCAAGAGGGGAAGGAAGTATTTTTAAAGCTAATAAAGACAGCAGATATTCTAATTGAAAGCTTCCCTCCCGGATATTTGGATGAATTAGGATTATCGTACGCTTACTTGAGGAAGGAAAACCCCAGACTGGTTCATACTGCGATAACTCCCTTTGGGCAGGAAGGACCTTATTGCCAATGGAAGGCTTCTGATCTGACAATAATGGCCCTGGGCGGGTTTTTATACATGGCGGGGGAAGATGATGAAAAACCTGCGTGGGCGTATGGTGAACAGGCTTACATGGCAGGTTCGATGTATGGAGCAGTGGGAACCATAATCGCTTTATACGAAGCTGAACGAACCGGAGAAGGACAATTCGTAGACGTTTCTATGCAGGCATGTGTGGCTACAGGATTGGAGAACGCTCTACAATACTGGGATCTGGAAAAGACGATTCGCAGAAGCTCTTCTACAACGGAAGCAGGGTATGGTGTTTACCCCTGCAAAGATGGTTATGTTTATATAGTTCAGATGGGAGACAATGTGTACTTATGGGTGCCTGTTCCTAAATGGCTAAGAGAGGAAGGAGTTAAGGGCTCAGAAATAATAAGCCAAAAAGAATGGGAATCAACGAGATTTAGACGAGATGCGGAGTCGAAGCGAGTATTCAGGGAAATTTTTGAGTCTTTTACTATGAAACATGATAAAAAGTTCTTGTTTGAGGAAGGCCAACGAAGGGGCATTTCCATAGCTCCTATATTTGATTCTAAAGATGTATATGAAGATCCCCATTTGAACTACCGGCAGTTTTTTAAGACATTATTTCATGAAGTATTGGGAGGAGAGGTTTGTTATCCCGGAGAGCCTTACCTCATGGAAAAAATCCCCTGGCAGATAAAACCAGCGCCGGCATTCGGACAGCATACCAGGGAGATATTGGAAGAAATAGGATATTCAAAAGAACAGATAGAAACCCTAAATGAAAGGGGGGTAATATATGTATAAACATGCCCTGACAGGAATTAGGGTGACGGACTTTTCCTGGGTTGGAGCAGGTCCACTGACAACCCGCTTTCTGGCCGAGTGTGGCGCAGAGGTAATTAAAATAGAAACCCACAAAAGACCGGAGATCACACGTATGGCACCGCCATTTAAAGACAAGGAAAAGGGAATTGAGCGCAGCGGATATTTTAGCAACAGGAATCCAAACAAGAAAAGCATCTCTATTAATATGAATCATTCCAGATCTCGGGAGGTAGTTGTTCCTTTAATAGAAAAAAGCGATGTTGTAATCAATAGCTTTTCAGCAGGGCAAATGGAAAAGTGGGGACTGGGATACGAGGATTTGAAAAAAGTAAAGCCGGATATTATTTACATAGATATGCCCCCTTGGGGGAATGTAGGGCCGTATATAAAATACAAGGCTTTTGGCGCTTTAATAAATTCAGTTACCGGATTTAACTACCTGTCGGGAAATACCGATGGTTTTCCCGTTGGTACGGGAACCAATTATACCGACCATATTCCCGTGCCTACTCATCTTGCTTTTGCCATTGTCGCAGCTTTAAGGCATCGCCGGAAAACAGGAGAAGGACAGTATATAGAAATGCCCCAAATGCAGGCGGGAATTGCCGTAACCTCGGCGGTAGCACTAATGGATTACGCGGCAAACGGGCGTATTCAATCCCGGATGGGTTGCCGGCACCCCAGCTTTGCGCCGCATGGGGCATATAAAGTAAAAGGGGACAGAAAATGGATTGCCATTGCTGTATTTAACAACCAGGAATGGGTATCGTTAAAGGAGTGCATGGGAAATCCTCGGTGGGCCGAAGATCAAAAATTTGCTACTGACGAGGGAAGGCTGGCCAACCGGGATGAATTGGACGCCCAACTAGAAAAGTGGTCTTCCGAACAGGATGGAGAAGAACTCATGTTTGATCTGCAAAAAATGGGGGTGCGCAGCGGCCTGGTATATAATGCAAAGGAAGTTATAGTAGATATCCAACTTCAGTCTAGAGGCTTTTTTGTATATCTAGATCACCCCGAAGTAGGAATTACTTTATATACAGGTTCACCCGTACGTATGTCAAAAACACCGCCAGGAATCCGAAAGCACGCACCTTTATTGGGACAAAATACATTTGAAGTATTAAAAAATATATTACAGTTAGATGAAGTAGCCATTACGGAGTTGCAAAATGAAGGGGTTCTTGAATAGCTCTAGAAGTTTGTCTTTTCCTTCAAGACTGATTGCTTGGCGGCGGCATGGAACTGGTGTTTGTCTGCGACATCAGAATTGCTTCCAGCAAGACTTCTTTTAATGTGCAATATAAGGAAAAAATCCTGTCGAAGAAATATTAAAATAAATGAGAGAAGTGTGTAAATTTCAATTGTATAAAAGATACAATAATATTATAATAGTAGTTATATTATTGTATCTTTGCTAAGAATTTTTAGTACTACCTGTTCTTTAAATGCTTTGTCATAACGTTTGCGCTCCATGTCGAATACCCCTTCATTAGTATTCTTCGTATCCATAACTCGTAGGTAAGATCAATATTAATGTCGGAAAGAAAGGAGGTTTCATAAAAATAAAAAAATAAAATATATTATTTTGCAGGGAGGTGAAAAAGATGCCACAGTGTAAAGAGTGCAAAAGTTTCTTCCCGGTTCCCGAAAATGAATGGGACTATGAAAAGGGGGCAGGGGATTGCATCCGGGAATTACGCGATAACAAAGGTAGGTACTGGCACGCAAGAAGGACGAAAGATGAAATGGACGCTTTAAAGTGCACGGATTATAAGAAAAGGTAAAGAAGAACCAAACTGTTTTAAAATAATTTTAAAATAAGGAGTGAAAAAAATGGCGAGCGCTGCTGTGTTAGAAGAAATTTCCCGGGATCTAAAGATCGACAGGAAAGGGCAGCCTTTAGGAAAAGTCATGTGGGAAAAAAAGATTAAAGAAGGGCCAGGGAGTACCCCGCGGACGAAACATCTTTACAAACGCTGCCGCTGGGCGCATACTGCCGGGGGAGAGTATGTGCGGGAAGACATAAAAATTTCCCTCGAAAGAGCAAGGTTATACACTGAAGGACATAAGGCAAATGCTGGAGAACTTCCCATAATTATCAGGGCGAAGTGCCTGGAGCACTACCTGAAGAACTGCAGTATTTATATTCAGGACGAGGAATTGATTGTTGGATCGCACAATGAATATCCGGATAAGTTAGAACTTTTTCCCGAAGGCGGCGCTAAAAATATGATGGATTATCTGGAAGATGATACTGTTACTCCCCCGGAATTATACGACGAAGGGGTAAAAATGGTAGAGTATTGGAAGCAGTGGTCATTATCATCAAGGTGCGAGCGGTATTTTGATCCCGAATCGTTGGAAAAGCTTAGCACCGGTGTTATAGGTGAGCCGCCGGTTTGGGCGCACTTTTATACCAGCGCCTGCCCGCCCTACCAGTCTGTTTTAGAAGATGGCCTGGAGAAAAGGATTAAGTGGTGCGAGGATAACATTAAAAATGCCCGTGATAAGATAAAGACGTTTCCGTGGCGGGGCGAAGAGAACTTTCCGCTTTTTGAGAAGATCGACGCCTGGGAGGCAATGAACATCTCCGCCAGGGCGGTTATCGGCTGGGCAAGAAAGTACAGCCGCTTGGCCAGGATCATCGCCGAAAACTTTGACTTAAGCGACAGTGTGGGTGGTGCCGGGCAAAGAAAGAAGGAACTTTTGGAGATCGCCGATATTTGCGCGCGGGTACCTGCGGAGCCGGCCCGCGGGCTTAAAGACGCTATGCAGTCAAAGTGGTTCTGCTTTGTAGTGGCCCAAAATATCGAACGCTACTGCTCCGGTTACTCTCAACTGGAGGACAATTTGTTGTGGCCTTACTACAAAGCGAGCGTTATTGACAAGACGGCCCAGCCGATGTCCAGGGAAGAAGCAGTCGAGCTTATTGAATGCGAACGATTGAAAGTATGCGAGCGCACAGTAACAAAGGGAAGATGGATGCGAATAATTCATCCCGGCATAAACGACCTCCACATCCTTTCTCTCGGCGGGCTGGACGAAAACGGTAATGATATGTGTACCGATCTTACGGACGTCATCTTGGAAGCGGCTTTAAATATCCACACCAACGAACCATCAATAGCCTTTAAATATTCCCCGAAGTGCAATGAAAAAACGAGAAGACTCGTTTATGAATGTATTTCCCAGGGTTTTGGGTTCCCTTCTATAAAAAATTATGAAAAAAATTTCAAACATAGTATGGAATACCATGGCTGGCCGCCGGAGGTGGCTGCCCGCTGGGCGCTGGTTCTTTGTATGGCGCCTGGTGCTACAGGCAGGCGTTCAACCCAGCACTCCCGAAATGAGGGTGGCAGTGGCATTGTCGGTCCCGCCGTAGGAACGATGGCCTTGTCGGATGGCTTCGACGCGTGGTTTAGCAATAAACAGTGCGGGGCGCATACAGGAGACGCCAGCAAGTTTACCTGGGAGGATCTGTTAAAAGCGGTTGAAGAACAAATAAAACATAATTCGCAGCTTATGTTTATGAATAAAGAGATTACCAGCTATGCAGAAAATAAGTGGCTGGAGAGTCCCTTCCTGGCCATGATGGACGACTGGAACGTAGAAGAAGGAGTTGGCGCTTTCCACCGCTACAATAAGCCGTATACAAATACCTGGGCGGATTATTATCCGGGTCCGGTGGGTGTGGTTGATGATCTGGCAGCCATTAAGTACTGGGTTTTTGACAAAAAGAAATATACGATGGCCCAGCTTCTGGAAGCGCTCAAGGCAAACTGGCAGGGATACGAAGAAATGAGGCAGGAATTTTTGTCTGCTCCGAAATTTGGCAATGATGATGATTATGTTGATAAGATAGCCAACTGGTTCTTTAATGTATCATGTGATGTATGGGCAGCGCATAAAATGGTGGGCTGGGAAAAAGGAGCAACTATAGTTCCGCAATCAGTTTCAGCATTTGTTACCCTTGGTTCAATGATTGGGGCGGAGCCGTTTGGCCGCCGTCATGGGGAGCCTACACATGACGGCGGGTGCTCGCCCTACATGGGGTTGGATAAGAAGGGGCCCACGGCGGTGCTGAAAAGCGTATCTAAACTACCCAACGAGAGAATAAAAGGAATCCAGCTTAACCAGCGTTTGCCGGTAGGTTTGATGAGGGAATCTGAAAAAGGATTTGATGTATGGAGCGCGTATATGAAGACGTGGCATGATCTTAACTGTGATCACGTTCAATTTAATGTAGTCCGGACTGAGGATATGCGCAGCGCCCAAAAAGAGCCGGAAAAATGGGAGCACCTGATCGTCAGGATAGCCGGTTACAGCGCCAGGTTTATCTCGTTGTCCAAGATGGCTCAGGATGCAGTTATCGCGCGTACAGAACAAGAACTAGGATAAACATAAATCAGGGAATTTCCGGAGGGAGAGGAAAGTCATCCTCTCCCTCCGGAAATATGTAAGGAGATTGCCCAAGAGAACTTTCGTAAATACGATTCCGGAAGATGTCAATAATACAGAATTTTTTCTGAGGAGGAAGAAGAAATGCCAAGGTGTAAAGATTGTCGTTACGGGAGAATGGGTCTTACAGATCCAATGGAAGGCTATTGTATTTACGGAGTGAAAGATACTCCACCGGATGAGACAACCTCCGGTACCGCTACAATGGTAGTGCCGGGAAAAATGGTTAACCTGCGTAATGATGCTTGCGAAAATTTTGAAAAAAAACCATCGCATAGTGAGTTTATCAAGGAAACTAACTGACCGGCAATTTAGAAAAATCAGGGAATTTCCGGAGGGAGAGGAAAGTCATCCTCTCCCTCCGGAAATATGTAAGGAGATTGCCCAAGAGAACTTTCATAAATACGATTCCGGAAGATGTCAATCATACAGAATTTTTTCTGAGGAGGAAGAAGAAATGCCAAGGTGTAAAGATTGTCGTTACGGGAGAATGGGTCTTACAGATCCAATGGAAGGCTATTGTATTTACGGAGTGAAAGATACTCCACCGGATGAGACAACCTCCGGTACCGCTACAATGGTAGTGCCGGGAAAAATGGTTAACCTGCGCAATGATGCTTGCGAAAATTTTGAAAAAAAACCATCGCATAGTGAGTTTATCAAGGAAACTAACTGACCGGCAATTTAGAAGAAGGAATTTATGTTTTTGCTAGTGACGGGGATTAGTGGCTATTTTTTGCGGAGGTTGCGCTTGACGAGATATTGTTGTGAAAATGTTTTAAAGAAAGGAGAATATTAATTGAGAAAAGAAATCCTGGTTACAAATGTGCAGAGATTTTCTACTAATGATGGTCCCGGGATTCGGACGACTATTTTTTTGAAGGGCTGTAATTTAAAATGTACCTGGTGTCATAATCCTGAATGCATTTATCCTTATCAAGAGTTTTATTATATGGAGACGAAATGCATGAGATGCGGACATTGCAGTGAAGTATGTCCGGAAGGTGCGATTAGTCCTCCCGGACCAAATGGAGAATTTCCAAAAAGGGATAGGAATAAGTGTACCTTATGCATAAAATGTATTCAAGAATGTCCTTATAAAGCTCTGGAAATAATTGGCAAGCATTGGAATATTGATGAGCTAATGCATGAAGTTGAAGCAGACAGGATATTCTACGAAAATTCTGGGGGCGGAGTAACTGTATCAGGCGGCGATCCGCTTTATAATAGTGAATTCACTGTGGAAATATTAAGCCGGGCAAAAGAAGCAGGGATTCATACTTGCATAGATACATCAGGCTTTGCGCCTTGGGAGGATTTGGAGAAAGTGCTTAATTGGACAGATTTGATTCTTTTCGATATAAAGAGTTTGAATTCACAAAAGCACAAAGAAGTAACCGGTGTTTCAAATGAGCTCATTCTTCAAAATCTGCATAAAATATGTAGTGAAAAAAAGAAGATAAGACTTCGTTTACCAATAATTCCGGGAGTAAATAATGAGGTGGAGTTTATTCATGCCGTAACTGAACTGGCCAGGGGCCTCGGCGACGCAGTGGAAGGAATTGATCTTCTTCCCTTCCATAATTGGGCTATGGGTAAGTATAAGCAGCTAGACAGGGATTATCTTTTTGCTGAGATCGATTCGATAGTTCCAGAGGATTTAGTAGGTTTTGAAGAAATCTTTAAAAGCAATGGTTATGAAGTCACTATTGGAGGGTAAAGGTGTTTAAGCGGCTGGTTCATGGCCATTAAATACACTCATCAGGACGGCTTTTGGAGGTGAATGGAAGACTTTGGCGGAGGCTTAAGAAGATTTTTTGAAAATCTTCTAAGGAGGTAGAACTAAAAAAACTGGGGCTGACGAAAGACATCATTCAACCAGTGAAAATACCATCCACGCCTATTTCACCCTGCTTTTCGTGGCAGAAACTTTGGTTCGTTTTGCGCAAGACGGGAGCACAATAAGGAGGGGGAGGCGGTTACGCACGGAGAAATTGTAAGGCGCCTTTTCAGGGGTCGTTGTGTGGTGGAATTCCGTTCTTCACCATCAGGAAAGATTGTCTACCCTATAATGGATGAAGGAGTCCGACGTTTTCAAAGGCTGTGTGAAGCTTATTGGCCCGATAGGGTGGAAATGAGGTGGTTTAATGGCAACCTAAAGTGGAAGCAATTGCCATTAAGTGCATAACTCATGTAAGGAGGTAGAACTAAAAAATGAAATGCATGAATTGCGGTCATGAAGGTAAACTTGATCAATTTAAGCTCATTAGCTTAAAATATGCCGGTGGAGATAGGTGCTGCGGTCCGACTTTTTCGGTGCGAGAGTGTCCTAAATGTGGCAAGGAGCAGACGGTTGATACCGATAGAGAACTTTTTATGGAAGTTTCTCAAGGCAGAATTAAGGAGGAAAAAAAGTAATGTTGGTAGGAATAGTTTCGAACATTCAGCATTTTTCAATATTCGATGGGCCAGGAGTACGTACTACAATTTTTCTCAAGGGTTGCCGGCTAAGGTGTCACTGGTGTCATAATCCGGAAGGGGTACGGCACTTTCCGGAGGTTTTTCATTTATGGCCTAATTGCAATGATTGTGGTAACTGCGACGATATATGTCCTGCCGGAGCCATGCAAGTAGTAGAAAGAAAGTGGCATGAGGGAGGAATTGTTACGTTGGATGTTCCCGGTGAGAGAGGGGTTGAATTTGTGCCCATGCAGTTGAAAAGCAAGATGATCAGAAAGATAAGAATAGATAAGGGTCTTTGCATTGGTTGTCGAAAGTGTGTTGAGGAATGTCCTGAAGGTGCTTTTATTGTCTCTGGTGATTTCATGACAGTAGACGAGGTAATGAAAGAAGTTGAAGAGGATCGCCCAATGTATGAAAATTCTGGCGGAGGAATAACAGTGTCGGGGGGAGAGCCAACGGCACAACCCGATTTTTGTCTTGCTTTACTTAAGACAGCCAAAGAAAAAGGAATAGGTACCGCTCTCGATACCTGTGGCTACGTAAAATGGGAAATTTTAAATGAGATACTTGATTATACTGATGTTGTTCTTTTTGACCTTAAACATATGGATCCCAAAGCACACAAGAGATTTAGCGGGGTATCAAACGAACTTATACTAGAAAACGCCAGGCGGATAATTGAGAGGGAAGGGGTAGAAATAAAAATACGTGTTCCAATAATTCCGGAAGGCAATGATTCAGAAGAAAATTTGAAGGATACTGCTAAATTTATTTCCTCGCTAGGTTTAAAAAAGGTTGACATTCTTCCTTTCCATCCATGGGCTGGACAGAGCTACAGATTATTAGGCCTGGAGTACCCGTTTGCTGTGGGGGAATGGTACTCTGATAAAAAGTTAGAGGAAATAGAAGAAATTTTTAAGTCTTACGGTTTAGAACCAAATAGAATGGGGGGGTAGGAATCCCCCATTGCCAGGATCTCAAACTTTTATGTTTTCTCTGCTAAAGAAGAAGGGGCATCGAGTTAAGAAACCGGTTGAAAAGTTTAAGTTATCACATAGGCCTGGTTGTTCATGCAAATGACTAAAAAACAAAAAAAGCTTACAAAGCAAAAAGCTCTTTATATAACCTTATCGCCAGGAAAGAGTGGTACTTCTTTAAGAGCTGCCGGGCGTTAACCCGGACGTAACGGTCTTTTTTTACCCCGTTCCAGGCGGTAAAGCACGGTGTTCCGCTTGGCCTTGGTCACCCAGTCGTGGGATAAACCCTCCAGGGTCCAAAGAAAATCCTTGTTGAAGTACCAGCGGTCCATGCTCACCCACAGCTGGGCTTTTCCGGCAGGGCTGCTCTTAGGTCCTTGAGCATCTCCAGGGACAACTCAAATTTCGTGCGGGTATTGTCCCAAAGGGCGTAAAAGAGTGGGTATTCCAACCCGCTTTGCTTAACTGCGTGAATGGCCACCAGGTTGCTTGCCCACAAGTGCATCTTGCGGCAGTGGTCGAAAAGCCAAAATAAAAACGGTATCTTTTTGGCGTAGGGGTGGGGAACCAGACTATCGAGCAACCACGTCCCCTTCTTGTAAAGCTGTATCCGGGTAAAACATTGGATTCCCAGCGGGGCAATAAGGTGTACCTTCATCGGTGTATTCAAGAGAAGTATTTTCATGGCCCCGGCGGTTTAATTTGATAATTGCCTGCCCTTATTGCTCAATTGCTTGAATGTATATTGAAATTGAGTCATAGGCGGCATCCAAGAGGTAATAAAATGGCTTATATTCTAGAACGGATTCATGAAAATCGCAGGTTTCCTTCATTAGCTTTGGAGCAATCTCTTCATCTACATCTACATCCGAGCAGTTGGCCGGCGCTACCCTGGCGGCGACAGGTACCGGTCCTATAAAGGTGTTTACGGCTGACAGGTAAAGTTTATAGCCGAAATACATTTTGCTTTCCCCGGTAGAGGCGGTGCGGCGCCCGAAAGAAGCGCCCGATGTGCTTTTTTCCCGGGAAGGCTTTTCATGGGCTTTTATATCGGTGCTGTCAATAATCACTTTTAAAAAAAGTTTGACGGCAGTTAGCTGGACTTATGTATTCCCTATGTATTCATTAAAAACGATCAGGTGACCTATTCTACCCGGCTGATCAGGTTTGATGCCTCAGTTTTCAGGGCTGTGAAAACGGCATAGTTGCCCCGCTGGTATTCCTCAAGAGCCCTGATTGAAAGATCGACTCCCGCCTTGTAATTGCCCAGATCCAGAAGAAGCTTGTTGAAATTGACGGATGTTTCCGGTGTGGGATGAACGTCCTTAGCGGAGCAGATTATTTTATCCAGGTCGGCGGAAACTGTTTTCAATTGGCCGAGGCTTTTATCCGGATCGCCTGCGTTTAAAGTTTCCGTGGCATCCCCCAGTTCGTCAAAGACGGGTTTTACATCATTCGCCCACTGGATCATTTTGGTTGTTTCAGAACTGCTGCCGTTTGCGGCATTGCTGATGTTTAAGAAGCTGACCGGTCCCCTGGAAGTTAAGAACAGGCAAACCAGTAACAAGGCGGCGAGCACAGCTATGGCAGCCGGCCTTTTTCTAAAATTCATTTGAGCTCACTTCCGGTTTGAAATTAAAGTGGGGTACAAGGTTTTTTAGTATTACGCTGAAATTATTCCTGTCACAGCCTGCCGGCGTCCTCGAGCATCTGCCGGGCGTACTCGCTGGCCAGCCCGTCTTCGCTGCCCGACAACATCCGGGTCAGTTCCTGGACCCGCCTTTCCTCCCCCAGGGGTTCTATGCGTATCGCCGTGCGGGAGTCGTCGCCTTCCTTTGCAATGTGGAAGTGTGTGTCGGCGCGGGCTGCGATTACCGCCGCATGGGTGACGCAGATTACCTGGCCGCCCGCCGCCAGTTCGGAAAGTTTTTCCGCCACCGACTGCAGTGTCCTACCTCCAATGCCGGTGTCCACTTCGTCGAAAACAAGGGTTGGCATGCCGCCCAGCCTAGCCAGTATTGTCCTCAGCGCCAGGATCACACGGGCGAGTTCCCCCCCGGATGCAATCCTGGTCAGCGGTTTTAAGGGCTCACCCGGATTAGGGGAGATCAGGTATTCTATTTTCTCCAGCCCGGAGGCGGAAAAACCGGGTTTGTCCTCAAAGGAAACCAGGAAATCTGCTTTTCCCATTTCCAGGGAGGCTAGTTCCGCTTTGACCTGCTCTTTCAATTTTCGGGCAGTTTCCCTGCGGGTCTTTGATAGCTCCCGGGCTGATGCAAGCCATTCCTCTTCCAGCCGGGCTGCATCCTTTTCCAGGGCCGCGGCGCTGTCCTCGTTGTTCTCCAGAGCTTCAATTTCGACGGCTGCCTGATCACGGTATTCCAGCACGCCTGCAATACTGTCGCTGTACTTTCGCTTCAGATCCCTGATTAAAAATAACCTTTCTTCAACATTCTTCAACTGCTCCGGGTCGCTGTGAATATTGTCCCGGTAAGCGGAAAGCTGGCGGCCGGTATCCTGCATCTGGTACAGGGCATCTTCAACGACGTCGTGAAGCGGTTTGACCGAATCGTCCAAACGGCTTAAGGAAAGCAGGGACTGCCTGGCCTTGCTGAGAAGTTCAGTAACGCAGTGATACGGCCCATCACCGCCGCAGAGCAGGCTGCAGCATTCGCCGGCCAGGGAGAGGACTTTTTCAGCGTTAACCAAAAGACTATGTTCCCTCTTTAGAATTTCGTCCTCTTCCGGAGAAAGTTTAGCCCGGTCGATTTCTTCAATCTGGAAGCGCAGCATTTCCAGCCGGCGCAGCCTTTCCCTGGCGCCTTCCTGGAGAGCAAGCAGGCGTTCTTTGACCGAACGCCAGGAAGTGTAGATCTGTCCTATTTTTTTTCGCAGGCCTGCCGCGCCCGGACCGCCGAAACTGTCCAGCAGGTTAAGCTGGTACTGGGGGCTAAGCAGGGAATGCTGCTCATGCTGGCTTAAAGAATCCACCAGGCAGGACCCTATCTCCCTGTACTGGTTTAAAGGAACAGCCTGTCCGTTTAAACGGCAGATGTTGCGGCCGGTTTTGCTGATCTCGCGCGCTAAAAGCAGGGTCCCGTCTTCCCCGGGCTCGATGTCCAGCCCGGAAAGCAAACCTATAAGGTCGGGCAGGCCGCCTATTTCAAAGATGGCCGTCACCCTGGCTTTTTCCCTGCCTGTGCGGATTAAATCCGTTGAAACGCGGTGGCCCAGCGCCATCTGCAGGGCATCGATGACAATTGATTTTCCCGCGCCCGTCTCCCCGGTAAGAACATTCAAGCCCGGGGAAAATTCCACACTGGCATTGTCAATCAGGCCAAAATCCTGAATATCCATGGAGAGCAGCAGGGTTGTTCACCCCCTGACAAGCTGGTTGAAGCGTTTTAGTAGGACCGGCAGGTACCGCTTGAGCTTGGCAATTACAAGGATGGTGTCGTCGCCGCCGATTGTGCCCACGATTTCCGGCCAGCCGGCCTGATCAACGGCCGAAGCAACCCCCTGCGCCTCGCCGGGAAGGGTTTTGATGATAATCAGGTTCTCGCTGTGGTCAAGGCTGACCACGGAATCCTTGAAGGAACGTTTCAGACGGTTGTCGCTTTGCACGGGCGCAGGTGTTCCCGGCAGGGTATAGCGGACCGTATTTTTTTCCGAGGGCGCCTTGATCAGGCCGAGTTCCCGGACATCCCGGGATACGGTGGCCTGGGTTGCTTCAAAGCCTGAAAGACGCAGGATGTCGGCAAGCTCTTTCTGAGTTTGGATTTTTTTCTGGGAGATGATCTCCACAATTTTTTTCTGCCGCCTGACCTTCACTAGTCACCTGCTCCTTAATATATTTGTATTATTGCGGTCCGCTTCGCTTAGTTTTTCGCGCAGCAGGTAAAAAAACCTGGGTGGCTTAAGACGGATGAATTTAGCCCTGTGGGGCGATCTGCTGATTATCAGAGTATCTTTCTTCTGGAGCTTGAAACCGTACTGGCCGTCCATGGTCAGCATGATCTCGTCAAGCTCGGACATTATGATAACTTTGACCTTGCTTTCCGCTCCGATGACCAGGGGCCTTGCCCACAGTGAATGGGGGCAGATTGGCGTCACCAGCATCAGTTCCAGGTTGGGGGTCACCAGCGGGCCGCCTGCGGAAAGGGAATAGGCGGTGGATCCTGTTGGTGTGGCGATGATCAATCCATCTGCGGGGTAGGTGGTTATATATTCTTCATCGACCAGGGTTTCAAGATAAATCAGGCGTGCGAAGGCGCCTTTGCTGATTACTGTATCATTCAAGGCCAGCGACTGCCAGACCAGGGCGCCGTTGCGGTAAACTCCGGCGTCAAGCATCATCCGTTCCTCAATCACATACTCGTCCCGGATAAGTTTTTCGAGGGCCTCGGTAAGTTCAGGAGCGTCCACTTCCGTTAAAAACCCCAGGTTGCCCATATTTACACCCAGCATGGGGGTCCCGCTGGGAGCGGCTTTCCTGGCGCTGCCAAGCAGAGTGCCGTCTCCGCCAAGGACGACCAGACAGTCTGTTTTCGCCAGATCCTGCGTCGGCCAGCCGTATTTTGGCAAACCAAGGGCTGCCGCGGTAGTTTCCGGCATGACCACGCTGCAGTTCTGCTTTTCGATCAGGTCAATGATTTTCTCGACAAGGACGACTGCATTTTCTTTTTTCATGTTTACTGCGAGGCCGATGGTTTTCATTTAAGTCACCTCAAATGTTATGATGGTCAAAGGAGCTGGCTGCGGCTTTCCCTGCAACCCTTCCGGCTTCCTTCGGCAGATCGGAGATTGAAGCAGCGCTCTTTTTAAAAAAGGCCAGAAACTCAATGTTTCCCTTCGGTCCCTTGATTGGTGAGTAATCGATGCCCAGAACCCCCCAGGAAAGTTCTTCAAGAGCAATACAGGCCTTCAGGATAACCTCACGGTGGACCTGCGGATCTCTAACAACACCGTTTTTGCCGACTTTCTCCCTGCCCGTCTCGAACTGAGGTTTGATTAAAGCTACCCCGCGTGCCTCAGGCACGGTCAGTTCTGTTATCTTAGGGAGCACCTTGGCTAAGGAGATAAATGAGACATCAATTACCGCAAAATCAGGAATGACGGATAAATCTTTCCTTGAAAGGCTGCGTATGTTCGTACGCTCAAGGACAACCACTTTTGGGCTGTTCCTCAGCTTCCAGTCCAGCTGGCCGTAGCCGACGTCCACTGCATAAACAAGGCTGGCCCCGTTTTGCAGGGCGCAATCAGTAAATCCGCCGGTGGAAGCGCCGACATCAAGGACAACAGCGCCGTTCAAATCGATCATGAAACTCCGCAATGCCTTTTCAAGCTTTAAACCGCCGCGGCTAACGTAGCGCTGCTTCCCCAAAACTTCCACGCCTGACTCGGAGCTGACGAGCAAGCCGGCCTTGTCCACCCGCCGCCCCCCGACCAGGACCTGCCCGGCCATAATGCAGGCCTTCGCTTTCTCCCTGCTCTCGTAAAAACCTTTATTGACCAGGAGAACGTCCAGCCTCATTTTGGGGCTACCCATACCGCCTACTCCCTTTTTAAGGATTTAAGCCTGACCAGTTTTCTGCCTTTACCCCGTACGCCAAGGTGGCTTAAGGCCGCTTCAATAACGCTGTCCGGGGTAAGGTTGTGCCGGGCAAGCAGGATATCGCGTTTCCCGTGCTCCACAAAAGTGTCGCCGATGCCAAAGCAAAGCACTCTGGGATCGGGTATTTCCAATGAGTTTAGCATTTCCAGCACACCGCTGCCGAATCCTCCCTGCAGGACATGTTCTTCAAGGGTGATCAGCAGCCTGGTTCTGGCTGCATAACCGGAAATGCAGTTTTCGTCCAGGGGTTTGACAAACCGGGCATTGATTACGGCTGTGCTGACCCCCTGCTGTTCAAGTTCCTGCGCAGCCTCCAGCGCCACTTCTACCATGCTTCCGACAGCGACCAGCGCAACATCCCTGCCGTCGCGCAGCACTACCGCCTTTCCGATCGGAATCTGGGCGGGGTCATCTTCAAGGGACATACCCCTGCCGGCGCTCCTGGGATAGCGGATTGCCGCCGGGCCGTTGGAATAAATGGCTGTTTTGAGCATGTGGCGCAGCTCACCTTTATCTGAGGGGGCCATTACGACCATGCCGGGCATCGGGCGTAAGTATGCGTAATCAAAAGTACCGTGGTGGGTAGGTCCGTCCTCGCCGACCAGGCCTCCCCGGTCAAGAGCCAGGGTAACCGGCAATTTTTGCAGGCAGACGTCGTGAAGCACCTGGTCATAAGCCCTCTGTAAAAAAGTTGAATAGATGGCGACAACCGGCCTGTAGCCCTCGGAAGCGAGTGCGGCTCCGAAAGTAACGGCGTGCTGTTCGGCAATTCCCACGTCAAAAAATCTTTCCGGAAAAACCCTGGCAAATTCCGCAAGCCCCGTACCCAGCGGCATAGCCGCCGTGAT
>DMZI01000038.1 GCA_003485325.1 Desulfotomaculum sp.
CGGTGAAGCTTACTGGTTCTTCAAGGGTTTTCTGTTCATTTTTTACAAACCCTTTAAATGTCGTGTAGCGGGGCGTGGGTTAGGGCTACCCGGCAAGCACTTCGCACACGGCCTTTGCCGCATCCGCCTGGAATTTCTGGTTTTTGAAACGCAGCTTCTTTCGTCCTTGCCTCCTTCGCCCCTTAAGTATTTTGCCATCTCTTTATCGAATTGCGAAATGTAGTCCCTGTCCTGCTGAATGCGGAACTGATCGTAAATATCTTCTGCCTTTTTTACCGCATCCTCATGAGAAACCTTGCCTTTGCCTTCAAGGACTTTCCGGCGGTTATTCTGAAGAAAATTATCCGTTTCACGCAGCCAGTCCGCCATGCTCATCGGTACTTCATCCTCTGCCATTAATTCGGCATAGTCGATAAACATGGTTACAATACGGTTCAGACGTGAAAGCTCCTTTTTGTTGAGGTAATTCTTTGCAATAACCACCTCCCGTTTGAGGATTTTACCGTCCGGAGCCGCTTTCCATGTAGTGAGTCCCATTGTAGGATGCTCAAGGCTGACCCGCTCGGCGATCAACTCAGCAGCAGTTTTCCCTGTTATGGCATAGTGGAGCTTATTCTGAACAAAAGCATAAAACTCTCGCGTTAAGTCACTACTTTTATCATAATCATAGCTGCACTGCTCAAAAACATCGGCAATCTTCTGGTATGCCCTTCGTTCGCTGGCGCGTATCTCACGGATGCGCTCCAGCAACTCGTCAAAATAATCCTTGCCGAAAGGTTTGCCGTTCTTAAGTAATTCGTCGTTCAAAACAAAGCCCTTTTGGATGTATTCATGCAGCGTTTTGGTCGCCCATTGGCGGAATCGCGTCGCTTTTTTTGAGTTGACGCGGTACCCAACCGCGATAATCGCATCGAGATTATAGAAATCCACCAGTCGGGAAACCTCGCGGCTACCTTCGATTTGAACTATTTCCTTTTTGGAAACAGTTGCTTCGCGGGTCAATTCTTCCTCATCGTAGATATTCTTCAAGTGTTTTGTTGTCGCTGGCACTTGTACGTCAAACAGCTCCGCAATGGCTTTTTGTGTCATCCAAAAGTTTTCGTCTTCAAAGCGCACAGAAACGGTCACGTTACCGCTGTCTGTCGTATACAAAATGATTTTATTTTCCTGCTTCATCAAATCACCCTCACACTTGTGTTCGGAGCCAATAATTTAAAAATCTCCTCCACATTGATTTTTTCGGGCGAGCTAACAAAACTGCTGTCACGGAACACGGCGCGCAGAGGCTGGCGTTTGGCAATTTCCTTGACTACCTCATCGCTGATGTGCTTGTCAAAGCAGGCGATCAGGTCGCCGTCATTGTAGGTATGGACTGTGAATAATTCGGAATTCGGAATTAGGAATTCGGAATTAGGGACAATCTCGCCCTTGTCGTTCAACAATTGCATTTTATGCGGCAGGGAGAGGGGCAGGCCCCAATCAAGCAGACAGGCATAGAGCAAATCAATATCGGTGCGGTCGTCCTTGATATTGTCTTCCATCATCGAAAGCAAATCCTGGGTATATTCGCCCGCCGCGTAATACACGTCCTTCATATTCGTATCGTCCAGTTTGAGGACACGGAAGCCGGTGTCTAATTCGGAATGCGGAATGCGTAATTCGGAATTATTCGGCTCTGTCTGCTCTCGTTTCTTTAATTCCGCATTCCGCATTCCGAATTCCGCATTAATCTTCTCCCCGGCGCGGCGGATGCGCTCTTTGCCGATTTCGCAGATGTTGGCATAACCCGCTTTGGCTGCCTCACTGTCCGGTGCGCAAGGTTCAGGCAACTGCACCATAATGAATTTTCGCTTGCCGCTGTCTTCAGCGTTTAACTGCATGACAGCGTGGGCAGTGGTAGCGGACCCGGAGAAGAAATCGATAGCCACACCATCAGCATCAATATTTGATAGTCTTAAAAGCTCTATAATAACTTCCGTGTTTTTGGGACTATCAAAAGGGACATCAACACCTGTTGGTTTTGATGCTAATAAATCGGACCAATTTGTATTCCTTAAAATACCTACTGCAGGTGCCACCCAATGTTCAACACCTTGATTTTTCCCTTTTCCAGAAACATTTCTACGAATGAATTTCTTATTCTTTCCCGTCTTTTCCCAGTAATCTTCAAGAGTCATTTTTTCTTGGTAGCGATCACAAAACACGTTATAATTTTGTACAGCTTCACCAGCGAGTTCTTTTCTCCATTTCCATTGTCCACTATCTGGGGTAACTCCTAAAACTTCATATCGCATAGTCGGTCTGTCGGCATCATTCCAAAATCCCTTCCAATAACCTGTTGAAGACCGTGTCTCACTACTTTCACGAAATACGGGGTTATATTTTGTTATCTGCGTCTTGGAATACATTAAAATATATTCAAAACCAGTATTCATCGTTGAAAGGCCTTGCTCCATAAATTGACGATTAATGTTTTTATCATACCGTCTTGTGAAAATTGCATTACGAAAATTGCTTTCTCCAAAAACTTCATTGCATAAAGCTTTTAGCGTTGCCACTTCTTCCTCACTAATGCTGATAAAAATAACTCCATTTTCAGCTAGCAAATTCCTCGCTAATACTAGCCTCGGATACATCATGCTGCACCAGTCGGAATGAAAACGCCCGTTGCTTCCGGTATTGCGGAACAGGCGGTCGCCGTCCTCATCATATATGCCTGCTTCCTCGTCATACTCGTCTTTATCCCGCGTGAAATTGTCACGGTAAACAAAATCATTGCCAGTATTGTACGGCGGGTCTATATAAATCATCTTCACCTTGCCGAGGTAACTCTCCTGCAGAAGTTTGAGAACATCGAGGTTGTCGCCCTCAATGTAAAGGTTTTCGGTGGTGTCCCAGTTTTTACTCTCCTCCACGCATGGGCGCAGTGTCTTGCGGATAGGTCTGCCGGCCTCGGCAATGGCAGCCCTTTTGCCCACCCAGGTAAACTCATAGGCTTCATCGCCATATACCTCATCGCCCAACAGGGAACGCAGCAGGTCGAAATTTACTTTTCCTTCAGTAACAACACCGGGAAACATCGCGGAAATATTATCAATGTTTCTTGCGGTTAAATCAGGCGATTCAAAACGCATTTTATCCATTTGCTATATCCTCCATTTCATTTGCTTCCTCGGTATTACCGGTGCCTGGTAATACCTTTACGAGTTCATCCGCAATTTCTCGGGTGGAAAACATTGCGGTATCCAAGGCTTTTCTACCTGCTAATGTGGGACTGAACGCTTGAACCTCGTCCTTTGTGATGTTGTGCCATATTGGAAGTATCGTCTTGCCGTTAGTCATTTCAATCTGCAATAGCCCGTCGAGCTCATACTGCGTCCAGCCTTTGCGAATATAGTCTTTTGATAAAATGACGATGCCGAATCGTGACCTTTTCAAACCATCATCTATTTTGGCGCGTAGGCTTTCGCCCCATCCAATACTGAGTGCGTCATACCACACCTTTACTCCGCTGTTCTCAAGTGCCTCGCATAATGCGTCCGCAAATTCCGCTTTATCTTCGGAGGCGTGAGAGATAAAGACATCATATTCTTCATGACCGCTTTCTTCATACATGTGGCGGGGAGGTTTCGTGTTGGATAATTGCTTCCTTATTTGGGCGGATAAATCTGCTATACGCCGTTCATAACCGTTTTGTATTGCCTGCTGCGCTTTGTTTGCCTTTTGAGTTTCAGCGGCCTCTTCCCGTTGGAGCTTAACGGCTGTATCTGCGCGTTTTTTTCTTTTTTCTGCAATCTTTTTATTTATACCGGCCTTATCATCAATGATTCGTGCAAGTTCATTTTGGTATCCTTGTATCTGACGGAGCTTTGATGACATCATTGAAGCGGAGGTGTTCTTTGTAATACTCTTTTGGACATCGTTTATCCGCTTTGTCTTATCTGCTTCTTTTTTGGCAAGGTCAGCAAGCTTCTTTTCTAAATCTGACAGATCTTTGTCAAGCTGATTTAACGATCTTCTCGTTTGATCGGCACTCACAATAACCCCTCCAATTCCTTTCTCAATCTCTTCAACTCTCCGTTGAGTGCAACTTGTACATTGAACTGCTTTTCACGGCGAACTTTGTTTTCTAATGCGGCAATCTCTTTTTGCAGTTTCCGCCTCCGCTCGTCGCGGGCGACTGCGTTTTTCAAATCGCCTCCGGTTTTGTCCTCCAGCCTTTTTCCGGCGATTTGCCGGATAAAGCCTTCGTATACCGCATCCATGTTGAGTCCGTCTATCCGCAGCGATATCTCATTCACAGGGTGCCATCCGGTGTTATAATAAGTCCCCGGTTTAAAAGCCGCCGTACCGCCCTGGCTCTGTTCCTTGTAGCCGATCCAGGCCTGTATTTGCTCCTCATGCATAAGCAAAAAGAGAATATGGTAAGGAATCTCCCTGTCGATTAGCTGCAATACCCGCCTGTCAAGACTGGGCTGGTTCAAGTGTATCTCTATAACTTCAATCTCCGGGACATTTTCCCCGGCGGCAATGTTCACCGTGGCGGGGGAGATTTTATTCCTCCAGTAAATCACGTTAATCTGTTCTACAAATATCCGCTTGAGTTCCGCAGTAACGGACAAGTTTTCATAAAACTTCTGCTTCGGTATTCGACGGTTGAATACCGTACTTCTTGGCAAATCGATCACTCGCTGCGCTCCTTTCTAATTCGGAATTCGGAATGCGTAATTCGGAATTATTTTTGGGTTTTTGTGATAGCCACAAGCAGTTTTATAATTTCCTGACAATCAGCATAGATGCTTTCAAATGCGGTTATTTCTATAAAGCCGCTTTCGTGCAATAGTTCAAGCCAATACTCTGATTCGCTTGCTTCTTTCAGCGCGATATTGAGTTTAGCATAAAAATCAGCCCTGCTCTGGCCGCGGATGGCCTCCTTAACATTTGCGCCGATGCTTGTACCGCTTCTCAATAATTGTTTGGACATTATATACTCATGCTTTTCATCAGTCAAAAACTTATATAACTTAATCATTCTTAAAGCAAATGCTTTACTCTTCTCTACAATGGCATTTTCACTCTTCATACCGCCTTCACTCCTTAATTCCGCATTCCGAATTCCGATTTAATCTTTTCTATCCGCTCTTGTTCTTTTAATTCCGCATTCCGAATTACGAATTCCGAATTACCAAAAAGCATATCAGCTCGAAATCATCCAAACCTATGATTGTTGTATTCAACGCAGAGGTGCCGCCGCTCTTAAACAGGCTGTCAATGTCGCTTTCTTCCTTCACGTCGATGATAGAGTTGATCGCGTCACTCAGTAATTCTGATGATCGACGCATGTTTCTGCCGTCATTGGT
Source organism: Desulfotomaculum sp. (assembly GCA_003485325.1). Classification (GTDB taxonomy): domain Bacteria; phylum Bacillota; class Desulfotomaculia; order Desulfotomaculales; family Nap2-2B; genus 46-80. The sequence continues at coordinate 5,361 of DMZI01000038.1, forward strand.
TTCCTGATTGAATGCGCGACACAGCTCTGCGAACGGCTCCAGCTTTCCCTTGCAGAGATAACGCATCTTGTCCAGCATTTCCTTTGGCGAAAGATGGTCACAGACGACTTCTCCGTCGTCCGCAACATATACCATATAGAACGGGTGGAGGCGGTTCTGGTTATCGATGTTCACGCCGCCATTAATGTTCTTCAAGACAAATATCACGCCAGGGGGTGAATCGTCCTTCGCGGGAACAACCGCATGGAGGCCGAAAGGGGTCTTGTCCAGATCCCCGTTGTTTTTAATGTAATCAAGCAGGTCAAGGCGGAATTCATTTAACCCCAAGTCCATAATGGAAATGCCACTGGACATATCCTCAATATCGACGACTTCCTCCTGCAGGCGTTTAAGCTGTGCCTTGCGATATTCAAGGTCACCTTTTTCCTCCGTATTGATAAGGTCGTCGTCTCCGGTGGAGGTCATGACAGATATTTTCATACGGGTTTCCACACGGCTTTTCAGGTTTATGTAATCGTCAAGCGTTAAATCCGGCCAAAAGTTCACCAGCTGTATTCGCTCATTCCGGCTGCCGATACGGTCAATACGTCCGAATCGCTGGATAATGCGGACAGGGTTCCAATGGATATCGTAATTAACCAAATAATCACAATCCTGAAGGTTTTGACCTTCGGAAATACAATCAGTGGCGATAAGTATGTCAATACGGTCGGTTAAGTCCGGCATAAGCAATGCTTTGTCTTTTGATACAGGCGAAAAACAAGTCAGAACATTATTGAAAGTTGCCTTGAATTTCGGAATCGTTGTTTTTCCGTCCACCGTACCGGTGATCATAGCGGTGTTAAGTCCATACTTGTCTTTTATAAAGCCGCTCACGTTCTGATACAGATATTCAGCGGTATCGGAAAAGGCGGAAAAGACAAGAACTTTATTGTTGTTCTCGTTAATGGGGTGGTCAATTTTATCCGAGATTAAGCGCAGCAGGGTCTGCAGCTTTGTATCGTGCTCCGGCGCTATATCGGCTACCATTAATGCCAATAACTCTAATTCTTCGGAGTCTTGCTGGAGCGCGGTGCGCCAGGTAACATAATCCATATCGTTAAGATCGATTTTCACTTTTCCGCCGGTTGTGAAGAAGTCGGTGTTCTGATCATCGTAATCAAATTCCGTATCCTCACTAAACTCAGTCATTTCAACGTCAGCATCTCCACCAGCCTCAAAAATATTAATTTCAGAGATAGTATCATCAATCAGCTTTTTGATACGTTGGAGCGTCAGCCGGAAGGAATAAACGGAGCTTTCCAGACGCTTGAGAAGATTGATACTCATCAGGCGGCGAATGCCCTGTTCACGTCCCGCACGGTTGATATTGATATCAGGGTCAACATACTTGTCCCGTCTGCTTTCAAAGACGAAGTCTGTTGGTATGTAAACCGAAAGATTCAGCTTCATAAGCTCATCATATATCTGATTATAATTAATGGCGTGGTTCAAATCCGTCAGGCTTGGCCGCAGAGATATAGGCTTGAGCCTTTCGGGGAATTTACCGATTTCATCCATGTTGTAATACTTTTCAATATGCTTACGTGAGCGCGCAATGGTGACGCTGTCCAGTACTTCAAAGAAGTCAAAGTCCAGCATTTTCAAAAGCATCGCAGTCGTTCTTCTTTCCGGAGCAAAATTGCTCCAGATGTTGAACGCCCTTTGCGCACTGCGGAAAATTTCATCAATAGGCTTTACTGTGTTCAATTTTTCATTTATCAGACTGGAATTGCCTTCGTAGGCAAGTGCGAGCTGATTGCGCAAGTCTACGAAGCGGTTATTTACCGGAGTTGCCGATAGCATAAGCACTTTTGTCTTAACACCCGGACGGATTACTTTGTTCAAAAGCCGCAGATAACGGTTTTCCCGTGCGTCATCACCGTAAACTTCGCCGCCATTTCGGAAATTATGCGACTCATCAATAACAATCAGGTCATAATTGCCCCAGTTTAAGCGATCCAAGTCCAGGCCGTTTGAACGGCCATGATTTCTGGACAGGTCTGTATGATAGAGTACATCATAGCGCAGCCGGTCAGCAGCAATCAGGTTGTTTATATAATTATCTTTATAAGTGTTCCAGTTATCCGTCAGCTTTTTTGGGCATAAAACAAGGACAGATTTATTTCTGTTTTCATAGTACTTTATAATTGAAAGAGCAGTAAACGTCTTTCCGAGTCCCACGCTGTCAGCAAGGATACAACCGTTATACTTTTCCAGCTTGTTGATAATAGCAAGAGCGGCGTCCTTCTGAAAATCATATAGTAATTTCCAGATTTTACTCTCTTTGAACCCGGTTGCTTCATTGGGGAGCACATCCTCGGAGATGTCTTCGAGGAATTCGTTGAATATGTTGTAAAGAGCCACGAAATAAAGAAACTCCGCCGAGTTTTCATTGTAGGCGGCGGTAATGCTGTCTATGACTTCTTCGGTCACGTCTTGCAATTTCGTTTTGTCGTTCCAGACACTTTCAAACAGCCGGGTGAATTCCTGGCTATGTGGTGCTGGAAACTTGGTAACCATGTTGTAGCTGTTGTTTCCCCGTTCGCATCCAATGTCCACAGTGGTGAATCCGCCAAGCGGCATATATGTAATTTGTTCACTACCTGAGGCTATGTTGAGAAATCCGCCCATGTTCTCTGGCGTGGTATTGGATTTAAACGCAACCTTTTTACGAATCCAATCAGCGCATTCTCGGGCGATTGCCTTCTGTGTCAATTCATTCCGCAGCTTCACTTCAAATTCTGTTCCGTATAGGCTGCGTTCGCGGTTGAGGCGGGGGATATAAAATTCGCGTTTTTCTTTAGGCGCTTTTTCGGTTACAAAAGCAGGCGATGTAAATATGAAACGAAGCTCATCAATTTGGTCAAACTGTTTCTTCAAAACTTGATATGCGTATATGGAAAAACAAGCAGCAGCAATCGAAAGGCGACTGCCCTTTTCGATTGTGACCGTCAAGTCATCTTTCACAGTTTTTGTTATATTATCAAAAATATCCATAGTACGTTCCTTTAATGGCTATGTGTTATCTTTTTTTGTGTTGTCCTGAATATCTGGAACCAACTCCATAATATCTCCGAAATCAACGCCGAGAATAGTGCATACCTTTATTAAGACCTCCATGCAAAAGTTTAGCTATTGTGGTCGAGCTTAAACAAGTTGTTCTTCCAAGTTTCAACTTATTATACCAAAATCTGCATGCGTTTTAAAATATATTTTATGCATTTATAAAGTTTCAGTTTATATTTAATCGACATTTAAGCAGATTTAAAGGTATTTATGTGGCTATCTTTGGCAACCTGTGGTAGTTGTATGTCGCTGAAGGGGGTTAGTTTAGTGGAAAACGACGAAGTGGCCACGATTATCGTCAAGGGTATGTCCCATCTCGGCAGAGATTATTTACTGGTCGGGCAGTACACCGAGATGATATTCCCAAACTATGGAGTCCGATTCACCGCCGTCAACAACAATGTGGATAAGCCTCTATGGGTATGGGGACAACGATTTCACCCCGTTTGTGAACCTGTTCAACGATTTCTACGCCAAAGACACCAGCCGGAAAATCCGCGCCATTGTCAAATCGAAGGCGGAACGGGGCGAGAAAGTAGCTACAAGAGCGCCCTACTGCCTCACTCAATACCCACGGTTCATAAAATGTTCCTATGGAAATGCTCCTACGTCTCCCCGTTGTTTTTTTCCGTGTATGTCAACCCGAGTCTGGCGAAGAAATCAAGCAGGAACTCCGCAGTTATCTCCCATTCATCCCGGGAATCCGAATATACCCTGATGATCTCTATCTTCAAGGGCCCCAACTCCTAAGCAAGGTATCCCACCACCTAAAATATATTCCTGTCATGAGTTGTCCTATAAATGGCATATCTTAGGATCAGGAGGGGGATAATTATGCCCCGTTTTGCGGTTTACTGCCGGGTTTCGTCCGAAGAGCAGGCAGAGAAAGGGACTATTGAGGGCCAGGTGGAGTACGCCAAAAAATACCTTGACCTGTACAGCCCGGAGAGTAAAGAGGCGGACTGCGCGTTTTACCTTGACGAAGGGATATCCGGGACTCTCCCTCTGGGAGAGCGCCCTGCCGGCGCCAAAATGATTGCCGATGCAGCGGAGGGGAAATTTGAGGCTCTTTTTGTGTACCGCCTTGACCGGCTGGCCCGTTCGGTAAGGCATGTGCTGGATACATACGAGTTTCTTGAAAGGCGAGGCATTGCCCTAAAAAGCATGGTGGAGGCTTTTGATACGGGCACTCCGACGGGAAAGTTTTTCATGACCCTGCTGGCCAGCATCGCAGCCCTGGAACGCGATACCATTCTGGAAAGGACGTCGCTCGGCAAGGAACGCAGCGCCCGGCAGGGCAAATGGGTTTCCGGGCCGCCGCCGTTCGGTTACCGCATTGGAGAGGACGGGCGCCTGGTAGTTTTTGAGCCCGAAGCACGGACAGTCCGGCTTATTTTTAATTTATACGGTGAAATGAGCACGATCGGCGTCGCCGGCTATTTAAACGCCTGCGGGATACCTACCCCGGCCGTATCCAAGAACAGAAAGACAAAAGGCGCCGGAAAATGGCACGCCGGACATGTCTCGGTCATCTTACGGAACAAGGTCTATACGGGGGATCATATACTTTTAAAGTTTTCCAGGAAGAACAAAGAGACGTTTCGCTTGGAGACGCCGGAAATTGTTGACCGGAAGGTTTATGCCCTGGCGCAGGAGAAACTGGCCTTAAATAGCAGCCCGGCCCGGGGGGGGAAAGGCTGGAGATATCTTCTAAGGGGCCTTGTTTTCTGCGGGCACTGCGGCCGCGCCATGGTGGGGAGTTCTGCGCAGAGCCAGAAAGGCAGGGTATATTACCGGTGCACCGGCGTATTAAATAACGGTTCGGGGAAAAAATGCGGGGCTAAGATGGTCCGCGCCGACGAACTGGAAAATGCAGTCTGGGAAGACATCAGGAGGTTTATCCAAAATCCCGGCAGGATTTTGGATCTTTTAGAGGCCGGACTTTCTGCAAATAAAAACGCCCCTCAACCCGCCCGCAGCGAAATGCAGTTGCTGGAAAGCCTGATCATAGATAAACAAAGCCTGCGCGAAAAGATCGTTTCTTTATACGCCAGGGGAATTGTCACAGCTCAGGAAGCCGAAAAGGAGCTGAAAGCTCTGGCTGACGATATAGAAACAATAACGGCGAGAAAGGAGTTTCTTTTCAGCAGGCGGGATATGGTCCAAGAAACGGAGCCCGGGGTTATAGATGCGAGGGTTTTGCTGGAGAATCTAGGCGGCAGGATGAACAGCATGACTTGTCGGGAGAGGGCGGAATTTGTCAGGGGCCTTGTTAAAAAGATTGAAGTTGCGACTGTGAATGACGGGGAGGGGGTTTTCAAATCCCGGGTAGTGGTCAGGTACCGCTTCCAGGAGCCTGTCTAAAATATGTTGTATGGTTCTATGAATCTCCTGAAATTCCATCAGCCCGCGGTTGGCAATATTGAGTTCACCGTCAAAGCGGTATGCCCTGGGATCGGATTCGGACCCGAATTCTGTGATTGTTGAAAAATCGACGCTTCCCGTAAGGTCTGCTATATCCTGCGATTTGGGGTCGGAAGGCGTAAAAGTCCCTATTCCCAAACGTTTTTCTTCGGAAAGGAAAATTCTCTCCACGGCAACCTTCTCGATCTGCCCGCCGTACTCCTCTTCCAGCATCAGGCGGCAGGACGGGCACAACTCTCCCTCGACGTAGACGTTGTATTCATTTTGAAATTCTTCACGGAGAGCTTTGGGGATCAGGTGGAGGGGTTCTTCATGCATCGGGCATCCCTTAATCGCATAAACTCCTCCGGAGTCGGTCCGGCTGAACTTTTCCAACCCCTGCTTCAGCATGGCCACAAGAGTGGACTTTCCGCCGCTTACCGGCCCCATTAGAAGGAGGATCCGTTTGCGGACGTCCAGCCGGCGGGCTGCAGGGTGGAAGTATTCCTCAACCAGCTTTTCCAGTGTCTTGTCTAGCCCAAAAATCTCCGACGAGAAAAACTTATAGCTTTTTACTCCGTTTATCTCTTGCAGCCCCGCGCTTCTAATCATTTCGTAGATCCGCGCATGGCTCAACTGTGCAACTTCCGGTGTCTTTTTAATAATCTCAAGATATCCCTGAAAAGTACCCTGCCAGGCAAGCTTCTTTTCCGACGAACGATGATCTTCCAGGCGCTTTATAAAATCCATAATATCACTCCTTGATCGAGAATTCAGCTTGACCATAAGCGACGGCAAACTAATTTTTAAAATTATCTGTTAATTTATTTATTTTTCTATCAGTATATGCAGGAAAATAAAAAAGCAGAAGCCTTTTAGCCCTGTCCAATAAAAATATAACAATATATTGCAGAATGGTCATTTATTGGCATTGCTGCAGGGTACCATCCAGGTTTCGATCAGGTCCCAAAGTTGATCTTTTCCCTGGCCCGTTTTTGCGGAAAAGATAATCAGAGGAGTTTCACCGGTCAAGGCAAGATCTTTGCGGATTGTTTTTTCCTGCCTGATCGCCTGCGAGCGGGAGAGCTTGTCGGCTTTTGTGGCGACTATCGCATGGGGGATGTTGTAGAAACGCAGCCACTCAAAAAGCTGGTGGTCCTGCGCTGTGGGGTTGTGACGTATGTCAACGATTTGGATAATGCCGCAGAGCTGTTTTCTTCCCTTGAGGTAGCTTTCCACCAGGAGGCCCCAGCGGGCCCTTGCCTCTTGAGGCGCCCTGGCAAACCCGTACCCCGGCAGGTCCACAAGGTAGAAACTTTTATTGATCAAATAAAAATTGATCGTCTGCGTCCTGCCCGGAGTCCCGCTTGTCCTGGCCAGGTTGTTTCTGCTGACCAGTCTGTTCAGGAGGGAAGACTTGCCGACATTGGAACGCCCGGCAAGGGCTATTTCGCATTCAGTCCCTGCCGGGCATTGCTCTAATTTACCGGCTGAAATTTGCAAACCAGCCTGGATCACATTCATGAGTAAACCTGAGGTCCCCTTTCGGGTTGATATGTTGTATCATCTATTATTGCCGGAAGGTTGTTCAGGTTAACCGGCGACAGTTCTATTTTATCTTCCAGCAGCGCTTCCTCAAGAACCTCATCCATGTTTTCAACGTAGACAAATTCCAGCTTGTTTTTGATATTTGCGGGCACATCATCGAGGTCTTTCGTGTTTTCCACCGGCAGGAGGATCTTTTTTATTCCCGCCCGGTGAGCGGCAAGTACCTTTTCCTTGACCCCGCCGATCGGCAGAACCCTGCCCCTTAAGGTGACCTCACCCGTCATGGCCACTTCGTGCCTTACCTTCCGGCCCGTCAGGGCGGAAGCCAGGGCGCAGGCCATGGTGATTCCGGCCGAAGGCCCGTCTTTGGGAATTGCTCCCTCGGGTATGTGCACGTGGATATCGTGCTTCTCAAAGAAGTCGGCATCGATGCCCAACCTGTCCGCACGGCTGCGCACAAAGCTGTACCCGGCCTGGGCGGATTCCTTCATCACGTCGCCGAGCTTGCCCGTTAACGTGAGGCGGCCGGTACCCTTATACAGGGCAACCTCAATATTTAAAGTTTCCCCGCCGACCTCGGTCCAGGCAAGGCCGGTGGCCATGCCTACCTGATCTTCTGTGTCGATGACCCCGTAGCGGTATTTCGGAGTCCCCAGGAACTGGGTCAGGTTCTGTGCCGTAACCCTGACTTTTTTAAGGTTTTTCGTGACGATCTGCTTGGCGGCTTTCCGGCAGACGGTCGCCATCTGGCGTTCCAGGTTGCGGACGCCGCTCTCCCTCGTATATTCCCTGATTATCTTCCTGATTGTATTCTCGGAAGCAACCAGCATCTGCGGTGTGAGTCCGTGCTCCTTAAGCTGCTTGGGCAGAAGGTGGCGTACGGCAATCTGGACTTTTTCCTCCTCGGTATATCCGGACAGTGTGATCAATTCCATACGATCCAGCAGCGGCCTGGGAATGTTGTACTGTATATTGGCCGTTGTGATGAACATTACGTTGGAAAGGTCAAACGGCAGCTCGATGTAGTGGTCGCTGAAGCTGTTATTCTGCTCTGGATCAAGGACTTCCAGCAGGGCAGCCGACGGGTCGCCCCTGAAGTCCACGCTCATCTTGTCAACCTCATCCATTAGAAAGATGGGGTTCTTGGAGCCCGCGTTGCGCATTCCGTGGATAATCCTGCCCGGCAAAGCTCCGACGTAAGTGCGCCTGTGCCCTCTGATTTCGGCCTCATCGCGCACACCGCCCAGGGAGATGCGGACGAACTTGCGCTCGATCGCCCTGGCGATTGATTTTCCAAGGGAGGTTTTCCCTACGCCCGGCGGCCCGACAAAACAGAGGATGGGGCCTTTCAGGTCCTTGGAAAGCTTGCGGATGGCCAGGTACTCGAGGATCCGCTCTTTGACGTTTTTTAACCCGTAATGGTCTTCGTCCAGGATTTTTTCAGCCAGGTTTATATCCAGACGGTCCTCTGTGCTTTTGCTCCACGGCAGCGTAACCAGCCAGTCAAGGTAGTTGCGGGTGACGGTGGATTCGGCGGCCATGGGAGGCATTTTTTCAAGCCTTTCAACTTCTTTGAGGGCTTTCTCCTCAACGTCCTTGGGCAGTTTGGCCTCCGCGATCTTTTGACGGTATTCCTCCGCCTCCGCCATGCGTTCGTCTTTCTCGCCGAGCTCCCGCTGGATTGCTTTGATTTGTTCACGCAGGTAGTATTCTTTTTGAGTCTTTTCCATTTGTTTCTTGACGCGTATGTTTATTTTGCGCTCAAGTTCAACAATTTCCAGTTCCCGTGCGACAAACGCGCATAGTTTGTCAAGCCTTTGAACAATGTCAATAGCTTCAAGGATCTGCTGCTTATCCTCAATGCGCAGGGTAAGGTGCGAAGCGATAATATCTGCAAGCCGCCCCGGTTCCTCCAGGTTAACCACAGTAACAGCCATCTCCGGGGGAACGCGCTTGGATAATTTTACATATTGTTCAAACTGATAGACCAGGTTGCGCATCAGGGCTTCGATCTCCGGCGTTTTTTCATATTCGCCGGGATATTCTTCAACTTCGACTCTTAAGTAAGGTTCGCCGGAGATGAATCGTCTAATTTTCCCCCTGGACATCCCCTCGACCAATACCCTGATCGTACCACCGGGCAACTTCAAAATTTGCTTGAGCTCAGCTACGGTACCCGTCAAAAAGATATCGTTTTCGCATGGATCATCAACTTGCGCTTCCTTCTGGGTAGCCAAAAAGATTATCCTGTCCCTGAGCATGGTTTCCTCGACGGCCTGGATTGATTTTTCCCGGCCGACGTCAAGGTGAATAACCATGTAAGGGAAAACCAGGGCTCCCCTCAAAGGCAGCAACGGTAGTAATTTTAAATTGGAACTCATAGCTGCTCCCTTCTGTTTGGTTATTGTTGATAAATAACTAGCTAGCATCATTTTAGCACAAAGATCGTCAATCTGCTACAGCAATAACTCCCAGCAAAAGAAAAAACCTGGTTAAAGCCAGGCCTTTCAAGGGGTTTATGATTCGTCAAATTAATTATTTGCTCCTATGGCCCCGCTGCCGGGAAGAGGGATTACCGGCTGCGGGCTTTTTGCTTTACGGGTCCGGCTGCGTGCTTTCAGACAAGGGGACGGTTCCGCCGCATCCACAAGGGCAATTTTTAGCACATCTTCGAGCTTTTCCAGCGGGGTTATTTTAAGCCCGGTCAGCTTCAGGCGCATATCCTGGAAGTTTTCCCTGGGCAGGATTACCTGTTTTACGCCGGCCCGGCGGGCTGCTTCCAGCTTGGTCAGGATTCCTCCGACAGGCGCTAAAAGCCCCCTGATGGAAATTTCGCCTGTTATGGCGAGGAAATTGTCAACCGGAATGCCTTTGATTGCCGAATAGATTGCCGTCGCCACGGCAACCCCGGCCGAGGGGCCGTCAACGGGAACGCCGCCGGGAAAATTGATGTGCAGGTTGTAGTCATATGGGTTTATTCCCGTGACGTTCTGCAAAACGGTCAGCACATTGTCTACTGACGCACGCGCCATGCTCCGCCGGCGGAAAGAACGCCCGTGTTCACCCATTTGCTCCTCGTCAATGACTCCTGTTACCGTCACTTTTCCCTGACCGGGCTTTACGGGAATTGCAGAAGCCTCAATTTCCAGCAGGCTTCCCAGGCCGGGGCCGTGCACGGCCAGTCCGTTGACGACCCCGACCTGCGGTGAAGGGCCGATTTTCTTGTCGGGGCGCGGGGAATACTGTCCGTTATTGATCACCCATTCTATGTCCTGGGTCCGGATTTGCTTCCGGCCTTCGGTAATGGTAATTCCTGCCGCTATCTGGATGATGTTTACCGCCTCGCGTCCGTTGGGGCTGTATTTTTCAATGACTTTCAAACCTTCTTTGGTCAGAGAAAGCCCCGTGCTTTTTGCTGCCCTGGAAGCAATGAGGCTTACCTCACCGGGCAGCAGGTCACGAAAGTATATTTCCACGCAGCGTGAGCGGATTGCAGGCGGGATATTCTCGGGCAGCCTGGTCGTTGCCCCGACAAGACGGAAGTCAGCCGGCAGTCCGTTTTGAAAAATGTCGTGGATATGGCCGGGTATGTTGGTGTCTTCCGAACAGTAATAGGTGCTCTCCAGGTGCACCTTGCGATCTTCCAGCACCTTCAGCAGCTTGTTCATCTGAATGGGGTGGAGTTCCCCAATTTCATCAATAAAGAGCATTCCCCCGTGCGCCTTCGTCACCGCTCCCGCCTTCGGCTGCGGAATTCCCGCAATACCCAGGGGGCCGGCGCCCTGGTAGATGGGGTCGTGAACAGAGCCGATCAGCGGGTCGGCGATTCCCCGCTCGTCAAAGCGGGCAATCGTTGCGTCCACTTCAATAAAGCCGGCGTTTTCCTTAAAAGGGGACTGCGGGTTTTTCCTGGCCTCTTCGAGGACCAGGCGGGCGGCTGCGGTCTTGCCGATTCCAGGCGGCCCGTAGATGATTACATGCTGCGGGTTGGGGCCGCAAAGCGCAGCCCGGAGGGCTTTCAAACCTTCCTTCTGGCCGACTATATCTTCCAGCTTCGACGGCCGTATCTTTTCGGATAGCGGTTCGGTAAGCGAGATGGAGCGCAGGCGCTTAAGGTTTTCCAGTTCCTTGCGCGATTCCTTCTCCACTGCCGTTTTATTGCCCTGCTGGGTTTTGAGCATGTTCCAGAAAAAAAGGCCGATGATCACACCGAGAAAAACCTGAATAAAAATGGCGAAACTGCCCAGACCTATGGGTCCCATCAAAATTGGCTGACCTCCTGTGTTCAAAAAAATGTTGCGTTAAGTAGTATAACCTTGAAGGATTTATCTAAAACCATAATGAATTATAATAACAAAAACAAAAGGAGGATCAGCCTTGGCCTTTAAAAAATCCGGGATCAAGTTTATTGCTTTCTCGTCTGCGGTTCTTCTGACGCTTTCCCTGCTGATGGGCGGCTGCGGGTCTCCAAAAAAGGCGCCGAAAAGCGGCAGTATCGATATAAGCGGGTCGATCAAGGAGGCCGGTTCAACAAGCGTGCTGCCCTTGGCGGAGAGTCTTGCCCTGCAGTTCATGAGGCTCCATAAAGACGTACGTGTGGAAACAGGCGGCGGAGGCTCCGGGGCGGGTGTCAAGCAGTGTGTTGCCGGGACTGTGGATCTGGGCGCGATTTCCAGGGATCTCAAGCTGACCGAGTCCGACCTGATTTCCTACCCCGTCGCCCGGGACGCTATCGCAGTTATAGTAAATCCCGGCAATCCTGTCAACGGCCTGAAAGCTGACGACGTGGCCAGGATATACTCCGGCAAGGTAACCGACTGGAGCCAGGTTGGAGGTAAAGCGGGCAGGATAATCCTGTTTGCCAGGGAAGAGGGCTCGGGCACGAGAGATACTTTTGACAGTGTTGTCATGCGGCAGGAAAAAATAACGCCTGAAGCTCTTTTAAGGAACTCAAACGGCGAGGTGCAGGCTGCCGTATCCCAGGATGCCACCGCCATCGGCTTTGTCTCCCTCGGGTATGTTTCCGGAATCAAGATTTTGAGCATAAACGGAATCAAATGCAATCTTGAAAACTGTCAAAACGGCAGTTACCCCCTGGTAAGAAGACTGTATTTTACAACGAAGGGCATTCCGAATGAAACGGTGATGGAATTTATCAACTTCGCACGCAGCGATGCGGGACAGAAAATAGCTGAAAAAATGGGCTTCGTGCCTCTGGTGTATTAGCAGGAAAATTTTTTAAATCAACAGCGTGAAAAATAACAGAACGTCCGGGCTGACAAATAGTCTCTGGCCTTGTTTGACAAGCCGGAGGCTATTTTTTTATTCAACTCCGTCTTAACAATATTTTAATGGAAGTCTTAACATAATCTTTATCTTTCGCTAACATCTTTTTAATAAATTTGTTTTAGTCTATAAAAAATAATAGAAAAAGATGGAGGGGATTGTGTGGTTTTCAAAAAATCCAGGTTCAAGTTTGCTGCGCTGGCCGCTGCGGGATTTTTAGCGCTTTCTTTACTCGTGAGCGGCTGCGGTGCTTCCAAGACGCCTCAAGAAGGCGGCAATGTCGAGCTCTCAGGGTCAATCAAGGAGTCCGGCTCGACAAGTGTGCTGCCCCTGGCTGAACCTCTGGCTGCGGAGTTTATGAAACTCCATTCCGGAGTGCGCGTGGAAACAGGCGGCGGAGGCTCTGGGGCAGGAGTCAAGCAGTGCGTTTCCGGGACGGTTGACCTGGGGGCAATTTCCAGGGACCTCAGTCTGACCGAGTCCGATCTTATTTCCTACCCAATAGCCCGTGATGCTGTCGCTGTAATAGTCAATTCCGCCAATCCGGTCAGCGGCCTGAAAATAGAGGACGTGGCCGGGATATATACGGGCAAGGTAACTGACTGGAGCCAGGTTGGAGGAAAAGCAGGCAAAATTACTGTTATTGCCAGGGAAGAGGGATCAGGGACAAGAGACACTTTTGAGGCAAAAGTGATGAACAAGGGAAAAATAATCTCCGGCGCATATTTAAAGAATTCCAACGGCGAAGTGCAGGCCGCCGTATCCCAGGACGCCTCGGCCATTGGTTTTGTTTCTGTGGGTTATATATCCGGTGTAAAGGCTCTGGACCTGGATGGCGTAAAATGCACTATTGATAATTGCCAAAACGGCAGTTATCCCCTGGTAAGAAGATTGTTCTTTATAACCAGGACCATACCGGATCAAGCGGTTATGGAATTCATTAATTTTGCACGCAGCGACGCAGGCCAGAAAATAGCTGAAGAAAAAGGCTTTGTACCTTTGGTGTTTAAGTAAAAAAACATTTTTTTGTGCGAATAGAGAAGCAAAAATTGCGCATAATAATAACGACGTCAGCAGCTGCAAACAAAAAGTCCCTGGTTATGGTTGATTCCAGCCAGGGACTTGTATTTTTGGGCGTTATAATTACGGCGCTTTTGCGCTTTCTTTTTTATTTTATTATATATATTATATTTTTATATTTACTAAAGGGGAACTGTTGATATGGCAAAGAAAAAGGTAGTCTTTATCTGCAGGGGTAACTCTTGCCGGAGCCAGATGGCGGAGGGATTTGCCAAAAAACTATATGGTGATCAATGGGAGGCGCACAGCGCGGGCACGGTTCCGGAAGGCGTTAACCCGAATGCAGTGAGCGTTATGGATGAAGTTGGCATCGATATATCAGGAAATAAATCAAAGGTTTTGGATCAGGCTCTGTTAAACTCGGCAGATCTTGTTGTTGCCCTGTGTGATGTCCAGGAAGGCTGTTTTGTTCTTCCTCCCACGATCCGTTATGTTCACTGTCCGGTCGAAGACCCGGCTCGCTTTGCAGGCTGTGAGAATGAAATGTCTGTGTTCCGGAATGTCAGGGATAAAATAAAGGAGCTTGTCGGAGAGCTTCTTTCTTAGGAGTCCAGCTTGCTTTACCTGCAGTCCTTGCAATGACCATAAATCTCCAATTTATGTTCTAAAATTTCAAAGCTGTTTTGTTCACTCAAATTCTTTTCCAGGGCTTCTAGAGGGCATTTTTCTATAGCTATGATTTTGGTGCATTTCAAGCAAATAAGATTATGGGTATGTTTCTCCTTCGTAAGTGCATATCTTGCTTTTCCATCATTATAAACCGTTTTTACGATAATGTTTTTTAATGCTTCCATGTTTCTGTATATTGTAGAAATAACTACTGAAGGCAATTCGTCTTTTACAAGCAAATATATTTCTTCCGCAGTCAAAGGTCTCTTTGCATCCTGCAATACCTGAATGATTTTGTTTCTTTGCTTTGTGCTTTTATAGTCTGATACATTTTGGTTCTTAGACAATATAATCATCCTTCTTCGGATCTAGTATCAATTATTGAAGCTGAATCGCAAACCCAGCGTTGCAAGGAAAAATATTGCAGATATTAAAACAATTGTAGCTCCACTGGCAGTGCCTAAAAAATAGGATAAAATTAACCCAGATAAACCTGAAATGATTGCGATGGAAACCGAATATATATGATATTGCCGCATGTTTTGAGCAATATTTCTTGCTGCGGCGGCAGGCAAAACTAATAGTGAACTAATAATCAAGATACCTACCCACTGGATTGATATTGTTACAATAACTGCCATTGTCAGAGTAAAAAGATATTTGTAAAAATTAACATTGATTCTTCTGCTGCTGGCCAATGATTGGTTTATACTCACTAAAAGAAGTTTGTTGAAAACGGTCGTCCATAAAATAATCACGATTACAAGCACAATTGCCAACATAATTAAATCTGTTGAACTAATACTTAGTAAATTGCCAATAAGATAAACGGAGTACTTGTTAAAACCGCCCCGCATTGAAAGGATTGCAATGCCAAGCGCAACAGCGGTAGAAGAAAACACGCCAATAATTGTGTCAGTTGAGGCGGTATTTGCGTTATTAACTATTGTAATGGCTATTGTTAATAGAATAGAAAAGCATAACATTGACCAGAAAGGGTTATCCATTCCTATTATAACGCCCACAGCAATGCCCGTTAACGCAGAATGACCTAGGGCGTCAGCAAAAAAAGCCATCCTGTTGTTCACTATCATAGTTCCAAGTAAACCAAATATTGGAGCAACCAATAAAACACCCAGCAAAGCGTTTTTCATAAAAACATGGTGCGCCCATTCATAAGGAAGCAATATGTCAATGAGACGGTACAATGACGGCATCAATTATCGGCGCCTCCTGAATTGCCGGGTGGTTTAATTATTTTCATTCCAAACGCATCTATTACTTTCTGATCGCTGAAGACTTCTTCCGGGGTTCCGGAGCAGGCGACTATTTTGTCGTTTAAAAATATTACCCTGTCGGCGTATTGGGCCACTAAATTAAAATCGTGAGATACCAGAATGATGGATAAATCGTAGTTCTCCCGGAGGTCAGAAACGGTTTTATAAAATAGTTTCAAACCATTATTATCAATTCCGGAAACAGGTTCGTCCAGCAGTAAAAGGTCCGGTTTAGGATCGAGGGCAAGCGCAAGCATGACCCTCTGCAACTCTCCTCCGGACAGAGCCCCGAGCCGCCTGTTTATAAGATGAGCTGCCTGAACAGAAGTCAAACTTTCATAAGCCCTTTCACGAATTTTTTTCGAATGTGAAAACCAGACAGGTTTGTTTGTGTGCACGGCCGCAAATACATCTTGGACACTTACCGGGGAACCATAATCAAAATCAAGTTTTTGTGGAACATAACCTATTACAGGCCGCCTTGTATGTCTGTTGTCGGCGTCAAGAAAGGTCAGTTCCCCGGTATGAGGGATCTCTCCAAGGATTGCTTTTAAAAGTGTGCTTTTCCCGGCGCCGTTAAGGCCTATAATGGCGGTCAAATCTCCACAATGAATGTGGAGATCGACATCTTTCAATATTTCTATATGATTCCGGGTTACACTCAAATCTTGTATTTTAGTGCAGCACAAACCGCAACCGCATGTTACACATTCTTTCTTTTTAATATTTTCATGCAGCATTATTTTAACGCTTCTTCCAATGTTTTTAGATTACTATCCATAATATTGATATATGCGTCTGCATCCATAGGTCCTGTAACTGCCGGATCAAGCGTATAAATTTTTGCGCCCGTTTCTTTTGCAATTATATCGGCAGCTTTTGCAGGATACTGTGGCTCTGCGAAAAGGGCTTTTACTTTTAATTGATTAACTTTTTTAATTGTATCATCAAGCTCTTTGGGTCTGGGTTCCGAACCCGGTTCACGTTCTATTACACCTGCGATATTGAGGTTGAATTCTTTTGCAAAGTAGGGGAATGCCTCGTGGAAGGTAATAATATTGCGGTTTTGAATACCATCCAACGCTTGATGCATTTTTTCTCTTTCGGCTTCTAATTTCTTTATATAGGCATCCGTATTTTCTTTATACCTGGCAGCATTGCCCGGATCCAAAGCAGCCAATTGATTTCCGATGTTTTTTACCTGCACTATGGCATTTGAAATGCTGACCCATAAATGAGGATTATCGCACTCATCTCCTTCTCCTTTGATTAAGGGTATCCCTTTACTGGCGTCTATTATTTTCAGGTGTGGAAATTGTTGTATTACTTTGTCCATGAAGGATTCCATACCTGCGCCATTGATAACGAGAAACTTAGCCCCCTCGAGATTTTTCATGTCATCAGGAGTAACGGTATAATCATGAAGGCACCCTGTTGTAGGCTTGGTCATATTGATAACATTGACATTCGGAATATCTTTTACAATATTTAAAGTGAAAATATACATTGGATAAAAAGAAGCGGCAATTGTAGCGCTTTTAACTGCATTTTGTTTTGGAGCAACATCGTTCGTTTGAGAACTTTTCTTTCCGCATCCGCTGAATAACAGCGACCCAATAAGTAATAAAAACGCCGCTAAACATAAAAACTTAAATCTCACAGTTTTTCCCTTCTAAAAAAATTAGATGCAATTGCAACCCGTTTGCATCTAATTATACATAATATTTTTGATAGATCAAGTATAATTTATTAACTCAACTTTCGCAGGTCAATAATAAGGACTGAACCGTTTTTACTTAGGAACTTGAGCCGTGGTTTCTCCGAGGCTGGCAAGCAACTTCCACCCGGACTTCATCCTGTGGATGCTGACCAGGGATAAGCAGTAAAGCAATACAAGGCAATACAAGGGGACGGTTCTTGAAGGGTTCAATCGGAAGTTTTGCCCGTG
>DMZI01000076.1 GCA_003485325.1 Desulfotomaculum sp.
GGAAAATCCCCCCCATAGGCATCCCCCGGGAACCTTTTATAAGAACCACATCGTCCGTAGCAAGGAGTTTTTCAAGCTTTTCAAAGCCTTCAGCGTTTGAATCGCAAATAAAAATATGGCTCCCGGACATCCCGCTTTTTATTGCCCCGAGAGCTATTTGACGGGCCAGCCGCCCAACAGTAATCAGATAATCTACGCCTGTTGAAGCTATACTTTCTCCTAACTGGTTATGAAAAAGATCAGCCTTTTCTCCCAGTTCGAGCATGTCGCCGAGAACAGCAATTTTGCGTTTATCATCCGCAACTTCTGCAAGCACTTCCAGCGCCGCTTTTACTGATGAAGGGTTGGCGTTATATGTATCGTTAATAACTATGATACCTTTTAGATTAAGCATTTCCAAACGCGATCCGCTTAAAGCGATACGGGCCAAGCCTTCGGTGATCTCTCCTGTTGTAAAACCCAGCTCCAAAGCGGCCCCGATAACTGAAAGGGCGTTTAAAACGTTGTGCAGACCCGGCAAAGGCAGAAATATATTAAAACTGTAGCCTTCCGCTTCAACGGTAAAAGTGCTCCCTTCGCCGGATATCCTGATATCACGGGCATATATGTCTAAATTGGAAGAAGCGCCGAAAAAGATCACTCTGCCGCGGCAGCGTGCGGCCTGCATGTAAATGTAAGGGCTCTGCGCATTCAGGACCGCAAATCCGCCGGCAGGTATATGTTCAAGCAGTTCCCCTTTTGCCTGGGCAATCTTTTCTACGGAACCCAGAAGTTCAAGATGAGCTTCGCCTATATTGGTAATTATTGCCGCATTCGGCACCGCAAGGCGGCATAAAAAATCAATCTCACCAGGCCCCCGCATGGCCATTTCAGCCACAAGGGCCTCGTGAGATTCATCAAGACTTAGTAATGTCAATGGCAACCCTATTTCATTATTCTGGTTGCCGGTCGTTTTTAATGTATTGAATTTTACAGAAAGGACTCCAGCCATCAGATCCTTGGTAGTCGTTTTGCCGGCGCTTCCTGTAACAGCTATTACGGGTATGTTAAAAGCGCTCCTGTTATAACGGGCAAGGCTTTGGAGGGCGGCGAGGGTATCCGGGACCAGAAAAACATCAACCCCGGGAGGAAGATCGGGAACCATTCTTTCCAAAACCAGCCCGGATGCTCCCGCAAACACAGCCTGAACGGCAAAGTCATGCGCATCATAGTTCTTGCCGCGAATGGCAAAAAACAATTGTCCGCTTTCGATCTGCCTGGAATCTATGGAAACCCCTTTATACCAGTTTTCGGGGTTGCCCTGTAAAAAGTCTGCCCCAATGACCTGGCCGATTTTAGCAGCCTTTATTTTTCTCAAGAACCTTGATTACCTCCTCACGGTCATCAAAGGGAAATTTCCGGTTGCCGATGATCTGATAATCTTCATGGCCTTTCCCCGCAATAACAACCACATCACCGGCGGACGCCCGGCCCAGCGCATAGGCAATCGCCTGCCTCCGGTCCGGAATAGTTACATAATCTATCCCGCTGATCCCGTTCATGCCCGCCTGGACATCAGTAATTATTTTCAAGGGATCTTCAGTACGCGGGTTGTCAGAAGTAACAACCGCGAGATCACAAAGCCGGGCGGCTATTTCGCCCATCAACGGCCTTTTGCCCCGGTCGCGATCACCGCCGCAGCCAAATACTGAAATAAGTTTCCCCGAAGTAATTTCCCTGGCTGTTTTGAGAACTTTCTCCAGTCCGTCAGGCGTGTGCGCATAATCTACTACAACTGTATAGTCCTGGCCCCTGTCAACCTTTTCAAATCTCCCCCGGACTCCGGAAACAGACTGCAGGGATTCAATCATTGCTTCAAGCGTCAATCCGTCCGCTCCTCCCGCCGCAAGCGCGGCAAGGGCATTGTAGACATTAAACAGGCCCGTTAATTTTAAGGCCACCCTTGATTCGCCCCAGGGTGTAATAATTAAAAATGATACTCCCTTTGACGTCACCTCTACCTCGGTGGCCCTGACCATCGCTTTTTCCCCAAGGCCATAGGTTACCACATCGACCTGGCTGGCAGCCAAGATTTCCCGGGCGCCCGGATCATCATAATTAACTATGGCAAACCTTGGTTCGCTTTTATCTTCCAGGCTGAGCATTTTAAAAAGCATGGCCTTTGTCCGCAGGTAATCGTCCATATCCTGGTGAAAGTCCAGGTGGTCCTGGCTTATATTTGTAAACAGGGCTGTTTTAAACCGGCACCCCACAACCCTTCTTAAGGCAAGGGCATGGGAACTGACTTCCATAACCACAGTTTTAACTCCCTCCTGAGCCATCCCGGAAAAGAGCTGCTGCAGTTCAAGCGACTCAGGAGTAGTTTTATCCACCGGCAGTTCCAAATCACCAATCCAGTTGGAAATAGTGCCGATGATTCCTGTTTTATCGCCTGCAGACCTGTAGATGGCCGCCAGCAGGTGGGTGGTAGTGGTTTTGCCGTTAGTCCCGGTAACTCCAATTAATTTCAGTTTGTGCGTCGGATTCCCGTAATATCTTGCTGAAAACAGGGCTAAGGCGCTGCGCGTATCAGGAACCTGAATCCAGGCAATATTTTCAGGAATATTTACAGGCTTCTGGATTACCACCGCACTGGCCCCGTTTTCGATGGCTTTCTCGATAAACAAATGCCCGTCTGTTTTGAAACCTTCTACAGCAAAAAATAAAAAATCCTGACCAACCGACCGGGAATCGTAAGCCAAACCCCGGACCGGAACCTGTAAATCTTTTGACTTGGCCAGGATCTTCTGTTCTTCTATTAATTCACTGAATAACAAAGGCAAAATCTCCTGTGTCTTCTTGATTTATCCTATCATCAGCTTAAGTATAATTCAATAACCTTTATTTGCCACTTGTATTATTGCCAGAACAAGGATATTAATATCACATGCTCCTATGGCCTTTCAACAAATATGTTACCGCTTATGCAACCAGATACTGCAGGCGCTTTTTTAGGCTGTTCCTCAAAGGTTATCAATCCTGGAGGGGAGAAATTGACCCTCACCGTAGAACCCCGTTTTACTTTTTTCCCCGGCGGCTGTTCCTGCGATTCTACAATTCCCGTCCCGTTAAACTCCAGGTTTAAGTCAAGGTTCCTAAGCAGCTCCGCAACCTCACCCATAGTCAGTCCTTTTAGGTTCGGCATGGTTACATAACCGCTGCTTTCCGTTAGGGGTTTTAAGTTTAAGACAACCTTGACGCCGTTATAAACCTCCGTTCCCGGAGCGGGCAGCTGCCCGTATATAATCTTTCCCCGGCCATTCAGCTGGTAGGCAAGGCCGCTGCCGGAAAGCATCTTAATACCTTCGTTGACGGGATAGTTGATTACATTAGGCACTTTGACCTTAATCCGCGGTTCTTCATAAATAAAAGGATTGGGCGGCTTCTTGAGATTAGGCGTTTCGGGCACATGTAAATAGTGCAAAGAATCACGTACCACGGCCTGAAAAACAGGAGCGGCTACCTGGGAACCATAATAAATACCTCCCTGCGGTTCGGCAACCATTACCAGAGCCGCCAGACGGGGCTGATCAGAAGGCGCAAATCCCACAAAAGAAGAAACGTACCTGCCCGAAACATAACCGCCGTTTTCACCTACCACCTGCGCTGTGCCTGTTTTGCCGGCAACCCGGTAATCTTCAATAAAGGCATTTTTTCCGGTGCCTTTTGCGACAACGTTCTCTAAAAGCTCACGAACCTGGCAGGCCTCCTCCTCTGTAACAACACGCCTGATCACTTCCGGCTTGAACCCTTTGACGAGATTTCCGGAACTATCCCGGATTTCCCTGACTACCTGGGGTCGCAGCAGGGTCCCTCCATTTGCTATGGCCGACACGGCGGATAGAAGCTGAATGGGTGTGACCGCAATTGACTGTCCTATTGCCATAGTCGCGACATTTAAATTGGTGGCGTCCTTTTCAGGAATTAACAGGCCCGTTTCTTCTCCCGGCAGATTGATGCCGGTACGTTCCCCAAAACCAAACTCATTAATATATTTGTAAAAATTTTTGACTCCAAGTCGCAGTCCGAGTTCAACAAACCCCACATTGCATGAATTGGCCGCCACTTCCTCAAAGGTCTGGCTGCCGTGCCCGCCGTCGAGCCAGCAATTGATTATCCGGTCGGCAACCCTTACATAGCCGGGGCAAAAGAAAGGATCGGCACGCTTAACAACTTCGGCGCCAAATCCAGCCGCCATTGTAACGATCTTAAAAGTGGAACCGGGTTCATAATTGTACCAGATAGCGGGGTTTCTGTCCCAAATATAGGAGGGTATTTTCTCCCATTTGTTAGAATTGAACGTAGGCCGGTTTCCGATGGCCAGAATTTCACCCGTCCCGGGATCCATTATAACAATTACCGCCAGTTTAGGCTGGTACTTCAGAACAATTTTATCCAGTTCACGCTCTACGAACTGCTGGATTGTTTCATCGATGGTCAGGACAATGCTGGAACCCTGTTTAGGCGGCAGGTATTTGTGCAAAGGGTCCGGAACATCCTGGCCGATGGCATCCTGCTCGACAATAATGCGTCCGGGGACGCCTTTTAGCTGATCGTCATAGCTTTTTTCAATTCCGGTCAGGCCCTGGTTGTCGATACCGGTAAAACCTAAAAGATGCGGCGCAATGGTTTGCAATGGATAGAAACGTTTATTTTCTTCCAGCAAAAAAACCCCACTCAGATTCAAACTCTTTATTTTTTGCGCTGTCTTCAGGTCAAGTTTGCGCCCAAGCCATTCAAAGCAGGAAGGCCGGGTAAGCACGCCGTAAAGAAACGAAACGTCTTCTTTAAGAATAGGAGAAAGCTTTTCAGCAGTTTTTTGAGGTTCCTTGATTAAACCGGGTATGGCATAGACCGAATCGACACTAACACTGCTGACCAATTCCCTGCCGTTGCGGTCATATATATTCCCCCGCTTGGCCTCAACGGGGATATCCCGCATGCGAACCTCGAGAGCCTTGTTCTCAAGGTCTTTGCCCCAGATAAATTGGATCCAGGCCAAACGGCCGATCAAACAGAACAGGGCTAAACACGATAAGAGCAGGACAATGGCCAGCCTTTTACGGATGAGCACAGTATTTGGCGCCATCAGGACCTCCGGCATTAGTGGTCAGGCGCCGTTTTTATGCGAAACCGTCAGCTTTAATCAGGTTTCTTAAACCCGGCTACGACGCCTGACGTCTAAGATTAGTATCTCGATTATTAGCCACCAAATTTACCAGTGCCTGAATTACCCAATTATTCTTCTTATCCGCTCCGCCAGCCAGGTATATATCTTCTGCCGGTGAGGACGTTTCGTTTTCAAGCTTTGTTTCCTCAGCCGGTTCTGTCTGGACAACTACCATTGTTTTCATATCCGGCCTGACCATGCCCAGCTTTGTGGTAGCTACCATTTCGATCCTGTCTAAAGATGAAAGCCGCTCCAGTTCTTCGGATAAATCTTTTACCTGCATATCCAGGCTGGCTGTCTGCATCCGGAGCTTGTATATCTGGTAGCCTGTGCTCACCATCTGAGCATATAGAAAAACAACAAATATTCCCGAAATAAAGACTGATAATACCAAACCGGCGATAATCAGCTTCTGTCTCCTTGACAGAGGCGCATTCCGGCTTTGCCGGGCGGGCTTGTTTAGTCTTTCGGGCAAACTGGTATATTTGGATTGTTCTTGTACCGCTACCAATCTATTCATCTTCCTTTTACTTTAGAACTTACTCAATTTTTTCCGCAACCCGAAGCTTCGCGCTTCGTGAACGCGGGTTTTGCTCAATTTCAATATCTTTTGGCGTGATGGGTGAAGGCTTTATAATCCGCAGACAGGCCTTTCTTTCGCAAATGCAGTAGGGAAAATCAGGTGGGCAGGCGCAGGCTGATGATATTTCCTTGAATGTTTCCTTGACAATTCGATCTTCCAGGGAGTGAAAAGAGATTACGCAAATACGTCCCCCGGCTTTCAAAAAAGGAACTGCCTCCCGTAAGGACTTGCCCAACTTATCCAGTTCCTGGTTGACAGCGATACGCAGGGCTTGGAAAGTGCGTTTTGCCGGGTGTGGTCCGCGGCGGCGGCTGCGTGCCGGGATTGCTTTCTTGATAATATTGACCAGTTCGCCGGTTGTCTGTATTGTCTTATGTTTTCGTTCCTGAACTATAAACGCCGCAATTCTTTTGGCCCAGAATTCCTCGCCATATCGCCGGATTAGATCTGCTATCTCGTTTTCCGGAAGTTCATTCACCAGGTCCTTGGCGCTGACGGACTCCGCGGGATCCATACGCATATCTAAAGGGCCGTCAAACTGGTAACTGAAACCGCGTTCCGGATTATTAAGTTGTGCTAAACTGACTCCCAGATCGTACAAAATACCGTCTACAGAAGCAATTCCAAGCTGATTGAGCACTTGAGGCAAAAAAACAAAATCGCTCTTTATTAAGGTTATCCTGCTTTGATATTCTTCAAGGTATTGTCTTGCATAATCAAGCGCAAAAGGGTCCCTGTCCAGACCTGTCAGATGGCCGTCGGGGGAGGTGAGTTCCAGGATTTTGCGGCTGAGCCCCCCGCCGCCGACTGTACAATCCACATAAGAACCGCCGGGCTTTAACATCAATGAAGAGAGAACTTCTTCCATCATTACCGGCGGGTGAAATACCTTTTTTTGATCACCTTCTTTATCAGGATCTCTCATTTAATTCACCGCTCACCACATCTGTCAGACAACAATACCAAAACCTCCGATTTTCTCGGCTATTTGTTCAACTAAATCAGCGGATCCGCTGTTGTATTTCTCCCAATTTTCCCTTGACCAGATTTCTACCCGTGAGGATACTCCTATAATAACGGCTTCTTTCTCTAAAGCCGCATGCTTCCTGAGGTTATTCGGGACTAATATTCTTCCCTGTCTGTCGACCAAACATTCACAGGCGCCGCCAAAGAAAAAACGAACAAAGGCCCGGACATCCGCACTGGTAAAGGGCATGAGACGCATTTTCTCTTCAAGTATTGTCCACTCCTGGGGGGGGTAGGCAAATAAACAACTGTCCAGGCCTTTGGTTAAAACAAACTTAATACCCAGGCTGTCGCGAAAACGGGCAGGAATAAAAAGCCTCCCCTTATCGTCTATGGTATGCTGATATTCACCCATAAACATATTCCGCTGACCCACTTTCCACCACTTTACACCACTTCAATTTCTAGATTAATCAAAAAAACTCCTTCTTTTTTTTAATTTTTTTAAAATATTTTTATTGATCTCCCGCAAGGTTGTTTTGAATGGTTTTTGAGCGTTAAAAAAACCGCCTGTGAAGGCGGCTTTGACGATAACTAATTTAATTTCTATCAGACGGTAAATTTTTCCTTGATCTTTATTAAACGGGTAATTGTTTCATTAACTGGTACACTTAAACCTGCTTCTTGCGCCCAGGATAAAATGCGTCCGTTTAAGGCGTCAATTTCAGTCAAACGTCCCCTTTCCAAATCCTGAAGCATTGATGGGCGGTGGTTTCGTGTAGGCGGAACCATTTCCTCATAAAAAGCCTTAAAAAACTTTTCGGGTGAATTCCAGGGCAAAGCAATTTTACGCGACAGCGCTACTTGAAAAGCTTCCGAAACAACCTGCTCCATAACCAAACGTGCGTTTTGATTATCGGCAAGCTGGCCGTAATTCATTCCAAACAGTGCGCCTAAAGGATTAAGGGCGCAGTTATAAAAAGCCTTTGCCCAGATCAAACCCTGTATATTCTCGTCATAACGGCAGGGTATTCCCGCTCCTAAAAGCAAACCGACAATGGCGGTTATTTTGTCCGGCTCCGGAATTTTTGCTCCTTTTACAGGAGGGCCAAGGACAACGTCATCGGCAATAACGGTAACGTTGACAAGCCCGGGTTCAGTGATTTCCGCGCCGAAAATTACCCGGCCCGAGACAACATTATCCGCGCCAAGAACTGATGACAGAATTTCGGTATTCCCTAGCCCGTTTTGGAGTGAGACCGTTAAAGAACCGTTTTTGACAAAGGGAGCCAGTTTCCAGGCCATCGTTTCGGTATCATAAGATTTTACAGTAACAAGAATAAGGTCGTATGGTTCCGTCAGTTTATCAGGCGAGGTTGCCAGAATAAAGTTTCCTACATTATGAGAACCCCAGATTCCTTCTATACGCAGACCTTTTTCCCTAATTTCATCAAGATGCCAGACACGGCCAAAAAGGGTTACCTGATGACCTGCCTTTCTTAAAAAACCGCCGAAAACAGACCCTAATGCGCCCGCTCCGGCAATAAGAATACGCATTAAGAGCCCACCTGTCTGCCGATCACTTTAGCCCGCGCGTAAGTCCTGTATACCTTACTGACTTCTACAGGCACTGTTTTGCCAATCATTGAACCGGCCCCCTCGATATCAAGCACAAAGCCGTTTACCCGGGCAATTCCGTCATTCGCGTTGGAAACATGCGCCTCCTCGACTTTTACCTCAAGCATCTGGCCTGATCTGACCGGCAGTATCTGGGCTTTGGCTTCCGCCTGATCGTGCAGCGGCCGCATGATTACCGATTCTATATGCTGGGCCTGCGAACCGCGTATATACATATTCTTACCCGTCTTTTGCTCAAGCTCACGCAGGTTGGCGCCCCCGGCGCCGATCAGGCGGGCTGCGACCAGGGGATGTGCTTCCACAAGGATTGTATCCACACCGGTCTGCCGGGCTAATTCAAAAATATGATTTTTAAAATGTATTCCCACCGTTTCTTCGGAGAGCACCTTGCCGCGTCCGTCACAGTACGGGCAGGATTTTTGCAGTATCTCGGAAAGACTTGGCCGGGTCTTTTTTCTCGTCATCTCCACGAGGCCCAACTGGGTAATGCCAAGGATATTTGTCTTGGTTTTATCTTTTTTAATTTCCTCTTCAAGAACCTGCAGTACTTTTCGCCGGTGTTCATCCTTTTGCATGTCTATGAAATCAACGATGATGATCCCGCCTATGTTGCGCAGGCGCAGGTGCCGGGCAATTTCGGCAGCCGCGTCCAGGTTGGTTTTTAAAACGGTGTCTTCCAGATCAACCGAACCTACA
The DNA here is from genome assembly GCA_003485325.1 of Desulfotomaculum sp. Classification (GTDB taxonomy): domain Bacteria; phylum Bacillota; class Desulfotomaculia; order Desulfotomaculales; family Nap2-2B; genus 46-80. The sequence continues at coordinate 9,093 of DMZI01000076.1, forward strand.
AACTTGCCTGTATTGACATCGATCACAGTTAAAGCTTCCGCCTGGTCGATGACTATGTAACCCCCGCACTTAAGCCAGACCTTTCTTTTAAGTGCTTTTTCAAGTTCCTGTTCGAGATCATAATCACGAAAGATGTTGTCGCGAAGTTCGAGCAGCACCTTGTGTTTCAAGTGCGGTCCGGTGATATCCAGAAGATCCATAATTTTTTCATATTCCAACCGTGAATCTACCAGCAGCCGGTCAACATCCTCGCTGAACAAATCCCTTAAGATCCTGTGGCTTAACTCCAGGTCGCGGTGAACCAGAACAGGGGCAGTGCTGCGCGCTATCCGGGAATTTATTTTCTGCGAGAGTTGAAGCAGCATGTTCACATCGCCGCGCAGCTCAGCTTCATCAACCCCCTCAGCCACAGTGCGCACGATCAATCCCATATTTTCGGGTTTGATGCGGGAAGCCAATTCTTTTAACCTGTCTCTTTCCTTATCGGAGTCAATCCTCCGGGAAATTCCTATATAATCGGTTGTCGGCATCAGCACCAGGTACCTGCCTGGCAGTGTAATATGTGTGGTAACCCTGGCTCCCTTGCTTCCCAGAGGAGCCTTAATAATTTGGACAACTACTTCCTGGCCTCTTTTCAAGACTGAGGAAATATTATTAGATATGGCATCGGCCGAGTGTCCGTTGGAACGGGGAGGCAGGGCGTCCTCTATATATAAAAAGGCATTCTTTTCCAGGCCAATATCAACAAAGGCGGCCTGCATTCCCGGCAGGACATTTTCTACCCGCCCTTTAAAAATATTGCCGACCAATCTCTGGTTAAATGATCTCTCTATATATATCTCAACCAACACGCGGTCTTCCAAAACTGCCACTCTTGTTTCTTCTTCCCCGACATTGATTACTATTTCTTTAAACATTTTTTCACCTCTTTAAATATATTCCCTCATGTTAAACAGGGAATACCCCGGTACGCACTATATCAGTTTCCACAGGTTTTACAGCCAGAGAATTATGCTCCAGAAAAGCATCCAGCACTTCCCCCGGACGCACACTTCCACTGCTGCCTGTCTTTAATTTCATACGCAATATTAAAATATTATCTTTGATAAAACCCCCTAAATCATATATACCCGGGCGGATATCAACATTTTTTACACGCCCCTTTTTAACCTTCCTCCTAACAACAATCCCGGGCTGCTTGAGAAAAGAATCAATATATCCTTCCAGGCCGCCGGCGCTTAATTGTTTTTCAAGTTCTACCTTTACTTTGTATTCCGCCCACTCTACGAGAGACATCAGAGCCGGGGAATCATCAGGCGCCCGCCAGACCTCTTTTAAACAAAGTCCTTCCGGAAGGACACTTCCTATGGAAGTATACAGTTCTTCAGGGGGAACTTCATTTTTAAGCAGTATATCCAGGTACTCACTTTCACCCCCTATACCAACCTGTAAAGGCGCTGCAAAACTAAAAATTGAATGGGGATTAAAACCCATTGAAAAAGCTGCCGGAATATCGGCTCTCCTGATCACCCGCTCAAATGTCCGCACGAGATCAAGATGTGATATAAAACGAGCAGGGCCATCCTTGCTATACAACATCCTGTATCTTGGCAATCCTTTTACCCCCATACAATTCCGGTTCCGTAACCAATTCAGCGCATAAACCACAGCCGGAACAATTTCCCGCCCGGCAGTCAGGTGTAACTTCTCCCGAAATAGCTCTTTTATGTTCCCTGATCAAATAATTCTTGCATACTCCTGTATGAATGTGGTCCCAAGGCAACAAATCTTCATAACTATATCTTCTATAGGCGTAAGATTCGGGGTTTATCCCGGTTAATTCAAACGCCTTTTGCCAGAGATGATCATTAAAACACTCGGACCATCCATCAAAACGGCAGCCCAGCGACCAGGCTTTTTCAAGCGTTACGCCCAACTGTCTGTCTCCACGGGCAAATACCGCCTCAATAAAACTTACCCTGGGATCATGCCAATGAAAAACCAGCGATTTTTCTTTGAGCGATTTTTTGAGCGTTTTTTGCACACTAAACAAATAATCCTGCGCCGCCTGCGGTTCCCACTGAAAAGGGGTATGAGATTTCGGAACAAATGAGGAAACGCTAACCGTAACCTTTGCCCTGCCAGGAGAGACTCCCATACTGAGACCCTTTTCCAATACCCGGCGGGACAATAAAACTATCCCTTCAATATCATCCATCTTTTCAGTTGGCAGGCCGATCATAAAATAAAGTTTTAAAGCAGACCAGCCGGCTGCAAAAGCGGCGGAAACCGCAGTTAATAAATCTTCTTCGGTGACACCTTTATTGATTGTATCTCTTAAACGTTGTGTCCCGGCCTCCGGGGCAAATGTCAACCCGGCCCGGCGCGTTCGCTGAATTTCCTTGGCAAGCTCAATGGAAAAAGCGTCAACGCGCAGGGAAGGTAAAGAAATGCTTGTTTTTTTAGCCTGCAGTTCGTCAAGAAGCTGACGCACAACTTCAGTAATACACGAATAATCGGATGCGCTTAAAGAAGTCAGGGAAATTTCCCCGTAACCTGTATTTGCGGCTAATTTTCTGGCCTGTGAAACAAGTGTCACAGGGGATTTTTCCCGCACCGGCCGGTAAATCATTCCGGCCTGGCAAAAACGGCAGCCCCTTGTGCAGCCCCTTGCTATTTCAAGCATTATCCTGTCGTGTATTATTTCCGTCGTAGGTACGATTGGGCTGTCAGGAAAAGAAACCTTGTCAAAGTTACTGGCGACTCTTTTTGTAACTGCTTCAGGGACTTCCTCAAGAAGCGGTTTGATCGACTGGAATTTTCCATCTTTATAGCCTACTTCATAAAGGGAAGGAACGTAGACACCCGGGATCTTGGATGCCTCAACCAGGAAGCGCTCCCGGCTTGCTTTCCCTTTCAGGTCAATCCAGAGATCCAATAACTCTGATAAAACTTCTTCCCCTTCTCCAATTACAAAGAGATCAACAAAGTCCGAAAGCGGTTCCGGATTGAAAGCACAGGGCCCACCCGCAATAACCAACGGGTGTTTGTCAGTACGCCCGCCTGTACGCAGGGGAAGGCCGGCAAGATCCAGCATATTTATAACATTTGTGAAAGTCATTTCGTACTGCAGGGTAAAAGCAATAATATCAAAATCACTGACCGGCTTCTGTGATTCCAGGCTGAATAAAGGAATCCGCCGCTCACGCATTTCCTTCTCCATATCTGTCCAGGGAGCAAAGACACGCTCCATTAGCGCGTCACGCCTGCAGTTCACCACATAATAAAGTATTTGCAGGCCGAGGTAAGACATCCCCACTTCATATGTATCTGGAAAAGCAAAGGCAACTTTAACAGAAACCGACTCCCAGTTTTTCCTTACGATATTCCATTCTCCGCCAACGTACCTGGCAGGTTTTTGAACCCTGTTCAAAATAAAATTTACTCCAGGAATCATCTAATCCTCCAATACCATGTTTCCCAGAATGATAGGCAAAATATTCCTGGACATAATAAAACGACATTTTTATCGCGGGAACCGACTCAACCTTTCGTGCACAGCCAGTCTTGACAAAGAAAGCAATCCATGCTATCTTTATTTTACTTGCGGGATGGTGTAGTGGTAGCACGCATGACTCTGGATCATGCTGCCTAGGTTCGAATCCTAGTCCCGCAGCCAGAGTTTGCGAGGCCTCCGGGAACCACCCGGGGGCCGGTTTTTATATTTCCAGGTATATTTTACAAATATTATCTGCGATTAAGATACTGCTCACCTATTCTATAAAATAATTTTAACACAACTTTTATTTTCTTTCAACTTAACCAATTTAATCCTTCGAAAAAGCTCTTTTCAAAAGGGCTTTCTTTTTCTATTAAGACAGGGAATGGGAAGTTTGTTCGGCCTTAAGATTCCCTTTAACCGGGACGATAACTTAAGAAGTAGATCTTTGTGCTTGAAAAGAGGTATTTATATGGAAGTCCTTTTGGCCAGGCAGCCGATTTTTGACAATAATCAAAACGTTTTTGCCTATGAGTTGCTTTACAGATCGGGCGCTGGGAACTATTACGACTGTGATGACGGGGACAGGGCAACCCTGGAAGTAATCACCTCCAGTTTGCTTTTAATAGGTTTTGAAAAACTCACCAGGGGTAAAAGGGCTTTTATCAATTTTACAAAGAATTTGCTGGAAGGCGAGGTTGCCACATACCTTCCCAAAGATACGGCTGTTATAGAAATCGAAAACATCGACCCGGACGCCAAAACTATTCAGGCCTGCAGAAGGTTAAAAAGTATGGGATTTGTACTTACCCTGGATGATTTTTTATGCAGCGAGAAGTACGAGCCCTTAATCGAACTGGTTGACTTTATCAAAGTGGACTTTTTAAATACCGATTTCTCATCAAGAAAAAATATCATCAAAACAATTGGCAAACACAAAAAATTCTTAGCCGAAAAAGTTGAGACCTACGATGAATACACCCAGGCTCAGGAAATGGGCTATACGTATTTTCAGGGTTATTTTTTCAGCAAGCCTGTGATAATAAGGGGCAAAGATATCCCTACCTATAAAATGAATTATTTCCAACTCCTGAAAACGATCAACCAACCGGTCTTTGATCTTGAAAGCACTGAAAGATTGGTTCGAAATGATGTCGCCCTGTCATACAAGCTCTTAAGGTTTATAAATTCGGGTGTTTTTTATTTAAAATCAGAAATCCGGTCTATAAAGCACGCCCTTACTCTATTGGGCAAAAAAGGAACTGTTAAATGGGTTTCCTTAATTGCCTTAAAGATGATCGGAGAGGACAAGCCCAACGAACTGATTATTACAACCCTTGGCCGGGCTACATTTTGCGAATTGCTTTCTGAAAAGGTCGGATTTAAAAACAGAAGTTCAGATTTTTTCCTGATGGGCATGTTTTCTTTGATAGACGCCTTTTTGGATCAGCCCTTGGAAAACATTTTACTGGATCTGCCCATCTGTGAAGAAATCAAGGAAGCACTGTTAGGCAACGACAGTCCCTTTAAAGATCCCTATAATCTGATGATAGCCTATGAAAAAGGAGACTGGGAATGTTTTCATAATTTGGCCGGCAAATTAAACCTTAACGAAAAAGAAGTTATGGATTTTTACGTCAATTCCCTGGATATGGCCAATAAAATATTCTTTTAAAATTAAAGCTTAGGCGCCGGCTTTGGACAGGATCGCTTTTTTAAGGCTCCCCAATTTTTTATCAGCTTCCTCGTCGCTTTTCCCTACTACCGACAGATAAATTTTTATTTTGGGTTCCGTACCGGAAGGTCTGACGCAAAACCAGCTGTTATCGCTAAATTTATAATAAAGGACCCTGGAGCTAGGCAGGTCTAAACATACTTCCGAGCCATTGTTCAGGTCATAGCATATTTTACGTGAATAATCCCTTTTTTCCACAGCAGTCATATAGTCAACATCCGGAAGCTCTTTATCAAAAGCATCCATCAGTTTTGCTTCTAACGCCTTATTCGCCAGGTTAATCGAAAGCAGATCCTCTTTGTAGTAACCGTGCCGCTTATATAAATCTTCCAGGACTTCGTGCAGGTTCTGCCCTCTTTCCTTGTAATATGCCGCCATTTCAGCAATCAGAAAAGCCGCGATATTGGCATCCTTGTCGCGTACGAATGTTCCGTCCAGAAAACCATAGCTTTCCTCGTATCCAAAAAGGAAATGGCTGGATCCGGTTTCTTCAAATTCCTTAATTTTTTCCCCTATATACTTAAATCCCGTCAGTGTTTCCATCGTCCGTATTCCGTAAGAAGCAGCGACCGCTTTTCCCATTTCCCCGGTAACTATTGTCTTGATTACAACACCGTCAACAGGCAGAGCTCCTTTTTCAGAAAGCCGTCCCAGGATATATTCCAGCAACAGGGCGCCTATCTGGTTTCCATTGAGGAAACGGTAGCCGCCGTTTTTATCCCGGGCGGCGCAGCCAACCCTGTCGCAATCCGGATCTGTAGCCAGAACCAGATCAGCATTCAAGCGTCCTGCCATTTCCAGGCCTATTGTAAATGTCTCCGGATCCTCGGGATTGGGAACCCGCACAGTGGGGAAAGCCGGGTCCGGCGACATCTGCTCTTCTACTGTATATAGATCTATATAACCCGTTTCTCCCAGCAGGTTGGGAATAAAACAGGAACCTGTGCCGTGAAGAGGGGTAAAAACTACTTTTAAAATACTTTCTGGTTTAGTCAGGGAAAGAGAGCGGACTTTTTCTTTATAAAGAACATCCAAATCAGAGCTGATATATTTAAGCAGCCCTTTATCAACAGCTTCCTCCCTGGGAATTGTACGGACCCCGTCAAACATATCCACTTGCGAAATGGCCTTTGTAAGTTCGTCGGACATAGGAGAAACCAGCTGCGCCCCGTCCGGCCCGTAAACCTTGTAACCGTTATAATTGGGCGGGTTATGGCTGGCCGTGACTACCACACCGGCCGAACATCCAAGTTCCCTGATTGCGAAAGAAAGTAAAGGAGTTGGATGGATTCCTTCGAAAACCAGCGCCTCAATGCCGTTGGCGGACAGAACCAGAGCAGTCTCTTCGGCAAATTCGCAAGAACAGCGCCTTGTATCATAGGCTATGGCAACCTTGATTTTCGTCGTTCCCCCAAACCGATCACGCAGGTAGTCGGCAAGGCCTTGCGTTGCTCTCCTTACCACATACCGGTTGATCCTGTTTGATCCCGCTCCGATTATTCCGCGCATTCCTCCGGTGCCAAAGCTTAATTCGGCCCCGAACCGGTCAATTATAGCGTCCCGGTCGTCCTTGATATCTAAAAGTTCCTGGCGGGTATCCGGATCGATTGCCCTGGAATTCAGCCACTCTTTATAAGCTTCAGAAATTGGATCGCCTGCTGAATTAACCTGGTTTTCCAATAAAGTGTTCTTTTTTATTTTTTCCACAATCTTTTTTACCTCCTGTGACTTTTCTCTGGAACATATTAAAAGAGCGTCTTCCGTATCAATAATAATGAGATTCTCGACTCCGATAGTACTGATTAACCGCGTCTGTGAATAAATAAGTGAACTGTGCGTGTCCAGGCTGATTACTTTTCCCCTGATATGATTCCCGTGAATATCCTTGGGGAAAATTTTATACAGGCTTTCCCAGTTTCCAACGTCACTCCAGCCCAGATCAGTCGGAATGACCGTTACACGATCTGATCTTTCAAGGATTCCATAGTCTATTGAGACGTTTTCGATTGACATGTAAATCTCTTCCAAGTTGGAGTATTCCCTGTAATCCAGGCTATCTAAACTATCCGACAAATCAGGAAGAAATCTCCGGTACTGAGCGGTAAGGTCCCCAACCTTAAAAACAAACATGCCGCTGTTCCATAAAAAGCGCGGATCCTTTATATAAAGGCACGCCTGATCAAAATCAGGCTTCTCCACAAATTGCTGAACCCTGTATGTCCATTGATCCAAACTTTCCCCGCAGTTGATATATCCGTAGCCTGTTTCCGGGTAGGTCGGCCTGATTCCAAAAGTAACCATTCCGTAACGTTCGGCGGATAGCCTCGCCCGGTTTAAAAGTCCGGCGAATTCTTCTTTTGAAGTGACCAGATGATCTGCAGGCAGCACCGCCATAAGAGCGTCCTGACCGTCAACCTTTTCAATATACCAGGCTGCCAGGCCGACTGCAGGCGCGGTGTTGCGGGCTGCAGGCTCATGCATCAGGACAGCATTTTTAACTCCCAGGCCCTCAAGCTGATTTTCAATGCCGGCTTTCTGATCCCTATGGACGACGACTATAATGCGTTCCTCAGGAACTATCTTTAACACTCTCTGCACTGTTTCCTGAAAAAGGCTTTTTTCATCATCCAGCAGTTTCAGGTTTTGTTTAGGGTTATTTTCCCTGCTCAGCGGCCACAGACGGGTACCGCTTCCCCCTGCAAGAATTACCGCGTACATGGTACTCACTCCCGAAAAATTAACAGGATTAACCCGTTCAACTTAACAAATAATGACCAATCCCAAAAAAGTTTAAGATCGATTTTTAACACAAATACTATACCGATAAAAAATGGTAAAGTCAATGAACGGCAACCTTTTAGGATCTATTAATGCAAGCTAGCCGTATTTGCCAAATTTATTTCATAGCAAGAGCAGGAAGAAACGATTTTTTGTTGAAAAATCTATACTGTAACCAGGTAAGTTTTTCCCCTGCTTTAAACTGTTATCAAAACAGATCTCGGAAAGGAGGAAAACATAATGAGGGTTGTCTTCGCTATTACAATGGAAAACCTGCCCTGTCAGGACGAAAAGGAAACCCAGGCGCTTATCCGCGATAGGCTTGCTGAAGGATTATCCGTGTATCCTGATCAGGTAATGATCCTTTCAGTTGAAATGGAACCGGGTGACGATGAAGAGTTGGATAAGCAGGGATACAAATAGTTCTTCATTGCTCCTCTCCTATATAACTTTCTTCGAAAGGCAAAAACGACGGAAAATAGCCGCCATTGGAGAACAATAAATATAAAGCAACAGGCGGGTTAATCTTATACCCGCCCGTTTTATTCTAAACATTCTTATGCGCTTCTCTCAGCGACGATGTTTTACAGGCAAAGGTGAGCGCCCCCAAAATACAGGTAATGCCGCCAATAAGCAAGGTTTTTGGCGCCCCTATGGTACTGCTCTTTTTAATCCTCACTTTCTTCCTGCAGAAGATTATTTATTTCTTCCAGGGCTTCAAATACATATTTTGGGACCGGAATCTCGTCTTCGTCTATTTGATCAGCTTCTTCGAGGAACCTGGTCAGGTAGTGCATGTAGAGTTCCAAAAGCAAAACTTCTTCCTTTCTTAAAAACATCTGGGTACCCCCTTGATAAAATTTACTATTTTATATTTCAACAAAAGTCGGGTTTTCCCTTTATCGTTTAACTTATACCCGACCATCCTCATCTTAAAACAAGCCCGGGAGCCTGGATTTTTTTCTTAATCTTTCGTTGGATAACTGGATAATACTTTTAACCGGGTCCAGGATTAGTTTTCGGATTTTCTTTATTTTTTTTGGGGGTAATTACAATATGGTATCTGAAGGTTTAACATCCGGATCCTGCTTGAAACTGAAAATATCCATACAGGTCTCGCATAAATAAGCATACAGAGGACTGTCTCCGCCCATGTAGCAATAGGCTGTTTTCCCGCTTGGTATTGACAAGCCACAGCTGAAGCAGAGAAGAAAAGGCGACGTCGGTTCGGTTGTAACCTTCCCCAAAAATTCAAATGTTACATCTTCCTGCGGTTTGGTATTATCGTGAAACATCCTTAAATCCCTCTTCCCTCAAAGACAATAAGTTCATGCGTATAAAAAGAAACGTTTAACCATAATATGCTAAACGTGGTTATGATGTACCATTTTAATATATTTTGCCCAATATGCCGGCCTAAATACCCCAACCACTGCCCCAGCCAAAAAGGCAGTCAAAGATTAAAACTCCGTGCTCTAATCTATCAACACACAACTCTAACTTTCTTTGGAAGCATCATAAAAAAGTTGTCCTTCTGATCTTTTGCGGTTTAAAGTTCGATCACCCGGCAATTATTTCGTCCAAACTCATAAAGTATTACTTCGTTTCATCGGTCAGACCTGCGGCTGTTTCAAGTTCCGCGGCCGGCTTTTTATTGTCCCCCTGATTAAATTTAACTGCTAACTTATCGTCAGGCCGTTCACCCGGGAGCGGTATATATCTGACCGGCAGTGCTTTTAGGACACATAATTCCATGGCGCTTGAACCCTGTTTATTCGAGTTTTTCTTCGATGGAAATAAAAAGTTCCTCTGATGGCGCCTTGCGCAGATAAGCTTTTTCAAAAAAAAATCTCCTTCAAGATAATTAATTCAACATTAAAGCTTTGTTTGTATAATTATTAATCCTGCCAACAGTATATTCCCGTTTAGCCGTAACTGTCCCGCCCGGTTCCCCAAGGTCAACGACTCCCCTCCATAAAAAAAGCCATCCCCCTTATGGTTAAAGAGATAACCATTATTTCTATACACTGGTAACATATGTCATGTAATAACATACTATGGTAACAAATACTCGAAAGGGGGATTTAAATAATGGGTTTCGGATGTGATCCGGATTGCGGTATTGGTTGCGGTAGCGGTTCCTTCCTAATCTTC
>DMZI01000075.1:0-5995 GCA_003485325.1 Desulfotomaculum sp.
AGGCTTCTCATCGGGTTCACCAGACATTTTTTGTTTATTTTAAGAGCAGTTTTGAAATAAAGCAAGTCTTTTCCATGAGCAACAAAAATATTTATCGATGCAGGCAGGATATTACCATTATTTGTCGTAATATATCATATCTGGTTAATAAATTAAAAAATAGGTGAAAGTATGGGCTCCGGTTTAAAGAAAAGCGCCGTTGCTTGCGGGGGATTTTCACTTTTTGAACTGATTTTGGTTCTTTTTATTACAGTGATGTTTTCCGGTATCGCGCTTGCTTCCTCGAACCTTGCCAACAGGCACAAACTAAACCTGGCGGCAAACCTGATTTGCAGCGATATACGCCGGATTCAGCAGCAAAATTTAGATAATAACGGGACTTATGCGGTGCTTTTTGATTGTTATAATGACGTATATTATTTAAAGAAATGCGAGATAGGCGCTGTATGCAAAAAAGTGGTCTTGCCGGCGGGAATAGACCTTACAGCAACAAATTTTGATTTTGACAATAATCCAGGTAATGGATACGATAATGAGTTAAGGTTTAATTCAAAAGGTGAACCCTTCCGTAAAAACGGAATCTTGTGCGGCGGACATTTGGGTTTAAAAAACAAAAACGGCAAGTACCTCTATGTAATCGTGGCCTCTGTGACGGGTCAGGTAAGAATCGGTACTGCCCCTCCGTGAGGAAAATAATTGTATGAAAAAAACGTATATTAGATATTTTAAAAAACTTTGTTCTGATCAGCACGGAGTTGGTTTACTTGAGATAACGGCAGTTCTTTTTTTTCTCGCTGTGGTCACCATTCCGCTGATTAATTTTTTTATTTCGGGCAACAGGTTCACAGCACAAGCGCGTCATGAAGTGGCAGCCTTGAACCTGGCCCAGGAGATTCTGGAGGAAACCAAAAGCGTTCCGGAAAACCAGATTGGCGTTGCTTTGGGAGGATCGGCCAGCACAATTACATTGGCCGGGACAAAGACAACAGACGGATTATACAACGGTGACAAGATAGCTACGACGGGTGGGACAGGTTCCGGCCAAATCAGAACTATAACAGGTTATGCGGGATCAACCCGCGTGGCCACCATAACTACCAACTGGACAACCTCACCTGACAGTACAACTTCCTATATAGTCTTTGAAAAAAGCGATTCTACCCCGTATACATACAGTATCAGCGTAACAAACGGAACAAATAACCTTAAAACGGTTACCGTTTTAGTAAATTACGAGGCAAAGGGGATTTCAAAATCGGTTTCTTTGACCGGCGAAATAATCAAAAGATAGACGGCAATGGCTTCACATTACTGGAAACCGCTGTTTCCATGATTATTTTTTTTGCTGTAGCGGCTATGGTGTTATTTGTTTATTTAAACGGTTACTCAGACTATACCAGAAACAACGAGAAGATAGAAGTGCAGGAGAACTTGAGACTGGCTGTAAATAAAATAGCCGGTGAAATACGGCAGGCCGTTTCCCTGGAAGATATGTCCAGTGCTGCTGAAACAAATCTGGGGACAGCTTCCGGGGAAAATCCGCCAACCCATCCCATTTACGTAATGGACATCGGCAAAAAAATAATTTTTGTAATTACCGAGGGTTCTGAACAGAAAGTGATCGGCTATTATCTAAGCGGCGGAAAAATCTTAAGAAGCGTCAACGGGGCGGGGAACAATCCCGTAGCCAGCCAGATCAAAGACGTCAATTTTCAATACACGGGTAAAACTGTCCTGATCACCTGCACAGGAGAAAAATCAAACAGCGGTGTAATAACGCAGAGTACAAAAATAAGGCCCATGGCGCTTTAATGGTTTAATACTTGACGAAGCGGGTTGAAAATGAACTTTTTTTATTGCCGGGCAAGGGAAACATTTAAAAAAATTTATACATACAGAGGCCAAACATTTGTCTTTGTTTTAATTATCACTGCCGCAATTTTTTTAATAGGCGGCGCCGCTCTTACCATGGGATCTTCGGTTCTGAAAACAGCCAAGCATGAAAAAAAACGGGGCCAGGCTTATTATGTAGCTGAAGCCGGGGTGATCAGGACTATAGACAAAGCCCTGGCGGACCCCGACTGGGTAAAGAAGACTGATCAAGGAAGTCTTCCCGAAAGCACGCCAACTCTTGTCTTTGAAAATGTAGTCTACCCGGATTCAGTCCAGGGGGGCGAAATCAAAAGCGTTATTGCCACCAAGACAACACACGACTTTTATTATGATCTTGTAATCACTTCCGAAGGGAATTACAGGGAAAGCAGGAAAATCATTGAGACCAAGGTCAGGTTCTACAAACCGGTTGATTTTGAAAAGAAAGTATGGGCCGGTACCTCAGCCACGTTTTTAAATAACGGGAAGATCAATTCAAGCGTCTGGTCTAACGGAGATATAACAATACAGAATAACGGCACAGTTGTAAACGGAAGTGTTTACGCGATGGGAAACGTACACTTGAATAACAATGCCAGTGTTGGGGAAAACATCGAAGCTTACGGAAATGTTATCGTTGATAACAATGCAATATCTTGCGCTTCATTCAGTAATCCTTCCCAGCCAAATTATTTAAGCGGCTGGATTAAATCAAAAAACAGTATTACTACGGGCGGTGGTACGACGGCAGTTTGGGGGAGCGCCTGGGCAGCCAATACAATAAGCGATTCCGGCGCTATAAAAGGAACGAAGAACCCTTCAACCGACCCCGGCATATCTTTTAGTTTGAACTCGTTCCCCGTCTTAAGCCAGGAGCAGTGTCAGGATATGGCAAGTTATTCTTATGTTGGTCCAAAAACATTTACTTCGAGCGATATGAGCAGCTTAACCGGAATTACTTATGTAAACGGTGATATTGCCATATCCGGCAGCTATACTGGTGTGGGAGTTATCGCAAGCTCAGGCAATATTAATATTAACGGAAGCATCACACGCTCAGATAATAATAGCTGCCTGACCCTGCTCGCTTATGAAAATGTGAATTTTTCCACAGGATGCAGCCCGGTGGAAGCTCTAATTTACACGCCTAATACATGCGAAGTTAACAATAACACTCATATTAAAGGCGCCATCGTCGCCGGAACAATCTTAACTGATCAGAATGCTGCGGCAGATTTTGATCCTTTAATGGCTGAATTAGCCAATCCCATAAACTGGAATTACAAAATAATCTCCTGGAAGGAAGTATATTGAAAAAGACAGCGCTTTTTTCAATCCTTTTTATTGCGCTGATGAGCCTTTCCGGCTGCGCCGGGAAAGAGTCCGGGGTCCCGGTTTACAGGCCTGTCAGCAACCAGCCTGCTGCTAAGAGCTATCTTCCCGACCTGCTGCAGGCTGCTGTTGTATGCGCGTTAAAAGGAAACTTGTTGATTGTAAAGATTAACAACAACGAGAGGGAGTTTACTTTAGCAGGGGTTGATTTTCCTAAAATCTATACCCCGTACTCTCCGCCGCAGAGCCAGGATGAAAACGCCTTCAAGTATATTACATCGCTGAAAGGTTCAACAGTATATCTGGAAGCTGACAATTCTTCCGGTTCGGGGGCGCTTGAGGGGTATATATATACCGCCAAACCTGTGGAAATTTCTGATCAGGAAATCAGGGACAAAATGTTGAATGCCAGGCTCATCCTGATGGGATACGCGAAGACGCCTTTAGACAAGGATTTCAAATATGCGAATTATTTTCTGGAGTGTGAGTCGGAAGCGAGGAATCACCGGACAGGGATCTGGGACAAGGGGCCGGTTATTGAAGAAGAACCTTGCCTGGATGAAACCGGGAATACAACTTCTACCCCTTCTGAAACAGTTTCGAACTATAAAACCGTAGGCACGATTAAATTTAAAGATGTAGAGACAGTAACTAAAGATTTCGACTGGCAGTATAACGGTTCGTCCTACAGGTGGCGGGTGGAAGTTCCGCAAAGTCTGATCGCTTGGGACAAAAAAATCAGCGACACATGTTCTAAATTTTACAACAGCGACGGTTCAACCCAAAACCAACTGTTATTAAAACTGAATGAGGACGAGAAGGTCCTGCTGGCTGCCTATTCCACTGAATCCAAAGGAAGTTTTGTTCCCTGGGTAACCGAAGAACAAAACAACAGGTTTACCGAAATTTTAGGGGAAAAACTTCTTGCCCGGGCCCAGGCGGATGGTTTTGATGATTATCAAACCGCCGATTTTGTGCTGAGTTTTGTCTGCGAAGCGATCATGTACAGCGCAGCGGACATGCGGCTTCCCGCACAGACTTTTGCGGATAACGGCGACGGCGACTGCAAGGCGCTCCTTTTTGCCTCGATTCTAAAAAATATGGGTTACAATGTTTCACTGCTGGTATCCGGACAACATTTGGCTGTAGGGGTAGCCTTTGAGCAGTCTCCGGAGGGCAATGATTTCTCTAATTTTGAATACAAGGGCAAAAAGTACTACATCGCCGAAACAGCAACCCCGGGATGGCATATCGGTGAAAAGGGCGACTCGCCGTCCTGGGAAAACACGGCTTGTTATCCCGTAAGTTAAAACTTTCCTACTGGCTGAAGCCAAAGGGATCGGACTGCGTCTGAGACGTCATTACTTCCACTTCAAAGCCTTTTTGGCGGCAGCAGTCTTCCAGGTATTTGCCCAAAACCGGTATAATTATATTTTCCGTCCCGAAATGCCCCGCGTCAACAAAACTAAGCCCGTTTGAAAGCATGTCCCTTGCAGTATGATAATCGATATCCGACGTTACCATAACGTCAGCGCCGGTTTTTTTTGCCCATGGCCATAACGATGCTCCCGCCCCGCCGCACACCGCCACATTATGAATCGTCCCGTCCGGATCACCGCCGAAGCGGACGTTATTAATTCCCAGGGCGCTTTTTATTTTTTCAATAAAGATGTTCAGCTTTAAGGGCTGAGAGGTCAACCCATATCTTCCCGTTCCCATGGCGGGGCCCTTGTTGGCCAGTGGGTAGAGATCATAGGCTACCTCTTCATAGGGATGGGCTCCGCACATTGCATTGATCACATCTTTGGCGCGTCCGGCCGGCAGGATTGTTTCCAGGCGTACCTCGTCAACCTTTTCCAGTTCCCCAACTTTCCCAATAAAAGGGTCGCTGCCTTCCAGCGGCCGGAATGTCCCTGTTCCCTGCGTTTGAAAAGTACATTCGCTGTAGTTGCCGATCCAGCCGGCTCCGGCATGTGAAACGGCCCGGCGCACCCCGTCCGCATGGTCTGGAGGCACAAAAACAACCAGTTTAAGGTAATTTTCAGTTTGGCCGGGACGCAGGACCTTTGTGTTAACAAGGCCCAGCCTTTTGGCCAGTTCATCATTAACCCCGCCCCGCGCATTGTCCAGATTGGTATGGGCTGAATAGACAACCAACCCCGAACAGAGGCATTTGGCAAGCAGGGCGCCGGCAGGCGTGTTGGTCAGGATTTGTTTCACAGGTTTAAAAAGCAGCGGGTGGTGACTGATGATCAGCTGCACGCCTGCCTGGACCGCTTCGTCACAGGCCTTTTCATCAACATCAAGGCAAAGCAGGATGCGGTTTATCTTTAATCCGGGGTCCCCAATCTGCAAGCCGGGGTTGTCCCATTCTTCGGCAAGGTTTAAAGGAGCAAAATTTTCGATCAGGTTAAAAAGCTCAGCACAGCTTACGCTCATTTTTAGCCAGTACCTCCTTTATTCTGGTCAGTTTTTCCTTTATCTCCAAGGCTTTTTCCTTTGCAGCAGGGCTGGCGGCGCCGGAAAGCTTATCCGCCAGTTTCTGATAGCCGGTATATAATTTGCGCAGGTACCTGTTCACCAGCAGGTTATTTTTTTCTGCAAGGCGCGGCCCTATTTCAATAATAAATTTATCCAGCGCTCTTTCCCGGCCGGGTTCGGCCATGATCACGCAGTACAGCCTGCCTTTTTCCTCCACGAGAGTTTCATCGCCAATCCGCCAGCCGTTTTGAACAAGCCAGAGGCGTAAGCGCCCTGCTCCGGTCATTGGCTGCAGGATAAGCCTCTTAAT
>DMZI01000075.1:6174-25127 GCA_003485325.1 Desulfotomaculum sp.
ACCGGCAGCGCCCTGAATTGACCAGGTATACCGGAAGCTGCAAATGGTCCGTGCCTATGTCCGCAACAGTTGATCCCTGCGGGATATAACCTGCTATGGCGTCCAAACGCTTGGAAAGGTTCATCTGCATTCTCCCGGGTTTATTTTGGTTTTACGGCTGGGGACAACCGTCCTTTTATTTTTAACATCAATAATTCCCGAAGCGGTTATTCTCAAAAAGGGCAGGAAATCACAGGCCAAAAATAAAAGCGTGTAGCATATGTCATTGTATTTATAGCCCAAAGCGCTTGCCTTATCCTCAAACTCCTGTATTTTTACGGCTGCTTCGGTAAAATTCTGTGTGCACATTACGCCCGCCAGCTGCAGGGGGAAAGAGTATGAGATTTCCCCTTTTTCGATGAGGGCTATTCCTCCTCCCATTTCTACCACCTTTGAAGCCGCCCGGGCCATTGCCGAAAAATCCTGCCCGATAACGAGGAGATTTAATGAGGTAGACAGTGTGGTGGCAAGGGCTTCAAACTGGCCCAGGCCGCTGACAAAACCGTTTGTAACCCACTTTGAGCAGCGGTTGATCAGGGTGCAGTAAAGCAGATCGTTCTCCCTTTCCAGATATCCTTCCCGTTCATTCAAGAACCTGTCCTGCCGCCTGGTGATGGCCCCGGAGATTAGCTCGATAACCGGGAAAGCTTCCTTCCTGGATCCGCGGACCCGGTAAGTCCCTGGATCTGATACCAAATCCGGGGAAGGGAGGCGGCTGTACAGGCCAAGCTCGCCCCAATCAGGCTCGGTTAAGGGGTTGATCAGCTTTCCATCAACAGCAACCAGTTTGCCGCGGGAAAAGACCAGGCGGGGNNAAAATTTTCGAGATCTTCAACCAGCAACAAATCGGCCCACCGCCCGGGCGCAATAGACCCAAGTTCATCGTCCAGGCCAAGATAGGTGGCCGGGTTCAGTGTAGTCATCTGAAGCGCGGTTACGGGATTCAATCCTTTACTTACAGCTATTTGAAGCGCCTTATCCAAAAATCCCTCCCTGGCGATAAAAGAGGGTGTTGAACAGTCTGTGCTCAGCATCATTCTATGAGTGGACAGGTTCATTTCTGTGATGACATTAATAAGTTCGGGGAGGTCCGGGCGCAAGGAACTGTAGCGCAGCATGGCCCATAAGCCAAGGCGCACTCTGTTGGCGATTTCTTCAGCGGTTATGGATTCATGGCATGATCTAACGCCGGCGGCGGCTACCGCGTTAAGCAGTTCGTAGGTACTTCCTGCGGTATGCCCGTCTATACCCAGCCCCGCCTGTTTTGCAAGATTGATTTTTTCAACCAGATTACTGTCCCCCTGGATAAGCGCAGGCCACCGGGTAATCTCACCTACTTTCAGGACATGGGGGTCGAAAAAGACTTTCTTTAAATTTTCAAGTGAAAAAAATTCCGTTTCTTCGGGATAAGGCGATTGCGGCGCAATCCTCGCCGTCCAGAAAAGTCTTAAAGGATAATTTTCCAGAGCCTTCAACATCTTCAGAAACCGTTCGGCGCCGAGGTTAATGTAAAAAATGAGGCTGTCACAGAGCATTGTGGTTATGCCGCTGGCCAGCGCCACTCCCATGATGCTGACCGGGTTGTAAACAAACCAGGGGTGAAAATGCGCTTCGATCAAACCGGGGCAAAGATAACAGCCGCCGGCGTCAATCACCCGGGTATTTAATCCGACCATTTTTCTGCTCAGCCCTACGTAAGCGATCTTTCCATTCCAGACGGCAACATTCGCCGGGTATATTTCCCCGCTGAGCACATTTACCAAATTGCCGCCTTCAAGGTAAAGGTCAGCGTCCCCGGTTCCCCTGGCGACGCTGATTAAACCCAGGGACTCTTCAACTTTCGCCGTCAAAACTTTTTACCTCCGGGAACAGAAAATTAAACCTCCCGGGTGGAAGGAAAACTCAGAAAAGAACTTTTCAGGGGCAGAGAACATTTAAGCTTGTATTTGGTCCAATCATTGGCAGTCAGCCATCCGTTTAAATGCAGTATATATGAGCTTTCCGGCGGCTGTCAAATACCTGATTGCTAAGACAGGCAAATGAAATTGGAATAGGTGTTTGTTCAGCATTTGGATGGAATTTGTAGGATTTTTAGAAGATCTGGAGAATTAATAATCAAACCCTTTCTGCTTTTCAACAATTTCATTAAAAGCGGTTCGCTGTCCCAACTGCACATCTCAAATAGAAGAAGCAGCAAACAGCTAAAGGTCTCCGAACCCAAAGGAGACCTTTCTTGAGCGTTTGGCGCAAATAAATAAAGAGGGGCTTCACCGTTGTTGTCAGCAGATGACCGGAAAGAGGAAATAATTTCTTTAATCAGGGAAGGTAAATATTTGGACGCCATTGACCAACTGCTTACCATAGTATCTTTAGAAGACGACAAAACTTATCGAGAATGGTGGAACTACAGGACCAGGGGAGAAATTAATCTAGCCGCCAAAGCATATCAATATGATGAAGAATATTTCCAGGATATGCTGTTGAGCGGTTACACAAAAGAACTGCCCGAATGCAGAACAAATCTGGACGGCGGACCGGAAGCGGAAGTTGAACCGGAAATAGCGGACGCCGATTTTGCCATCGACAGCTGGATATTTAAGCTGGACAGGCTTGACAACTGTTCCGGAATGTGCAGCGGCAGTACCAGGACGATAACCATTGAGCCCGGCCGGGCCGCTGATGAAGATGCGCTGAACGTGACGCTGCTGCATGAAATGATTCACGCCTACGAGTATATGCTGCCTGAAATATTCAGGCAGTATGTGGCTGTCAGTCTGTTTCAAAAACTTGAGCCGCTGATCCCGAATTTAATGGACTTGATCAACGCGGACATCCAATCCGAAGTCAGGGAGCACAGCGTTCTTTTTATGTTGAAAGCCCTTGACCTTGATTTAAGGTTAAATAAGCCGCCGGGTACAGTTCATTCCGCTTAAAAGGTTCTTTTATCTTTTTAACCGCCTCGACGATCTTTTTTTGCCCTGAACCGTCAAACAGCCTGATCATGCTCTGGGGTTTGTCAAAAGGCGGCTTCATCAACTCCAAAAAAAATCAGCCCCCTGCATGACTGCCGGAGGCTGCTTGTTTTTTCGTATGCGCCGATGAGCTGGCGATACCGCTTAGTTTTTCGAGAGTTTATGAAAAACTTTCTTGGGGTCGCTGATTAGCAACGCAATCAACCAAATTATGAGACCAAAGAGAACAACAACAACTCCCAGCATTGTTGCATCAAGAGTTAATTCAAAAAACTCTCCGCCTTCCGTTAAAAACGCCATCACATGGTCAACGAACCACATGAGTGTTGCTCCCCAAAATATGAAACATAGTAAGTTAAGCTTGTATTTGTCTTCCGGAGCATTAACATACCATATAATAGTCGCAATTATAGCTGCCAGCGCAGTAATTATAAAGAACATAATTCACCCTCCATCAAGCGTCGGCTTCAGCTTTTACTGCAGGCTGAATAGCCTTGGCTTTTTGATCGGCAATCGAAATCATGATTAACCAAACAATTGTTACAAATACCGCCATTCCTGTGCCGATTGTCGCGACCTCATGAAGCATCGGGCCTATGTCAGCCGGATTGTTCATTGCCGTTAAAAAAGGTGGCCAGAGGACAACTTCTCCATGCCATATATGTTCAAGCGCCAACAGTAAAACTCCGCCCCACAATAATCTGTTCAGCCAGCTTAATTTACGGCTCCAGCTAACCCGTGTTTGAGAAGCCTCTTTCACCCCGGCTTCCTTTTCATTTTTTTCCACAACCTTCTTTATAACGGTGGTTACAATAGCCTCACCCATGGGTACAAGAAAACATGCCATATCTTTTTCCTCCGAAAATAATATTTGTTATTTATATTTAATAAACGCCAAAGAGTATCTTTTTATTCACCTCCTTGAGTATTTTTTCACTGTATTTGTTTATAGCTGCCAATATATAACAATGAAAAAGCCATAAAGGCAACACTTGTTCACAAGTGATTAAACCTTCATGGCTTAATACTTTCCCTCCATGGGAATAAAATATATGTATCATAAGATCTCTATTCTGTCAATGAAAACTGATTTTTTTAAAGGACGATGGGGAAGGAGAAAAACAAAAAACTTCTGCATTATTGCCGAAGTTCTTCTGGTGGGCGATACTGGATTTGAACCGTCAAAGCACTCTAATCCATGATAAGCCAGCCTGGCCGCAAAGGTATGGGAATTATGATTACAGGCCCAAGTACCGCTGCGAAGTCCGCCAGGGCCTCGTCTGTGATTGTGATATTTGTAGCTGTCTGCTAGTACCTGCTAAATATAAAAAATAGTTGGGAAAAATATATTCCCAACTATTTCTGAATAACTTGATTTTTATTCAACATCTTACAATATATTTAAGTAGTATCCCTATTCATTTGGATCTTTCTATATAAAATAATCATACCTACAACTAACACTACTCCAATTCCTATAAAAGTAATTATATTGCCACTACTCCATTTCTTATTCGCTTCAGGAACACCTGTAAGAAGATTAGGATTGGCCATGACCTCTTTAAGTGGTGGCCCAATTGCGGAGACTAATTGATCCCTGGTATATAGTTGCCTGTTTTTAAGCCCGTAAAGCTCATCACGACCATGAATTAAAGGAATAAAATACTCTTGATTATTACTTTCAATATACAGAAGATCCATATGTAAAGAAGGAATACGGACATGAGCAAACTGGTTGGCATCTTTTAGTCCATTATTTTCAAGAAAATTGGCTATGTCTTTAGGATTACTACTAAAATTACTATCCACCGGGCTTAGATACCCACCAACTTCAACAACCTGCCATTTATCTTCCAGAACATCTACAGTATAGGAAGCTACAGGATTTAAATTATTTTTAAGAAGCACAGGAACTTCCCAGTAATGAGGCGCACTATAAATTATATTAGAGAGAGATGTTCCATCAAGTAATGCTTGAACTAAAGCTTTATTAGCTGAAGTTACTTTAAATGGTTTCCCGTCTATTAATTCATCCGGGCTATTGACAGAATCTAATCCTTTTCGCGCAAGTTCACTTTTGTGTTGAACAAGAAACTCTTTTGGCTTAAGTTCGCTAGTATTAATCCCTTGCTCAACATCTGTCTTTTCTTTATCGGAATCTAAAGTTGATTGCTGGTTTACTACCATGTCAATCGAAGTTGCTGCAGAAACTATCGGGACTAAACTAATAATAAGTAACCCTATTAGAATAGCAAATGTAAATAACTTCATAATAAAACCTCCCTTTTATTTATAAAAAAGCGAACCGTCCCATGTCCAACTGCTGTTACTTAAATAATATGAATAGCTAGCTCCATGTCCTAAACCATCCCATGGGTCATTATAAAGAACCTGGTTACCAGATGTGTCATAACCTTTCATTACCTCAGCATGGCCACCTCCAGAAGACCAATAAATTGCTGTCCCGATTGGACCATTATTATTAATTTGGTATTGAACTGCTGAATAGGAAAGAGCATTATTTTGTACCGATCCGGTTTTATTCGCATATTTTATAACAGCATTTTTTTCATCGGTCAAAGATCCTGGATGATTAAAATCTGTTGGACCATATTTATCCTGCGCTATTTGTATCTTCCTGTTAGTACTATCACCTTTAAAAAAGGATATAATCATCGAAGCAGATGTTGCCCAGCAAAGTTGGTCGTAAGGCTGTTGCGTATACTGTCGAACTGACAACACTTTTCTGGCTGCAAAAGCATCAGTTACCTGGAAACTTAAAAGGAATATACATGTAATTAGACACCCATGCTGCCAATGCAGTGCCAGCAGGAGGATGAAAAAGTAAGCATTCAGTAAAACCGTCCAAAGGGCACGGTGTTGTCAACAGCGAACGAATTGCGAAGCGCCGGTAACAGCAGGCGGCGAAGCGAGGGTAACCGGACAGCGGTGCGAAACCAGCGGCACACTGGTAGTTTCTTGAAGAGGCTAAATGAGATCAGAAGTATAATGGAAGCTATATTTTTAAAATTTGCCATGCCGCCTTTGCAGCACCGCTAGTCCGGTCCGAAGCAAGCCGTGCTGCTGTCGGTGCTTAAGCACCGGAGTGAGCGTTGATATTGCCTGCCTATCGGATACTTATTTTCAGGATATACTTATTTTCAGGATAGACACCCATGCTGCCAATGCGGCACCATCAGAAGGATGAAAATTCATCAACAAAAAAGGAAGGTCAATGCCTTAAGTGCGATTTTGAGCCTTAATTCAAAGAACGAGTGAACCCGGGGTAAAGCGAGGTAACTGTTTGAGGCGCATGGCGCCGAGTTTTACCGGGCCCGAGGGTGAACGAGTTCGTACAAGTATAAGAGGCGAACATGAGCACGCAGGCATTTGACCTCCCTAATGCAAGTTAATTTTCAGGATAGCATATAGAAATGCCTCCCTTTCTAATTTTTAAACTGCTAATAATTTTATCTACGATTATCACTGAAGCATTGCCATATAATAGCTGACATAATATAATAATTACCTCATAGTGGTTTGTACAGGTTTTACTGGACTAAAGGTTTGCAATATCCTTCCAGTAAACCTCCGAGCCACTATATTTTGGGGCGGTGCACGGTTTTTTGATTGCATCAATTTTTTACTTCATCTCCTTTCCTTTCCATTATCACTATATACTTGCTAATTTCTTCTACAATATATTTAAATCCTCTATATAAAAAACAGGAATTTCCGATATTCTTTAACAAATACTGACAATAATTGGGAAATATAAGAACTAGTTCTGTTTAGAAAACCTAATAGCATGTAACAATAATGCTAAATTTCGGTATTTACTAATGCAGAATTTTGTCGAAAGTTTTTCGTTTATAGCAGACGGTATAAGATATTAACCTCTTGCTTTTAATAAACATAATCCTTTTCTTCTGCAAAACTAGTTCCAGGGGTTTTTATTTAAAGGCCTTCTTTTAAAGATGACAACAAACGACATTGTTTTCGCAGAATTAATTTGACGATGTTTTATAATTAATTTAAGAAGCCCAGGAAAGGATTTTTGAACCATGACCTCCGACGAACTCCGGGAATCCATTGAACGGACAAAAGAAAAAATATACGAGCTAAAGCAGTAAATCAAAGAAACAGCTAATGCCCGGGAAAAACTTAAGCTTCAACGGTGGCTGAAAGAATTACAATACCTGCAGCTGTGGCATATGGATTTATTGGTGCGGGGAGTTGAAGAGGGGGAAGAAAGGGTTTTGCATTAGGCCGGTCTTTAAATAATTCCTATTAAGGGAAAGCCGTTTTAAGCGACATTTTTTATATCGACGAAAAAACAAAAACCTTCTGCATTATCGCCGAAGGCTTAATTCTGGTGGGGACAACTGGATTTGAACCAGTGACTTCCTGCTTGTAAGGCAGGCGCTCTCCCGCTGAGCTATGCCCCCTCTATGCTATGCCGCTGTAAGGAGATGTCGCCTTACATGATTAGGGTGTCTTGTCCCAGTGACCCCTTGCTTGTAAGGCAAGTGCTCTCCCGCTGAGCTAATCGCCCTTTTGGTGACCCCACCGGGATTCGAACCCGGGTTACCGCCGTGAAAGGGCGGTGTCTTAGACCGCTTGACCATGGGGCCAGATTAAATTTTTGCTGGTGGGCCCACCAGGATTCGAACCTGGAACCTGCCGGTTATGAGCCGGTAGCTCTGCCGTTGAGCTATGGGCCCGGAAATGGCTCCCCGAGCAGGATTCGAACCTGCAACCCTCCGGTTAACAGCCGGATGCTCTACCGTTGAGCTATC
Source organism: Desulfotomaculum sp. (assembly GCA_003485325.1). Classification (GTDB taxonomy): domain Bacteria; phylum Bacillota; class Desulfotomaculia; order Desulfotomaculales; family Nap2-2B; genus 46-80. The sequence goes on from DMZI01000075.1 coordinate 13,985, forward strand.
GAGGAACAGCAAGATCAATTATATACAAAAATTTTTACCGGGTCAATTAAATTTTAAAAGCCTTATATTTATTGCTATTGAAGTTTTAACCGCCTTAACTTCCTCCCGGCGCTCGTTTGATTTAAAGAGCCCCGCTATGTTTCTTTCTTGCATTTTTTAATGTTTTCCGCTGCAGGAAAAGAAAAATGATCACCGAAAATTTATTATACGTGAAGTTCGCTTTTTTACAAAGAAGAATTCTTTACTCTTTGCAGGCGATTCCTTCTATTTTGGTAAAAATAATCCGGAAAGGATTGACTGACGTGATCGATTATTCGGTACTCGATAACCCGCTGCTTTTACAGAATATTTTTTACCCGTACCCCGAAGTTACCCCCTGCCCTCCCGGCGCTGTTGATATTTTCGTGCCGGTTGAGAAAAACGTTTCCATATCCTGCCGCTTTTATGCAGAAGATAAAAGCTGGCCAAATATACTTTATTTTCACGGCAATGGTGAGTTAGTTGGGGATTATGACGGCATTGCTCCCTATTACAATGAAAAAGGCCTCAATATCATGGTAGTTGATTACCGCGGTTACGGGGCAAGCGGGGGGTTCCCCAAATTTACATCTATGATCAGCGACGCCCACAGCGTATTCGGGGAGTTCAAAAAAATACTTTTGCGGCAGGGCTATGAAGGGGGCTTATGGGTCATGGGACGCTCCCTAGGCAGCGCCAGCGCCCTCGATTTGGCATACCACTGCCAGGACCAAATCAAGGGGCTGATCATCGAAAGCGGTTTTCCAAGCTTTGGCAGGCTTTTAAAAAGAAAGGGCATTGTTCCGCCGGGTACAAGCCTTGACGCTTTCAATGACGCCTGCCTGGCCAGGCTCGGCAAAATTTACCTGCCTGCGCTGGTTATGCACGGTCAGTACGACAGCCTTGTTCCTCTGCAGGAAGCGCAGGATCTGTTTGATGGTTTGGGATCCCCTGCAAAAAAAATGATCATCATTCCGGATGCTGACCACAATACGACGATGATGATCGGATTCGACCTTTACTTCGGTTATATAAATGAGTTTATAGAAAGCTGATTTTTTAAAGATCGTTTATTAAAAAAACATTTGCACAGCCTGGAAGTTGCGCTTGATTAAGTCCTTACCCTGAACATAGCTTCCGTACTCTGTGGAATGGCCCGGGAGCAGGAATTCAATGTCAAGGGCGGATAGCCTGTTTATGCTTCTGGCAAGTTCCCGGTGATCCCCGCCCATCAAATCGGTTCTGCCGATGCTCCCGAAAAATAAAACGTCGCCTGTGAACAAGACCTTTTCATCCGGCCAGTAAAAGCATAATGAGCCTGGTGAATGGCCCGGCGAACGAAACACCTGCAGGGAAATTTTGCCCAGTTTAAGCTCGCCTTCATCGAGTAAAATAACCGGTTTGATTTCATCAAGCAAATTTCCGTAAAAACTGCGCATTCCTTCTTTTGATTCCAGCAGAAATTCGTATTCTTTATTGGGAAAAGCAATAAAGGGATGATTATCCCCTTTGTTCATTTTTATGATATCTTTACACGCTGAGCAATGATCGGAATGAAAATGGGTAATCAAAATCAGGCCGATTTCCTCAACCTTAAAACCGTCGCCTGAAAGCGCCGCAAGCATCTGTTTGGCGCATGGTTCGCGGTACTCGTTGACAGTATTTCCGGGGTCAATCAATACATGGGGATGTTCGCCTTCCAAAACTCCGGAGATAAGGTAAGTGTTGCAGTTGTTCCCTCTTCCCCACCAAAAGTAGCAGAACAGGTTGTCTGAAATTCTTAACGTTTTGTAATTTCTATATGCCATAAATAGTCCGGACAGCCTCCTTAGTTTTGTTTCCCTTTTGCAGAATTATATTATAAAATGAATAGGAAAGCTATAAATCCGGCGAGTAAAATGAGGTGACAAAAGGTGGAAAGAATAAAGAGCGCTTGGGAAATCGCCATGGAAAGGGCCGCCAGCAGATCATCGGTCAAACCGGAAGAGCTGAAAAAGCAGAACGAGGAAAAAGGCCTTATAATCGGAAAGGCCCTTGCAGACAAGTTCTTAAGTGATTTGGATAAAAACCGGCTTAAAGCTGACCTGGGAAAATACGGAGAGGAAGAGAGGCCTTTTATTGTTAAAGGCGCCCGGAAAGCTTTGATAGAATCACTTGAACTTGGCGATTACGAAAAGCTGGAAGGTGTTATCGAAGGGCTCTGCAGCCTTGCGGGAGATGACCGCCCGAAGGAGATCAAGGGCAGGTTATTTCTGATTTACGACAATTATACAGGTATTTATAAAAAGAGTTCGGAGAAGTTTCAGGCTGCAGGCAGAAAAATACTGAACAGATATGGGATTTCCGGTGATGCGGTAAAAGCTATTAATCCGAGTGTTTTTAACGAAGAATTAAAGCAAATTAACCGGGATGATCTCTTGCCCCTGGAAAAAGAGTATGAAGAATTAAAAAAGGAACTGTTAAATCTAATCTAAGCTCTATTTTTCTATAGTTTTATTGAAATGTCGTTTAAATGAAGTCCTTGTCTAAATTAATTAAATTTTTAGATATGTCATTGACATATTAATATTAATTGAATACACTTAATTTATAAATTTTGAGGGAGGTAGTTAAAATGGCAAAAATGCCTAAGGAAGTAATGGATACGTTTGGCGATCTGTCATGTCCTAAAGCAATGGCCACAGTTGACGCTGACGGCAACTTGAACAACACACCAATTGGGAGTACAACTGCCATTGATGATGAAACTCTTGCTTTTGCGGATCTATATGGGGTTGCAACCAGAACGATGAAGAATCTGGACGCCACTAAAAAAGTAGCAGTAACGGCTTTTAAAGTATCTCTGGCGCCGCCCTTTATCGCTTTCCAGGTAAAAGGGACATTCCAGGGATTCCAGACCTCCGGCCCGTTGTATGATACTTTCGCCAAGCTTTTAAAGGAATCGACCGGGTTGGACATCAAGGGTGTCGGAACAATAAAAGTTGATGAAGTTTTCAATTGTTCTCCGTTAGAGCCGGGAAAGAAAATGGCATAAAATATAAGTTATAATAAAGGATCAGGAAAAAATATCCGTACAATGAGTAAGGCTGTTAGAAAGTTAACAGCCTTATTTTATTAGCGCCGGACAGACACAAGGGGACGACCCATTTTAACTTGACAGCATCCGCAGGGAAAGATTCTTGCTAAGACCGACCCCTTGTGCTATAATCTTTAAGGTCTTAAAGAAATAAAGAGGAGTTTTTAGATGAAAAAAGATATCCATCCCCAGTATCACAAAGCAAAGATAACCTGCATCTGCGGTGAAACATTTGAAACGGGATCCACCAAAAAGGAAGTGCGCGTGGAAATATGCTCCAAGTGCCATCCTTTTTATACCGGTTCGCAGCGGACTGTAGAGACAGGCGGACGGGCGGATCGCTTCCGTAAAAAATACGGCCTGAAATAATGCCTGAAACAACCCAAAAAGGTTTGATAAGGGGTTTTAATTGATGGGCTCTGTTCAATACGGAGGCCAGGCTGTTATAGAGGGTGTAATGATGCGGGGACCAGGTTCGTGGGCTGTTGCTGTGCGTCGTCCCGATCAGAGTATCGCCCTGGATCTGAACCCTGTAAGTTCAATCAGTAAAAAGATATCAATCCTCGGATGGCCTTTTGTGCGCGGTACCATAGTGCTTTTCGAGTCGCTGATGATCGGCTTGAAGGCTCTGAGCTACTCGGCGGAACAGGCGACAGGCGAGGAAGAGGAAATAAAAGGCTGGGAGATGGGGCTGACTTTGCTGGTCGCCTTTGCCTTGGCCATATTGCTTTTTGTCGTTTTGCCCACCGGGATTACACATTACCTGGTTTCCGGCGTCAAGAGCAATTTTTTGCAGAATCTGATCGAGGGCGCAATCCGGTTTCTGGTCTTTATCCTTTATGTATACGGTGTTGGGCGGTTGCCTGATATCCGCCGGGTTTTTCAGTACCACGGCGCTGAGCACAAGGTAATCAACACCTTTGAAGCCGGAGAGGAATTAACGGTCGACAATGTTTTAAAACACTCAACCTACCATCCCCGCTGCGGAACCAGTTTTTTGCTTATTGTTCTGGTTTTGAGCATCTTTTTGTTTTCACTTCTTCCGGGAAAAATATTTCTATGGAGGGTTCTTTCCCGGATTGTGCTGCTGCCCGTTTTAGCGGGGCTTTCCTATGAACTGCTCAAATTCTCGGCCGCCTACCAGAATTTTTTTATTTGCCGGTTGTTTATTGGGCCGGGGCGCTGGCTGCAGAAACTGACCACGGGGGAGCCGGACGGGGAGCAGGCTGAGGTGGCTATTTCAGCCCTGCAGGCGGTTTTACCTAAAGAAGGTGAAATTATTGTTCGATAAACTTGATGCTTTGGAAGAGCGTTACGACTATTTAAATAAATTAATCGGTGATCCAGAGGTTATCGCCGATTACGAACACTGGCAGCAGTATATCAAAGCCCACTCGGAACTCAACGACGTGGTGACCCTTTACCGGGACTATAAAAAGATCCTTCAGGAGATAGAGGGAACCAATGAAATGCTCGCGGGAGATATTGAGGATGAGGATTTCCGGGAACTGGCCGAAGCCGAGCTGAATCAGCTGCAGGAAAAAAAGGATTTGTTGAAAAAAAGGCTGCGCGTTCTTTTGCTGCCCCGCGATCCTGACGATGAGAAAAATGTGGTCATGGAAATCAGGGCCGGCACGGGTGGTGAGGAAGCGGCGCTGTTTGCGGCGGACCTGTTCCGCATGTATATACGTTACGCCGAGCAAATGGGCTGGAAATGTGAAATAATGAGCACAAGCCCCACTGACCTTGGAGGAATTAAAGAAATCATTTTCCTTATCGAGGGAAAGGGAGCATACAGCAGGTTGAAATTTGAAAGCGGGGTGCACAGGGTGCAACGGATTCCGACTACTGAATCCGGCGGGCGGATTCATACTTCCGCGGCGACGGTGGCGGTTTTGCCTGAAGCACAGGAAGTGGATGTGGATATTAACCCTGACGACCTGCGTATTGATGTCTTTTGCTCCACAGGGCCGGGGGGGCAGTCGGTGAATACAACACAATCAGCGGTAAGGATTACCCACCTCCCGTCGGGAATTATAGTAAGCTGCCAGGATGAAAAAAGCCAGCATAAAAACAAGGACAAAGCGATGAAAGTGTTGCGGGCCAGGTTGCTCGACCGTGTTCAGGAAGAGCAGCGGGAAAAGACTGCCAGCATGCGCAAACTTCAGGTAGGCAGCGGGGACCGCAGCGAAAGGGTCCGGACCTATAATTTTCCCCAGAACAGGGTTACCGACCACCGGATCGGTTATACGAGTCACCGTCTGAACGAAATAATGATTGGTGAACTGAACGATATCATTGCTAATTTGATGGAAGCTGACCAGTCCGAACGTCTCCAGCAGATAAGTGTCTGATCCTTATGCCGGGTAAATTAAAAAGCCGAAACAGAAATATAAATTGGGCGCTGGCCTGGGCCAAGGCCTATCTTAATGATCGCGGCATAAAAGACCCTTATCTTGACGCCCAGGTTCTTTTAGCCCATTGCCTGGGTATGGACATAGTCGGTCTGTACCGGGAAGGCGAGCGGCAGTTAAGCCTTCAGGAATCAGACGCATTTTGCAAGCTGGTACAAAGAAGGGGAAAAAATGAACCTGTGGCTTATCTGACAGGCCGCAAGGAATTTATGGGCCTGGTTTTTGAAGTTTCCCGGGATGTTTTGATCCCCCGGCCGGAAACCGAGCTTTTGGTTGAAAAAGCTCTTGAACTGTATTCAAGATATTGGCCGGGCAAGCCTTTAATTTTTGCTGATATAGGGACGGGATGCGGAAACATTGCGGTTAGTTTGGCCAGGGAACTCCCGCTTTCTAAAATATATGCCGTGGATATATCTCCCTGTGCCCTTAAAATTGCTGAAAAGAACGCCGGCGTTCACGGGGTTCGGGAGAAGATGATTTTTAGCCGGGGCGATCTGTTGGCTCCCCTGGACGGGTTAGGGCTGGAGGGAAAGATTAATCTAATCACAGCCAACCTGCCGTATATTAAAACATCCGGGATAAGCAGCCTGATGCCTGACGTCGGCCTGTATGAGCCCAGGGAAGCGCTTGACGGAGGCCCGGACGGTCTGGATTTGTACAGGCGTCTGATTCCTTGGTCATTATGTTATTTAACTCAGCCCGGTTTTCTTTTAATGGAGATAGACCCGGAACAAGGAAGGGAAATTGCGTCTTATCTGTCCATTTCCAGATGGAAGTTTGAATGCTTAAGCGATCTTGCGGGACGGGATAGGCTGGTTATTGCCTGTCCTTAAATATCTGTTTACTATAACTAAGAGGCGGAAAGGTTCACACAAAGTGAACTCAACTTCCCGCCTCTTTTAAACGTCCATAAAAAGGACGTTATTTTTATTTTCCCGAAACGGCTTTAATTTATACAAATACTTATTAAATTTCATAAAAAAAAAGTGCGCCCGGAGGCGCAAAAAAGAACCGGGGGCTATTTTCTGCTGCGTACCATATCCAGCAGCCCCAGGGCAATATGAGCGGCCCCGAAGCCAATCGCTCCTGCGGCTAGCGGGCCGCTTAAGGCAGTTGCTCCAATGGTTGTAACTGCTGCGCCAAGTCCTGTAACCACCCAACTGGTAGTTGTTTTTTTCATTTCCTTCACCCCTTGTTTAAATATGCTCCGAAATTGAATCCAAAATACAAAAAGATAAACCATTACAAACCGCTGTGGCGTTTCAAGCAAAGAGATAAAACGGGCATTAATTTCTCAATGCTCTGGTTGCCTACTGCTTTAATTGCTTTTTAGTTCAAGTTGAAATGCCTTGGAAATTATGTGGATGCTGTTGAGGTTTGTACGATCCATTGTGACAATGTTATGGACTGTAACTCAAGGGGTCCAATGAGGACTGCTTAGGAGTCGCTTGTTTCTTTGGTTTTAATCATGTGGTTGTGGATTATGATTAAGTCTTATCGGCCTCCCTGGCCAAAACCCCTGCTAATCCGCCAGAGAGTGGACAGGGACAACTGGACGGCTCTTTCCCTAATATCCTGGGGCAACCCCCACAAAATAAATTCCCCCGAGCGGGTTTTGCCGTTATAGTTAGTCGCAATGTAAATTGTCCCGCGTAATTTTTTCCCTTTGCCGCTTTCTTTAATTTCACCCGTTACCGCTATGCTAAAGTCAGGATTGGCAGCTTTTTTGGCCCAGTCAGCCAGTTGTTCGGCCTGTTCCTTGCCCGGCAATGGAGAAAAAATGAGATTTTCTATTCCCGGATCATTGCTTCCGATTACTAAACCCGCTTTGTAAAATTTACCCGGGTTTTGAATGGCGTTTAGCTGATTGGCAAGCAGACCGCCGGTCAAATACTCCACGGTAGCCAATGTGAGCCTGCTGCTTTCAAATTGTCTGCCTACTACATCCGCCAGAGTGTCGTCATCCGTTCCGAAAACATACTCACCCACCCGCTGGAGGATTTTCTCTTCGAGTTCTGCGTTCATCTGCAACGCCTTATCCATGCTTTCCGCTTTTGAGGTAATCCGCAGGTGTACCTCGGAAAACCTGGCAGTAGGCGCCAGGGTTGGATTTGCGCTTTGGAGCAGATCGCCCAGGCGCTGGTCGGCCGTTGATTCGCCCAGGCCGCTAAGCTTGATAACCCTTGACTTGATAATTTTCCTCTCGCTGCCGAGCTTTTTGATTATAAAAGGTTCAACTTCCTTGTTCAGCATCAGTTTAAACTCTGAAGGCGGGCCAGGAATCAGGATATAAATTTTCTCATTGTGCTCAAGAATTATCCCCGGCGCTGTTCCAATAGGGTTATCCAGCACAATCCCGCCGGGTGGGACGAGGGCCTGCCTTAGATTATTATCTGGTATCGGAAGATTGCGTTCGTCAAAAAGGCGCCGCATTATTTTAAGGGCTTGTTCATTAATGACCAGGGGTACACCAAGTGATTTGGCCAATGCGTCCCTGCTGAGATCGTCCTCGGTAGGTCCAAGGCCGCCGCTGATTATAATTAAACCTGCTCTCTCAGAAGCCTGTGTGATTGCCTTGGCAAGACGTTCCAGGTTGTCACCGACTGTAATCTGATAGAACAGGTCGATCCCCCATGAGGCAAGGATTTGTTGAAGATACTGCGAATTTGTGTTCAGGACCTGGCCAAGCATGAGCTCAGTACCTGTAAAAATCACTTCAGCCTGCAAAAAAGTTCCTCCTCCGGCTAAAAGAAGCAAGTATTTTAAGTTTAATACAAAAAAATGCCGGAGTAAACCGGAATGAAGATAAAATTAGTTCTTTTATTCTGCTGTTGATGCAAAAATCACTGATGAGTTAATTATTCTTTTTTACAGGCCATCTAAAATCCATCGCTGATCGTTTTACCTGCCTGTTCCTCTTCATTGCCCAGAGCCAGTTTTTTCTTGTAATTCCAGGCCAGAACGGCTTCCGCAAATAAAACCATCTTTTTGGTCATCGATCCCCCCACGTTCCCATTTAACCTAGAAGGTAGTTCCCCTTTGTCTATAATATCGTAATTCTTGATGCCTATTTCTTCGGCCATTTCATTTTTAAACTCTTCAAGCGCAGGTAAAACGTAGGAGCGTAATTCTTTTGGTATTATGTTATGAGAGACTGACTTTATTAAATCCGGCAAATTGTCTTTTGTTAAGGCAGGCAAATTGTTTTTCATGATTCAACTCCCTTAATATATTTTATTTATAAGGTTTGTCTAATCCGTTTTTTTATGTGAGGTAATTTAAAATAAATGTGGCAGGAATATCAACTTTCAGGACAAGAATTATATTTAAATGGTTATTTATTTAACTTTGTTTTTTGTGATAAGGAAAGCGTTTTCTTCACAATCTGACAAATTATGAATATTAATGATCAGCCGATAGAAATTTCCCCCAGATGAGTCTAAAAGGTTGATAATGTGTTTTCACCTGAGGAGCTTAGCAGACTTGCAGTTCAGATACAAAAACAACTGTCGCAGGGGGAAGGGGATTCATATTCCGCAACTTCAGGTGATTGCGATCCCTGCGTTAAAAAAGACTGCCTCTTAGCTCCGCTTACTCCGCAAAATGCGCTGGTCATCTTTGGGCTGCTGACAGGAGTTTTAGAGGTTGATTCTGTTTTGTTGGACAGAGACCGGACTATACAAATTATCTTGGAAGGCTCTTTTAACACACTGAAAATAAAGAAAAAGACGAATATGGACAAAAAATTGGATAAATTAGGGTCAATGCCTTTTGACCAAGTTGTTAAAACATTGCTGGAAAGGCTTTAGAAACTTTTTAAATTTAAAATCTTTTAAAAAATAATCCTTGCTTTCACCTGTTTATTAAAAAAGGGAAGCTGTAACTTAAGCAGGATTTTTTATTATTTGAAAGAATAGTTTTAAGGAAAGAAAGATCTAAAAAATTAACATACATGTAAAAAAGTTACTTTCTTAAGAGCGTTTCAAGACAAACTGAAAGTGACTAGATTTGGTGATACTGATGAGTAAACTATTTGATAACCTGTCGCTTCGGATGAAAAATTTACTTGTTCTTTTTATTGTGCTTGCCATAGCTGTTATCGTTTCATATATAGTTTCAGAAATTGTTCTGTTAAGAGGTTATGTCGAACTTGAGGAGAGCCTGACACTTAAAAACGTCGCACGCCTGAACGACGCACTCTCAAGTGAGTTTTTAACTTTGCAAAGGATCACCTGTGACTGGGCGGCCTGGGATGATACATATACGTTCATTGAAGATGCCAACGATCGTTACATTAAAACCAATATTGTAACTGACACTTATAACAGTCTTAATCTAAACCTGATGGTTTTTTTAAATTCCAGTGGAAAAATTGTCTACGGGCAAGGTTTTGACCTGGAGAGCATGAAATTTACCGGGCTGCCTGCCGGGTTAAGCGAATATTTAAACCCTGACAGCGCCCTGTTGAAACACAGAAGCGCTGATAGCACGGTTAAAGCCATTATTCTGCTGCCGGAAGGACCTTTGCTTGTATTATCACAACCCATTGTTACGAGCGAAAAAAAAGGTCCCATACGCGGAACTCTGGTTGTCGGCAGATATCTGGACGCTGTAGAAATAAAGCGTTTGGCGGATTTAACACATCTTTCCCTGACTCTGCAGGTCTATGGCAAACAAGGATCTTCCGATTTTAATACAGCTTATTCCCTTTTATCAACAGATAAACCGGTGCTGGTCAGATCATTAAACCGGGATTCAATTGCCGGATATTCTTTACTAAGAGATATTAATGGTAAACCAATTCTTGTTTTCAGGGTGCTTATGCCCAGAGATATTTATAATCAGGGAAAGCTAAGCCATAGTTATTTTGTTGCCATAATCATAATTACCGGATTTGTTCTGCTTATTTTGAGTTTCTTGCTTTCAGAAAAGATGATTTTATCACGGCTGACAAATCTGATACAACATGTCATAAAAATCGGGCAAACGAAGAACTTTTCATCACGCGTGCCTATTACAGGGGGTGATGAACTTTCCAAACTCGCTAGCGAAATAAACATCATGCTCTCGGGCTTGGAGCAATCCCAGGAAAAAGTTAAGGAGAGCGAAGAGCATTTCCGGAGACTTTTCAACGAAGCTCTGACAGGCAATTACATATCGTCGCCGGATGGGAAAATACTTCTCTGCAACTCGGCTTTTGCGCAAATGTTTGGTTTAAAAGCAATTGAAGAAGCACTAAAGGTAAATTTATTATCGTTTTTTATCAATGATGAGGAGAGGCAAAACTTTATAAAGCTTTTGACTGAAAGAAAAAAGCTTGAATTTTACGAAACCGACCTTCAATGTATTGATGAAAAAAGGATTACCGTACTGCAAAACGTGATTGGAAAGTTTGATCAAGACGGCAAACTTATTGAAATACAGGGATACATTTTTGATATTTCGGATAGAAAAACTATGGAAGAACACTAGCGTTGCATAAAACTTTGATTACGATTTCAAGCATAAATTTAGTAAATTTATACATACCAGCACATGCCATATATGGTGTATACACCCAATAGGTTTCTTTTATCTAATGCAAGAAGAACAACCACTTAAAGGTAGTCCTTATCCACATTTTAAGATCGGAAGA
>DMZI01000025.1 GCA_003485325.1 Desulfotomaculum sp.
AGGAAGGTCCGGCCGTCTTTGATATACGGAGCGACGTCCATGGCCTGGGCTGCGCCGTTGACCGTGAAGTTGGTGTCGTTGATGGTGAAGACCACGGTTGCTTTTTGATCGCCAGGAGCTGGAGTTACTACGGTTGCGTTGACAACCGTAGTAACGACATCGTGCTTTTCTAAGTTGACATCATCTAAATCGCCTAACCAATCACATAAAGCCTCTCCTGATTTAACTTTAACTTTAATTGGTCCCTCTACTACGCTGCGGTTAACTTTATACTGGATATCACTGATCTTAATCGTGCTTGCAGTAGAGCTGTCACTCTTGATATCAAATGTTAATAAATTACCATCTGTATCTGTATCAACATTTTCAATTTCCAGATCACCTGAAGTAACTTCGACTGTGGGGTCTCCATCCCAAGCTACTTCGTCAGGTAATTCCAGTTCCAGTGTTTTACCGCCAATCAGAGCTTCCTTCTGGTTCTCGGTGATTGTAATATCGCCTGCAACCTGACCGGCTTTACCAATTATCAAATCCTTGTTATCTGCGGTTACAGTTACAGGAGCAATGATTGTGGCAACAGGAATGTCGCCTGAAATTCCCGCACTGCCTGATGCTTTGACAATTAAGTCGCCGGCTGCCAGATCCGGAGCAAGGTTAACCTTGATGTCTTTAAAAGTTATTTTACCTGCTGCGGTATTGGCCCCTTGGGAAAATTTTATTTTACATTCGCGGTCATCATTTGCTAAAGTTATGCTTGCGACGCCAAAGCCACCTTCAGTTTTCTGAATGCCTGGATTGGCCCACACCGCACCTACCGGTAAAGTCAAAACCAATGTACGTCCTGCAGGAATGCTGTTGTCAACATTTTCTTCAATAGTGAGTTCAGCAATTTCCTGATCTTCACGTCCGGCAAGCACTTCGGGAATAGCGCCCAGGCTGGTTTCAAAACCGTAGTCTGCGTATTTACCAACGAGTAAAGAGGACGGTGTTAAACTAGAATCGCCGCTTACGCTTACTTTAACATCTCCATTCTTAGCATCGGTCCCGGGGATTATATCGGCTACTATACGGTAGAAACCTTTGTAATTGTCCTCGTTGCAAACTACAATAAGGGTTCTCCCGTCTACTGTGTAGAAAACATCTTCAGATGGATCCCCGCTTCCGCTAATGTCAAGTACATCACCATTGCTGTCGTTGTTGTCATCGAATATTACCCATTCGAAATTAGCGGGCAGCTTGAACTTTAGGCTTGTAGTAGTTTTATCAAGGGCACCTGCAGTATTTTCTTTGACATTGATCTTTATTTTGCCGTTTTCTGTTCCGTTATCGCCAAAAGTTGGCACGTCTACAACAGAAAGTGTTACTTCACCGTCTGAAGTCCGGCCTACAACAACTGTACCGCTGGGCAGCTGACCTTTTACGCTGGTGACAGTTAATTCTATATCACCGCTAAAACCATCAGGAATGTCGATGCTTTTGAGGCCTATTTTAACGGTGTATTCTTCCGTGCCGCCAAAGCTACCAAAATTAAGGTCTAACTTGAACTCATTGTCAGTTCCCAAATTCGAAAGAGCAGCTACATCAGCATCATTTTCAAGTACAGTAAAATCATCTACGTCTAGTACAAAATCAGCAGGAAGTGAGAATATTGCTGCACTGTCTTGAGCAAAGGGATCGATCTTAATATATAGGGTTCCTAAATCTCTGTCATCACCAGTATCTACTGTCGGCACTGTGAGTGATTCATAAGTAGTACCAGCCGCCGCCGGGCCGACCATTGGCACCAGCATCGTTACCAGCAGCGCCAGTGTCGCTAAAATAGCAATCAATTTTTTAGATTTGCGCACTAAATATTTCCCTCCTTGTTAAAATTAAAAAGCTTCATTTCAATAACGGGCCGGCTATCCCTTTTAAGCCTTAACACCTCCTTTAATTGATGCTGCGTTGTTTTTCTGGGAGTAGAGCTGCGTACGTTGGAGCGTCTGATAATTGATTGGCTGGTTAAAAAATGAACTCTAATCTGTTAGACACAAAAATTTTCCCGAAAGTTCCAAGGATCAAGGAAAAATTTTTTCTAATTGTGTCTTCCCTGGTTGTCCGGGAAAAAACCTCCCGTAATTCCAGTAAAATTGTTGGCGCCTTAAAAGGGCTTATCCAGCCTCAAGTTTTGAGAAAACTTCACCGAATAATAAATTATCAAAGACAACATAAAGGGGATAATACGATGGTTAAAAAATGCTGCAGTGTTTGCAACGGTGAAAGCTACAGTTCAAGCTCCAGGGACAGGTGGATCTGCCCTTACTGTGAGCACGACCTGACAGACAATCAGACAAATATCGCATACCAAAAAAAGCTTTTGGAATTTTCCCGGGATAAGATCATCAAAGACCGGAGCGAGCCCTATTGCCGGGAAAGGATTGTTTTTCAGCCGGTATTTAACGGGTCATTGTAGAGCGGGCATTTAGACCGGGCAGGAAGGTAAAAAAAGGGGTGCAGCTTGGAGAGAAAATAAGATGAATCTAGAGAGCGAAAAGAAAAAAGAAATACGCGGCCGCGTCGGCGCCTCTCATTTGTTTTCTTCGCTGATCAGGGATCCAAAGGCGCCGGAATTCAAAACCAAATCCCGGGCCGATCTTGTTTACATAGTTTTCCCTTTGATAATTGCCATGCTGACTTTATTTATCCCGGGAGGCAAGCTGTCTTACAGTTGGGTTGCGTTTTTTCTGCCCATTCTGGTCACTTCCTCAATAATGGGCAAGAATGCCGGGTTGATTATGTCAACCATATGCATCGGTGTTTTATTTTTTTACGATAGGTTTTTCCCTTCCGGAGTTTTCGTCATCCAGCTTTCGGGAGAGGAACCAAAATTTATTGCCGCATGCATAATGTATTTAATAAGCTGGTTTATCGGAGGGCTGTCGGACATGGAGGCGCAGCAGCGGCGCGGCGAGCTGAACAGCCGGCTTTCCCTTGAGGGGCTGGTCAACGCGGTTGAGCGCAAGAGAGCGGAAGAGGAAATGAGTTTATCCGGGGAGCGTTTTTTGAAGGCGTACAGCGCCAGCCCCAACCTCATGCTGATCATAGGCTGTTCCGATCACAGGGTCATTGATATAAACAAGGGTTTCTTGAATGTTACGGGGCGTATACGGCAGGAAGTCGTCGGGCGGACAGTGGCGGAGCTTAATTTATGGACGGACCTGATGGCCTATTCGAAAGCGGTCATGGCGATTCAGGAGCAGGAAGTGATTCATAACTTTGAAATAAAGTTCAATAAAAAAGACGGGCAGTGGGGCATAGGGCTGCTGTCCGCTGATACGATAAACTTAGGCGGGGAAAAATGCATCCTTTTTGTGATGAACGACATTTCTCAAAGGAAAAAAGCCGAGGAGCGCCTTACCTACCTGAGCATGCACGACTCACTCACCGGGCTTTACAACAGGGCCTATTTTGAAGAGGAGATGCGCCGCCTGGAGGAGGGGCGGCATAGTTCGGTTGGAATGATTATTTGCGATGTGGACGGCCTCAAGCTGATCAATGACACCTTCGGCCACAGTACCGGAGACGGTCTGCTGGTTGCGGCCGCGGGAGTAATCAAGAATCCTTTCCGCACCGGGGATATGGTATCGAGAATCGGCGGCGATGAATTTGCCGTTCTTTTGCCCGACTGCGACAGGCAGCAGGTTGAAAGCGCCTGCCGCAGGATTGCCTTTAACGTAAAGAGATATAATGAAAAGCACCCCGAACTGCCCTTGAGCATTTCGATGGGTTTCGCAGTCCGCAAGGGAACATCGGTCAGCATGTTGGATCTTTTCAAAGAAGCGGACGACAATATGTCGCGGGAAAAACTGCATCGCAGCCGCAGCGCGCGCAGCGCTATCGTGCAGGCCCTGATGAAAACGCTTGAAGCCAGGGATTTCATTACTGAAAACCATTCAAAAAGGCTGCAGGGCTTGGTTACCAATTTGGCCAGGGCAGCCGGCCTGCCGGATTATAAGTTGTCCGACCTCCGCCTTCTGGCAAGGTTCCATGACATAGGCAAGATAGGTTTGGCGGACCGCATACTATTCAAACCGGGCCCCCTGACCGCCGGGGAGGTTTTGGAAATGCAGCGCCACTGTGAGATAGGAAGCCGCATCGCCCAGTCGGTGCCCGATCTCCTGCCGATCGCGGACTGGGTTCTCAAACATCATGAATGGTGGAACGGGCAGGGTTATCCTTTGCAGCTGAAGGGTGAAGAAATTCCATTGGAATGCCGGATTCTGGCAATCGCGGACGCGTATGAGGCGATGACCGGCAACCGCCCGTACAGAAACGCCATCAGCAAGGAAAGAGCTGTTGACGAGATTAGAAAATACGCCGGCCTGCAATTTGATCCTTTGATTGCTGATTACTTTATTGAAAGCCTGGAGGATAGCAAAAATAACCTGATTATACTGGATCCCCATATTATAAACCTCAGACAATGATCAGTTTTACGGACCGCCTTTTTTGGAGAGAATCTCCTGTATTCCAGCCAGCCCTTCCAGCGCCCCGCAGGCAATTGATAAATGAGGCTCTGCAATCTCAGGTTCCCGCGGGTTGATGCGGACTACAAGAGCCCGGCGGCTTGAACCCAGCCTTTCGCTTAAATTGCGGATTGTACTTATTGCTGTTCCCGCCCCTATTTCAATTACAACAAGAAGTTCCTGGCGGCGCCTGTTTAAAAAAAGTTGAAACCTGTCTTCCTGGTTATCAGAACGGTTGCTTAACCAGGAATAATCCCCGAACATCAGGATATTTGGCCTGGCTGTTGCGCCGCAATGGGGGCACTCCGGAATACGCCCGGCAAGCATGGTGCTTTCGTCAACGGGTACTTCTTCTTTGTTGCTCCAGATAACCGTCCCGCATGGTTTTACACACTGCAGAAGGTGAATTGAACCATGCACCTCCCAGATTTTTTCTTCACTGAAGCCTGCTTTTTGGAATTGTCCGTCTACATTCGAAGTTACCACAAAATAATCCAGGTTATAATTCAAAATCCATTGCCGCAAAATGTTGAATCCGTGATGAGGAATTGTGGAGCGGTACAGGTTTGCGCGGTGGCCGTAAAACCCCCAGCCAAAAGCGGGGTCCCTTTCAAAGTGGGAGGGGTTGGCGGCGCTGATAAAGCTCATGCCGAGGCGCTCGTACGCCGGGTAGGCGTTCCAGAAGCCCTGATGGCCGCGAAAGTCGGGCAGTCCCGAATCAACGCCCATTCCCGCGCCGGCGGTGATAACCATTGCCCCGGCCTTCTTAATTGCACGGGCTGCGATTTCGAATTTTTCCAAAAGCTCCATTTCGCTTTACTCCCAACTAAAATAATTTAAGATTTATGGTATAATTTTAGCAGACTATACGGATGTAAGAAAGGAGATTGATCAATGGAATGTCATGTTGATTTGAACAAGAAAAAATGCTCCTGCACATACGAATCATGCTCGCGCAAGGGGAAGTGCTGTGAATGCATTGAATACCACTGGAAAATGCGTCAGTTGCCGGGCTGCCTTTTCCCTCCGGAAGATGAAAAAACCTATGACCGTTCCCTGGAAAGATTTATAAAAATTTATTCACGCAAACCTTAATAACTGCAGTATCGTAAAAAGGCCTGTTTTTAAAACCTCGTGCTTTTAGGAAAGTTCATAACATTGAACTTTCCGGCAGGGGTTTTTTATTTTTTATACTGTTAAAAAATAACGGTTGTTAAAAAACATAAATATTTATGAGATTGTAAACTCTTATCTTTAAGAAAGAGTTTTTTTGTTTTGGGGGAGACCGTGAAAAAAAATCTAATCGTCCTGCTTTTGTTAACGTCCGGATTGGTTTGTTTGCCCGGGACGGGCCTGGGGGCGGAAAATGCGGCAAAAGCTTTTAATTTCGCCGCGCAGCCGGTTACATCTTTTGAAATGACCGGACGCACGGTTGTGCTGGATCCCGGGCACGGCGGAATAGACCCCGGAGCTGTCGGTTCGTCGGGCGTACTTGAAAAAGATGTTGCTTTATCGATCAGCAAGCGCCTGGCGTCTTTATTCAGGCAGTCGGGAGCCAGGGTCGTTTTAACCCGGGACAAAGATGAAGAACCCGGCAAAGGCGCCGGCCATGTCCTGGATAAAGTGGAAGATCTTGCAT
>DMZI01000073.1 GCA_003485325.1 Desulfotomaculum sp.
TTATTAATCAGTGTTTCCTTAGATAATTTCCAGTTACAAACCTCGTATTTATTCGCCCTTTATCCATAAATTAACTGGAAATTGTACTTCGCTCTTTGATAATTCATTGAACCTCTCCACTGCTGAAGCCGCGGTATTCCAGACTTCAGCGCTTTCTAGATTCCTGCTTCATCGGGCCGAGCCCCCTTCTGCGGAAGGTCTTACCGATCCTCCAACAGGCCATTCCCGCAGTTCCTGCGGTTCATGTTTTGATAGCTAACCAGCTAATATCTGTTGTTATATACTGATGACACACCCCACCGGATACAAAAGAAGGCTGGAAAGCGTCAAAAAGTCTGCAGAAATAATGTTTGATCTTTTAATACAAGCCCAGGAACATGGCGTTTGCGCAAGGCATCTTCTCTTCGATAGCTGGTTTGCCTTTCCGCCTATTATCAGCAGGGTTCGTGAACATCACCTCCATGTAATATGCATGCTTAAATCGATGAAAAGGATTTTCTGTAATAAGAACTACTTAACATAATTTTATTGATCTCGCAAATTTATTGCAATCGGTTTTCATCCCCCCACCCCGTAAATTTCAACGTTATCTCTTTGAGAGCGGTTTTTTCTCCTGCATACGCCTTCTTTTAGGTTACGACTATGTCCTTCAAGACCTCTAAACCTGGCCCTTCTAAGCCCGTGGCGTTCTTTAGCTTCCCCAAATATGGTTTCGGGTCCGGTACGCCGCCAGATGGCTGCCTCCCGTGCTTCAGGGCGCCTGAGCAATCGGTCAACGTATTGAAATACCCGCGCGTCTACTATCATTATACATTTTACTCACCTCCCGTCTTCACGTGAGGCCATTCGTGGCTCAGCGTTTCCACCTGCATCCTGGCCGTGTTGTTGTTCAGCGTAAGCAGCCCTTCCCCCGGAGCGAACGTTTGGAGCATTTCACGCACGCCTGAAGGCAGATGAAACACGTCAACGACTTGGTCAACTATGGTGGAAGACTGCGCCAGCAGCAGCCTGGAAGCGCATGAGCTTATCACCGCGCTTCCCTCTTCCCTGTTAATGAACTCTTCTATGTGCTGGCTGGCTACTATAAGGCCGGTATTGTGTTTTCTTCCCCTCCTGGGAAGCGTCTCTAAAAACTTGGCCGACTCGGGCCATTTCATGAACATCCAAGCTTCGTCCATGCACACCATTTTGCTGCTAAATCAGCGGTTTTATAGGAGCAGTCTCTTTTCTTGAGGCAAGGGACAAACCAAGCGCAATCCAGAACAGGGGCATGATGGGAACAACGTCTATGTTTGAAAAACCCTGGATAAGGTACACTGCGATCATCGCAAATAATGTAAGCCCAATTTCGTTTTTCCATTTCTTCAAAAAGAAGCTGAGGAAAGCAAGATATGAAGCCAGAGCGAAGACACCCATTGTAACCGCTATTTCCAGATAGATGTTATGCGCCTTGTCTGCAATCTCATTAATTGGAGTTTTTAGCATTGCATAGATAAGACTATCTGGCCCAACCCCAAAAGCCCAGAAATGGGGTAGTAATCTTATCACATGTTCCCAAATAAATAATCTGTAAGTGCCTGCCTGATGGTTCATATTTACACCTTTAGCTACCTCTCCGGATATGGAAAAAATTCTGTTCAACAGTGTACTTTCCCGTAAGGGCAGCAAAACCATGATGATGGCTGTAAAAATCAACAACACAAAAAAGAAATTTCTTTTATGATCCTGTTTTTTCCGAATATAAAAAGCAATAATTAAAATTCCGGCCAGGGAGGCAAGCCATGTTCCCCGGCACAGGCTAACCAGTAAACCAATATATATAAGAATAGACAAGATAAGAAATAACTTTTTTTGAGTACGCATAAAAAAAAGTACTGAGGCAGGGAGAAGAAAAGATGTGTAGGTTCCCAGAAAATTGGGGTGGGGCATTGTACCGTAACTAATCAGCGCTTTTCCTGTGGCCGTATGGGGGACAAGGTTTATGTTAAAGTACTGAAGCAGTGCTAAAATAGATACAACAGCTCCTGTAATTAACATCGACCTTAAAAGCTTTTCAGTTTTTTCTGCACTGCAGGTACTGGCCAGGATGAAAAGGATAATACAGAAAAAATAAGTGCTTGCGCCTGTATAACGGTATGGGCTGCCGACCCAGGCTGTTATTTGTACGGGGGCATTAAACGAAGAAATGATTATAAATATAATAAAAAATATTAAAGGTATAAATACCGAATGATTAACCGGTACTCTGTCCTTTATTAAAATTATCAGTGCTATTATCGCTATAAATGCTAGGATAACATACCTGGGGAGGTAAAAATAGCCGGGCGGAACAACTGTACCGTTAAAAAAAGATATATAAAGCGGATGTGGTATTACTGCCAGAGGGTAGATACTGACCATAAACCAGAGGATTATAAAACGTATATTGAAAAGATCATCCTTCTTGCAGTTTGAAAGCCAATTTTTAATATAATCCATATAAAACAACCCTTTGATGTATTACTCAAGATTTGCATTTATCAATGATATAGTTTTTAATTTGATTGACAAATCTTTCTTTGCTAAAAAGACGTGCTCTTTCCCGCAGTACTTTAGAGTTGAACTTTCCTTCTGCGCCAAGGAATTCCTGAACAGCTGCGGTTAGAGAATTGACTGATTGTTCCTGAAAAAAAATTCCAGTCGCTTCATCCTGGTTTTGGTCTTTTATAGGTATAACAGTTTCCAAGATGCCACCCCGGCCATAAGCAATAACGGGTGTCCCACAGGCCTGCGCCTCAACCGGAACTATTCCAAAATCCTCTTCGGCGGCAAAAACAAGCGCCCTTGCTTTGGACATCATCTCCTTGACAACATTGTTTTCCTGATAGCCTAAAAATTTGATATTTTTCCCCGCCGACTGGACACATTTATTCAGATGGGGCCCATCTCCGATCACAACCAGGGGCAGGCCAAGTTCCGTAAAAGAAGCTACAACAAGGTCGGCGCGCTTATAGGGCACTAGCCTTGAAACAAACAGAAAATAATCCTCTTTTTTACATAAGGGGCAGTTTATTTCGACGGGTGGGTAAATTACATCCGCTTTTCTCCGGTAAACCCGCCAGATTCTCCTGGCCGTATATTGCGAATTAGCTATAAAAAAATCCACCCTGTTTGCCGTGAGAGAATCCCACTGACGAAGGTAGTGGAGAAAAAAGCGTGCTGCCATGCCCTTTATCCCCCTGTCCAAACCGTGATCCCTTAAGTATTCATGAGTAAGGTCCCAGGCATAGCGCATGGGTGTGTGGCAATAGCAGATATGCATCTGTCCGGTCCGGGTAAGAACGCCCTTGGCGGCGGCATGGCTGCTGGATAGAATTAGATCGTAATCCTTAAGGTCAAACTGTTCAACGGCTAAAGGATAAAAAGGAAGGTACTTTCGATACCATTTCTGTGCTTTAGGGAAACGCTGCAGAAAAGAAGCATGTACCTGATTGTCATCAAAACCAAGTTCTTGAGCGCTTTTTTGATTATAAACCAAAGTATAAAGCGGGGCTTCGGGGAAAAGCCCGTGAAAAATCTCCAGGCACTTCTCGGAACCTCCTATAGTCACCAACCAGTCGTGAACTAAAGCAGTTTTCATGTCTTCATCCTTCATAAATCTTAACAAGCTTTTCAATCATGATTTCCTTGCGAAACTTATCCAGGTATGTTTTCCTTGCATTTTCTCCAAGCAGTTTAAGAAGTGATGGATTTGATTTAAGATCTTGAATATATTTGATTGCCAAATCTAAGCTGCCATCAGGGTATAGAAAGCCGTTTTCACCGTGAACAACGATTTCATTGTTTCCTGTAACGTCCGTGGCGATAACAGGCACACCCATGGCCATAGACTCAACTAAGGTAAGCGGCAGACCTTCCTTTAATGACGTTGAAAGATAGGCCGAGGCATATTTTAAATATCTGACAGCCTGGAGCTGAAAGCCCAAAAAGTGTATATTTTTTAGACCCTTTTCCTGAGCAACTTTTTCTAAGTCGATTCTTTCGGGACCGTCACCGATAATAATAAATGTAATTTGCGAACCAAGCTTGTCTATCTCGCCGGCAATTTTTAAAACCAAACCGCTGTTTTTTACACAATCAAAACGTGTTATATGCAAGACAATAAAATCATTAATATCTAATTCATCAATTAACGGAGGAGATTCATTTAAACAGGGAATATCTATTCCATTATAAATGACGATGCTCTTTTTTTTACTGCATATTCCTAAACGAAGTCCATCAATTAATTCTCCTTCAGACACATTTATAAAATAATCGGTACAACAAGCCAAAAATCTTTCTACTGCAAGATGAATCATACGGGGCAAACAACTTTTTTGATCAAAATGTATTCCATGAAAGGTATGTACTACTTTAATGGTTGGAAGAAAGATCTTTAACAGCCTTGAGTAAACACCCGCCCCTTTGCCATGCGAATGGACAATATTTATTCCCGATGATCGAACTATGAAAAACAATTTAATAAATTTCTTTATGGAAAATTGCCGGTGAGGAAGCTCAATCATTCTGTCGGAACCTAAAATTGACTTGTACAACTCCCAATACGGAGGTTCTTTGGGGCAGGCTATAAACAATTCATAATGATTTTTTAAGCTTTTAAGCAAGGTAAAAACATGTTCAGGTCCACCGCCATAATCAGCTCTTACAGTAATATAAAGAATGCGCTTCATTATCTTTATCTCCCAGGTAGCGCAAATAATAGTATGTCTTTATTTTAAAAACTAAGTTTGCCTGATCGTCTTAAGCAAAGAAATAACAGTTTGTTGGTTTATAAAAGAAAATGTGCTTTTTATAAAATGTTAGTCCTATATATTGTTGAAAATTTCGCGATATTTTTCTGCTACTTTTTCAATATCTAGCTTTTTAGCTCGTTTTAACCCTATATCTATAAGGTTCTTTCTAAGTGTATTATCTTTAGATATCTTTACTATTGCCTGAGAAAGCGCTTCTTCGTTTCCCGGAGGGAAATAAATTGCGCCGTCCTTGCCACATACTTCTTCAATCGGAGATATTTGACTTGCTACAATCGGAATACCGCAAGCCATGGCTTCTAAAAGAGCAATGCCAAAACCCTCATAACGAGATGGGAATACAAAAGCTCTAGCCCGAGATATAATGCTGTATGGATTTTTTATAAAGCCAGGCATATATACCCATTTACTTAGACCAAGCCTTTTTATTAAATTAGACAACGAAGCTCGCTCAGAGCCCTCACCTAAAATAATTAAATCTGGTCTTGTTTCCGGTGCCATTTTAGAAAAAGCTTTAATTAAGATATCAAACCCTTTTTGTCTGCTTAATCTGCCGACAGATACTAGATAGTTATTTTTATTAAGATTTAAATCTGGTTCTGCAAGAGCCATTTCTTGAACATACTTAATATTAATTGGGTTTAAAATAATTTTTAGCTTTTTTTCTTTAATTCCAAAATGTTTGTACAAATCATTACCCACCGAGTTTGATACAGCAATTATCTGGTTGCAATTTTTATAAATATTTTTACATAATGGGAAGTGAATAAATGAAAGAGGTGAGTATGTAATATGTTCAGAAAGTACGCTATGGACTATGGACAAAAATGGCCTACCGGCTAACTTTGCCGTTAAAAAACTTACGTAAGTGGGGCTTAATTCAAGACCTCCAACTACTAGATCACTTGTTTTGGCCTGTAGGATAAGACTATTTAGTACCCCTGGGGATAAGTAACAAAGTTTCAAAGGTAATTTTTTATGGCCAAGGCTTTTTATATTTTCTTTTAGAAGAGGGGGAGTATCATATTCTATAATGTTTTTGATAAGAACAAGCTTTATCTTAAAAT
Source organism: Desulfotomaculum sp. (assembly GCA_003485325.1). Lineage (GTDB taxonomy): Bacteria > Bacillota > Desulfotomaculia > Desulfotomaculales > Nap2-2B > 46-80. Next base: position 5,861 of record DMZI01000073.1, read on the forward strand.
ACAAAGATAAGTGTTCTACAAGATTAATAGTCATACGTTCCGCCCCTCCTCCTTGAAGGGCAGGCATTACCCATAAAATACGCTTCATCTTTTACTCCACTAACTATTTTCTAGACTAAACAAATTATAGATAAAAAATAGAACGATTACTTATTTTGAAATTCAAAGTATTTGTGGGCGGTAAAAATAGCAATTCTTTTGCTAAAAAGAAAAGGCGAAAAAAGCAAAACAAAAAACGTTTTAATAGAAAAATGGTATTTTAATGACTTACATAGCGCTATTATTCCTGCACTTTTGCCGTTTATTATTTGCCAAAATCCCATGCCAGCTAGCCTTTTTGCATAATTTATTGGGCAACATAACTTTAATTGTTCGCCAAATTCTTGGAGAAAGACTTCTCTTGTAAGAGCGATGTTGGGAATATTTTTTTTAAGGGTTAATATAGAGGGATTACATATTCGTTCCCCATGCCTTCTATACGTTTTGCATAAAACCCTTGGTACGTAATATACTTTAGTCATCTTGTGCAACTTCAACCAAAGGATAATTTCTCCTGCGTATAATTTTTCATTAAACCTCTGTCCTTTGATGAGTTCTGAAGCTAGGATAAACCAATGATCACCCTGAATCTTTTCACAGAGACAATCTTCGTAAGGAACAAACCCCTCTCTGCTTATACCTGAGCCACTTAATTTCTTGCTTTCTGCATCAATACAATCAAACCGCAGAAAACCAACTCCTAAGGGAGATAAATTTATAAGTTTTTCTACGGCAATTTGCAAAGCATCGGGTAAAATTTCATCATCACTATCAACAGAACAGACATATTCTCCCTTGATTAATTCAAAACCTCTATTTAAGGCACTTAAAACACCTTTATTTTCTTTTTCTTTATAATAAAATATTCTAGGATCTTTAATCGATTTCACAATACTTTCAGTGTTATCTATAGAACCATCATCTATAATTAATAATTCAAAGTTCTGATATGTTTGGATTAAAACACTATTTATAGCTCTAGTGATTAAATGCGCCCGATTATATGTTGGAATTATTACGCTAATTAAAGGTTTAGTGTTAATGGTTTGTTCATTAGATGTCATTGTTAACACAACCTATCCATAACATAATGTGACACAGAGCTATAACCGGTGCGGCCCAGATAAATTATAAATCTTTTCGGTATTTTGGAGAAGTGACTTTGGCTTTTTATGATATCCTGCTTCTTCAGCTTTTTTAATCAGCGATTCTTTTCATCCAGCACGGTTTCATATCTCCCCCCTCTAATATAGTACCTTCTGGTTATATATAATCTATCTATTATTCAGCAAATAGGGAGGTGTAGTTTTCTTATAATTATTCACTAGCGTTGCATAAATAAAA
>DMZI01000052.1:0-39944 GCA_003485325.1 Desulfotomaculum sp.
ACACAAAATAACTTACATACTCCAAAAAGCTGGTCAGCCCGGCAAAAAAAATGTTTTTGTCAAACCCGAAAACCTGCTTTTTTGAGCCGTCGCGCCAATCATTGTCCATTGCCTGCCTCCGCTGTTCAGCCGCCATTTAAGAAGCTCCCTCTCCAGGGAGCTTCTTGTAATGGCTGTTATATTTCGCTTTCCCCCGGGACTTTGAACTTCACAAAAAAAGTTGTTCCTTCCGGGCGTGTTTCTATACTTATTGCCGCATTATGCCTGGCGGCAATCTTATAGCTTACCGCAAGACCCAGGCCGGTTCCGTAATCTTTGGTTGTGAAAAACGGTATGCCCATTTTATTCATATGTTCCGGTGGAATTCCTTTTCCCTGGTCATTTACAGCAAGAACGATTTCATGCCCGTCGGTAAATGTTTTTAGGGTAAGGTATCCTCCGGGGTCCATAGCCTCTAATCCGTTGCGGACCAGATTCAAAACCAGCTGCTTGATGTCGTTTTTTTCTAAAAGCAGGTCGGGAATTTCTTCGAGCTCCAGGGTGACATACTTGTCGTCTTTAATTGCATCAGTTTCTATCAGGGAGATTAAGTCGTTAAGTATATTATTAATGTTTTCGGTTTTTGCGTCATGGGCTTTATTTCTGGACAAAGTGAGGTATTCGGTGATAATCGAATTCGCCCTGTCCAGTTCGCCAATCATAAGCTGGAACCGGTCCGCATATTTTTCGAATTCTTTTTTTCTCCCGATATGCTCCAAGTAACCCCTTACAACCATCATCGGATTCCTGATTTCGTGAGCAATCCCGCCGGCCATCTCACCGACAAGATTTAACCGGTCCAGATGGGCAATTTCTTTTTCCATCATTCGAAGATCAGTTATATCGTTTACGGAGAATATTACACAGGGCTCCCCGTAAAGGTCAATAAACTCTCCCGATAACAGGCCGGTTCGTTTTTCACCCTGTTTTGTGTATAATTCAACTTCGAGGTTTTTAATTGATTTCTTTTCTGAAATTGCCTGCTTTAATTCGGGTGGGGGTCCTGTACCGCCATAAAAATTGAATTCATCCAGAAAACTGCCGATTACTTCCTCTCTGGTATAACCAAGTGTAGTCAAACATGTCTCATTAATATCAATGCATTTTCCATCCAATCCGCGGATGACGGTCATCGCGGGGCTTAAATTAAAGGCCTTAAAGAAACGTTCTTCGGATTGACGCAGATTATCCTCCATCAGTTTGCGGTTGGTAATATCACGAATTCCAAAAACAGCGCCTTCGCACTTACCTTTATCGTCAAATAACGCTTTCCCAGTGGCTTCCAGCCAGAGGTAATTGCCGTCGGCAGACCTGCAGCGGTATTCAAATCTTCCCTCTTTAATTCCTGCTTCCATTCCATACTTAAAGGCAAATAATATTCTTTCGGTGTCATCAGGGTGCAGGGTATCAAAAACAGATTTTCCCAGCTTGTCTTCAACCGTGTAACCCATTAGTTTCGGATACGATGGGCTTATATACTGCGCATTTCCTTTTGTATCTACCTTCAGGATTACATCTGCCATATTATCGGTTATTTGCCTTAGTTCTTTATTTAACTCATGTAATTCCTGTGTGCGTTTCTCAACAAGTGCCTCAAGCTGCTTCTCACTTTCATGAAGCGCTGTTACGGCACGTTTATGCATTATGGTCTGCACAATCATATGGGCTAAAGCTTCTATAACATCCAAATCCTCTTCCCTATAACCACCTTCCCGGTTAGCCAGACCGATCATACCAATAATTTTCCCATTATAGGTTAGCGGCGCACCTAAAAATGCTTTTAGTAGAGGGTGTCCCTCAGGGAGTTCGATACTATCCGGATGAGCGGTTAGATTGTTTGTAAAAAGGGATTTTCCTTCTCTGAGTACTCTTTCACAAATGCCATGGATTTTTAAACCTTTAGGTAAATTTCTTTCGCCTGTTCCAGCCGGCATACTGCAGGCAGTCCATCCCGGATCACTTATAGTAATATTATCAAAATACCCTGCAGGGTTAATTTCTCCGATGAAACCAAACCGGCTTTCTGTTAGCTGCTCGGCGGCATCTAAACAACTTTTCCCCAGTTCTTCTTCATTAATATTTGTTAGGCACTCATGCAGTAACCGGTTAATACCTTCTACTAAAGTATTTTTACGTGTAAGTTGTTCTTCGGCCTGCTTGCGCTGTGTAATATCTCTGGTGATTCCCCGGAAACCAAGCAGCCCACCATTGTCATCAAAATAAGGAACCCCGTTAAATTCCAAGTAAATCAAACGGCCCTTGCCATCATATGCGATTGACTCTATACTGAACGGACCTGGAGAATTTGCTAAACCCTTGAAATATTGAGCTGCACTTTTCTTTTCATCCTCGGGCATTACATCGAAAGGAGTCTTCCCGATCATTTCCTCCGGCTTAATTCCCCAAAGTGTTTCCATCTGCGGGCTGCAATAAGTATATCTGCCAAATATGTCCATTTCCCAGATAAAGTCGCAGGTAGTCTCAACCAAGGCCTGGTATTTGTTCCGGCTTTCTTTAAGTTCTTCTTCCATTTGTTTTTGCTCAGTAATGTCTACATCAATAACAACACCGGCTATTATTCGGCCGTTTTCATCTCTTACTGGAACTGAACTAACCAGTACCGTACCCTTTGTTCCATCCCCCCGCAGTATAATCATTTGTTCTCCTATGACCTCTTCTCCTTTTTCAAGAGATCTTAATAAAGGCCATTCTCCCAGTTGGTATTCCCTGCCGTCAGGATGAAATGCGGTATAGCCATGACTCTTTATATTTTCCGAAGGAGCCATAGTACGTTTCCATATGTTATCCATTTCTTTGTTATTTTTTACTTCTTTACCCGAAGCGTCTGTAATGATAATCCCTGCGGGCATCTGCTGGATAACGGTCTCAAGGATAAATTGATTGTGCTGTGCTCTTAAACCCGCTTCAATAAGTTCCTGCTCAGTCTTCTTCAGCGCCTGTTCCGCACGTTTTCGTTCGGTGATCTCATGAGCGATAACCAGGGCTCCTTCCGGCTTGCCATCTTTGTATGTAAAGGTTACATTTAAGAGCGCGTGCAGCATAAGGCCGTCTTTTGCTCTTATATCATATTCCACATTATTGTCTATTTTTTCTCCGCCAAGCTGCTTTCTGATTCTTTCCTGAAAAACAGTTCTGCTTTTTTCTTCCAGAATATCGAATACGTTCATGGAGAGCAGTTCTTCCCTGGTATACCCGCTTAGCAGGCACATGGTATCGCTTACACTTTTCAGCCTCGGGCCATGAAAGTCTATTTCGTAGACACCTTCCGGCACATATTTAACGATTTCCCGGAACTTTTCTTCAGACTTTTTAAGCTCATCTTCTATCCTTCTCTGCTCAGTTATGTCCTCAAAAAATGCGGCAGCGCCGAGGATGGAACCGTCTTCACCAAACAAAGGGGTGGAGCTGCAGACAGCCGTCTTATGTACCCCATCACCCCAAACGAACTCAATTTCCAGGTCTTTAACTTCCTCACCATGGTATGCGGCGTATTGAACAGGCATTTCATCCGTTGGGATTTCCCTGCCTTTATGGTACATTTTAAAAGGCAAATCACTAGAATCCGAAAAGGTTTCCCTTGGCTGAAGCCTTAAAAATTGGGCAGCTTTTTTGTTGTATGTTATATCTTGACAGGTTTTGTCCAGTGTTACTATGGACGCAGGAATTGAGTTAAGAACTTGAAAAGCTAGGTCCGGTGCCTGATAAAAACTCTGTAAGAAAGAACTTATGACTCTTCCTGATGATTGATCAATTACCAATGCCTTCCAGCCCCTTTTAAAATATTAAAGTTATACTTTCACGAAAATAACTAAAAATCCTTTGAAGAATTTGTCGAAGGGCAATTAAAAGAAATTTTTTGGCGTTTAAAACCCCAGTTTTACGACTTTGGACATCACAACCTCCCGGAAAGCCACTGACTGAGCAACTCGTTACGCCGTCAAACATGGCTTTAGTTCCAAAACCCTTTCCTAAGGTATACTTTTAAAGGCTAGCGTGTCAGCGGCTCACCATCGGGCGCGTGAAGGCTTTTGTGAGAAGGATAACCCCTCCAGGCAACGGAGGTCTTTGAGGAAGACGGAAAATACATCTTCGGGCCGGGCGGCAATTTAACCGTGTTTTTATCTCTCTCGGAAAACCCGGAGGCAGCAGCAGCGGGAAGAGTGGCCTTTGGTTGGTGGGTGGTTGGTCATGGAGGAGCGGACAGGAGATGTGTTCGGTCATCACCACAGGTTCGGTAAAACATATGGGATTAAAAGTAGGTGACGATGTCAGCGCCCTAGTCAAGGCAACCTCTGTAATGGTGATGAAATAAAGTTTTCCTGGAATCCTGGTTCAACCCCCGTTTTCAATAAAACGGGGGCTATTTTTAAAAAGCCTTTAGCTGTTCCTTGGTATAAGTTTCCCAGGATGCCCCGTCCGGCCCAGCGTCAGAGACGGGGTTTACAAGAAGTACTTTTACCCCTTTTAAGAGGACTGCTTTGACCTTTTCTCCAAGCCTGACCAATTCGCCCGGAGCAAGTTCATACCCCTCAAGGCTTCTTACATGAGCTACGCCGGTCTGAGATAAAATCTCTCTAACACTGACTAAGTTTGTTTGCGACTCAATTATTAACTTTCCCCTGAAACGGCCGTCATTGCCGCTGAGGCGCAAACCAGTTCCGGCCAGAGCCCCAATTACCCCCTGGCCAGTGCCGCCATGTTCAGTAAGATATATTCCCATCTGATCAGCAAGCCGGTATGCGTCTTCTTTTTTCAAGACTTTTTTCTTAGCCTCTAGCCCAAACTTAATTAACAGATCCGGATCACCAAGTTGATCGGGAAGAACAATGCAAAGCCCCGGATCCGAACCTTCTGCGCTTTCAGCGGTAAGGTAGTCAACAATATAAGCAGTCAAATCACTCAGGAACATTTTATCTATGTCCGCCTCAAAGCACATGGAGCTGTTATGCGAGGTATACGGGACATCAGGGTGGACAAAGAGCTGGTGCCGTGTGATGCCGAAACATCTGCCCCAGTTTCTTTCTTCCACCATTTCCATTATGGCTGCAGCCAGTTTTCCGGTCCCCCTGCTGTAAAGATTATCAGTATCGTCAATGCATACAAGAACTTTTATTTTTCACACCTCCGCAGTTTGAATTCATTTATTTTTTATTTTCCTCCCCTTTGGACAGCCTCATGCCTTCCCCGCTTAAAATCTTCAAAGCGGTCTCGTCCGAGAGATCAAAATTATAGAATTCCTTATAAAAATTCTTGGTCTCCTTGACCATGTCCAGATCAGAAAAAAGTTCGGGGTACAGGGTCTTTGCAGTCCACAATATCGCCATCGGCGTTTCAAGTGAACCGGGATGGCCCCAGCGTGACATGCCGTTCGGCATTTGATATACTTTATGGTTCTTTACAGCGCTTAAAGAAGACCACTGTTTATTTTTCATAATATAATCCGCAACGCCGCTTTCATTGACTATGATTACATCAGGATCCCAAACCAGGATCTGTTCCAGGCTGGCGAAATACTTCTCCTCAATCAGCTTTAGATCCTTGTCTACAGAAACATCAACCGCTCCTGCAACCTGCAGCCAATCCGCAGGCAGCGAGTCTTTGGGATCCGTCCTGGTAGCTTCGTTGACGGAATGATAAACCCGAATTCTATCCTTTAACGGGATCCCGGACACTTTTTTCTGCACGCGGTCGATGCACTGCCGGTAAAACTGATTATACCTTTTTGCCTTATCCCGGCAGCCTACAACCTGGCCGATCATTTCAATAATGTACTGCTGCTCTTTGATATTTTTACAATCAACAACCAGGTAGGGAATTTTGCTTTTCTCAAGCTTTTCTATCTCTCCCTCATTCTTCCCAGTATCTCCCTTTATAAAAATAACATCAGGACTGACTCTGATTAGTTCTTCTAAATTGACAGCGCCGCCTCCCATGGCAGGAACAGAGGCATCTTTTATATTAGTCAGCATCTCGGTCATTAAGATATCTCTTTTCAATCCCTCAACAACGGCTACAATATTTTCACCCTTACCGAGCATGGCTACCACGTGACCGGCAAACGCGTAAAGACAAGCTAATCTTTTTGCCCGGGCAGGGACTTCAACCTCGCGGCCGAAGTAATCCCTGACAGTAATTGTGTTTGACTTATCAGGGTTCTTTTCGGATATTCCGGTTGCCGCCTCTTTATAGCCGGAACAGCCGGCAAATAAAAGACCTGCCAGTAAAAAAACCGCAAATGTCAAAAAGAGTTTGAAATAAATTTTCTTAACAGCCATTATATCTTACACCCTTCCTCAAATGTTGTCCGGCCGTTGACCGTGTTTAAAGGTACGATCTGCCTGAGTTCGGTGTTGTTGTCCAAGAGGCATGAAACAACTTTGGCGTTGATCTGGTATAAGGACATCAGGTTGTCTTCGGACAGGACCTCCGTTGGACGGCCAACTGCTGAAAACGTCATCTGATCCATCAAGGCAACTGAAGTGTTAATGCCGCTGTTTTCAAAATAAAAGGCGTGATTGGGAAAATGAGTAGCCATGATAATGGAAAGGTCTGTTTGCCGGACCAACTGGATAACAGTCTCCAATACAGTCAGTTCATGCTTGAAATCAAGGTGAGCTGTAGGTTCATCCATAATAATAACCGGCGTTTTTTGGGCCAGCGCCCTTGCTATCATGACCAGCTGACCTTCCCCGCCGCTCAACTGGGTGTATGGCCTGTTTATAAAATCTGCCATGCCTACCAGTTCAAGCGCCTGACCGGCAATATCCCTGTCCTGCGCCGAGGGAGAGGAGAAAATCCCCATATGTGAGGCCCGGCCCATGAGCACAATATCCAGCACAGTGTATGGAAAAGTTTTTGTATGCATCTGCGGGACATAGGCCACTTCCCTGGCAATTTCCCGCGGGGGAATTTCTTTAAGTTGCTTTTTGTTGATCAGTATTTCACCTTCATCAAGTTTTAAAATGCCAAGAATACAGTCCAAAAGTGTTGTTTTGCCGCACCCGTTGGGGCCGACTATACAAAAGATCTCTCCCTTGTTAACCTGAAAACTCAGGTCTTTAAAGACTCTGGACTTCTCGTAGCTGAAGCTACCGTTGATAACTTCTATCATAGATATTTCACCAGCCCCCGCCTTTAGTCTTTTTCAATAAATAAACGAAGAAAGGCCCTCCAACAAGGGCTGTCAAAATGCCCAGGGGTATTTCCGAACCTGTGATCACCCTTCCCAGATTATCCACTAAAATAAGGAAGCAGGCTCCTAGTGAAAGGCTTGCCGGGATTAACAACTTGTTGTCATTGCCCACCAGCATGCGTCCGATGTGAGGCATGACAAGCCCTACCCATCCGATAATTCCGCTTACGCAAACCGCCCCCGCTGTGGCCAGTGTAGCGCAGATGATGACTATGCCCTTATTTAATGCTGTGTCAATTCCAAGTGAACGGGCTTCCTTATCTCCCATGGAAAGAACATTGATCCGCCAACGGATGGCAATAAGACCTATGATACCTATCGTCATGGGAATACCGCCGATTATAAAATCATGGTAACGTGCGGAGGCCAGGCTTCCCATCAGCCAGAAAACGATTGTGGGCAGTTGGTTATACGGGTCAGCAACATACTTTGCAAAAGAGATCAAAGCCGAAAAAACCGACGAGACGATAACGCCGCCTAAAACCAGCATGATGGCGGGTGTCGTGTTGTATACCCTGCCAATCAGATAGCTCAACAGCACCGCCAGCCCGCCGAAACAAAAGGCAAAGATATATGTATAAGATGTTGAATTGAAGATCAAAATGGCCAGCGCCGCGCCAAATCCAGCGCCTGAACTTACACCAAGAATACCCGAACTGACCAGAGGATTGCGGAACAGTCCCTGAAAAGCTGCTCCGCTGATGGCCAGGGAACCACCCACCAGGGCGCCTAAAATCGCCCTGGGCATACGTATTTCCCAGATTACAGTGTTGTATTTATCCGGCAAAGAACTGGCGCTCATAGCTAACTTAGACCATAAAATCTTGACAACGAGTGGAACGGATAATGGAAACCTGCCGATAAACAGTGAAAAAAAGATACAAACCAGGGGGCTGAGGATTAATATTGCATAGATAATTTTTTTCCGCGTTATCAATTAATCACCCCTGCCGGAAATAAACAATAAACCGCTCTACCTTTTAAATCTCCTGGCAAATGCATATGCGATAACACAAATCACAACAAGGCAGACTGCATAAGGAATATATGTGTGAAATATTCCGGATTTTTCGTTGGCCTTTGAAGAACTTCTGTTCTCATCCACCGCCTGGGAACTGCTGCCATTATCTGAATTCTCTGCGGAAGACTTGTCTATGTTCTCCGATGCGGGTTCTAAAGCCTGCCCGGAGGAAACGGTATCATTTTCCTCCTGCACGGTGTTTGCGTTACTTGCGCTGTCCGTCTCGTTTTGATCTGTTGTAGTGCTCCCTGCAACCGCATCTGTTTTGTCTGCATCAGTTGATGAACCAGTTTCTGACTGCGTTGTGCCTGCGGCAGACTCATCACTTTTTTCTTCTGATGGTTTGCCTATGGTAACAAAATTAATAGAAACCGGATTTTCAAGACAGACGCCGCTTTTCGAGCGCAGTTCCTGAGAAACTTTCAGTGTATAGGAAGTTCCGGGTTTTAAGTCCTGTAATGGTTTAACAGCAATATCCCTTTTCTTTTCGGGTTCAATCTGGTCGTCGGCCATGATGACCTCTACAGGAACCAGGACTCCATCAGCGGAGTACAACGAGAAGCATTTGCGGTTGTTATCGCTCACGGTCATATTAATTACATTTTTACTAAAGGATAAATTTATCAACACAGGCAATTCGACATCCTTCTGCCCGTCGGTAGGATTAGAAGAAACAAGTATAAGGGGGTTACTCTGACCCCCTCCTGAACCGTCTCCCTGACCGGATAAAGCTGGCGAAGCTATTACAAAGCAAAAAACAGCTGCTAAAAGGATAACTAAAAATCTTCCCCTAGTTTTATTTGCCATATCCTGCTCCTGCCTCCTGTTAATATAAATATAAATTGTAAAAATCGCACTGCTTTTTAAGGCTCTATGTAGGTGAAGGCGCTGCCGAGCGCCGTGCCGTTTTTCTGGGTTACCTGGACGGATACTCCGTCAGACGGGTCGATTGCGCCGGGCATGATTACTGTAAATATGCTCTGGCCGGACGCATCGGTTGTTATGGACCTGGACAGGGTGGTTGTCGATGTTACAGCATCGCCGTCGACTGTATAGGTTTCCGCTGTCGTTGGGTCCGCATTGGTTACGGTGACGACGATTTTTATGTTTTTGTCTGTGTCGGCAATCGGGTTGCCGTAGGCGTCTTTTAAGGTTATGGTTACGTCGCTGGTTACGCCTTTGGCCAACGCCGGCGCGATTTCCACAGTGGAGTTCGCCGGGCTGATCTGTGTCAATGCCGTTACGGTGACTTCTACCGTTGGGTGAGGGGTAACGCCGGCTATTACTACAGTTAAGGTATTTGTCCCGGCTGTTATGACTTTGTCCGCTGCTATTGAAGCTGTCGCCGCTCCGGCGGTGAAAGCTGTGTCGCTGTTGTATACTTCCCCGTCTTTGTCGCTGGTTATGGTTACTGCAACCGTGCCTTCTAAATCCACTCCGGCAATGTTTTTCGCTCCGGTGATGCTGATGTCGAAAGCTGTGCCGGCAGTGATCCCGGCTGCGGCTGTCGCGCCGGCGTTGCTTAGGTCCGCCGCCTCTATGTAGGTGAAGGCGCTGCCGAGCGCCGTGCCGTTTTTCTGGGTTACCTGGACGGATACTCCGTCAGACGGGTCGATTGCGCCGGGCATGATTACTGTAAATATGCTCTGGCCGGCCCCGTCGGTTGTGATGGGCCTTGAAAGTGTGGTTGTCATTGTTACCGCACTGCCGTCGACTGTGTATGTTTCCGCTGTCGTTGGGTCCGCATTGGTTATGGTGACGACGATTTTTATGTTTTTGTCTGTGTCGGCAATCGGGTTGCCGTAGGCGTCTTTTAAGGTTATGGTTACGTCGCTGGTTACGCCTTTGGCCAACGCCGGCGCGATTTCCACAGTGGAGTTCGCCGCGTCGATCTGTGTCAATGCCGTTACGGTGACTGCCACCGTTGGCTGAGGGGTTACGCCGGCAATGACTACAGTTAAGGTGTTTGTCCCGGCTGTCGTGACTTTGTCCGCTAATATTGACGCTGTCGCCGCTCCGGCGGTGAAATCTGTGTCGTTGTTGTATACTTCCCCGTCTTTGTCGCTGGTGATGGTTACTGCGACGGCGCCATCTAAATCCGTTCCGGCAGTGTCTTTTGCTCCGGTGATGCTGATGTCGAAGGCTGCGCCTGCTGTCTTACTCCCGGCTGCGGTTAAAGCTGCGCTGGCATCGCTTAGGTCTCCGCCGCCGTCTCCGCCGCCTCCGCCACCGCTGCCGCTTGCTACAGTAAAGGTGATTTCTTTTTCTGTCCCAAGAGTATTATCATTGTTAGCTGTTAAATTGGCGCTTATAGTAATTACATAAGTTGTCCCGGAGGTCAGGCTATTCACGGGAGATAAGTAAATGCTGCGTTTCTCAGTGTCGTCCAAATAATTTGCCGCCCTGGTAACGTTTATGGAAACATAAGGACCATTTTCAACCCGCATTGTTATACACTGCTGGTTATTATCCCAGTGATCCCTTACAACACCCCGGTCAAAAACAAGTTCTATTTCGTGATCTTTCGGAACAGTTACGCTGCCTTCAATGGACTCCCCGGTTGTTGTAAGGTAAGAGCCTACAAGATTCAGCGGTGCGACACCGCCCCCGGTCCCTTGCCCGCTGCCGTCACCGTCACCTGTTGAAGATGCGGCGCCAACAGTAACAGTAACACCGGTTGCTTTATCCAAAACTTTAGGAGTCGGTTCAATAGTTGCTCCTGAAACGTTAACTTTGGCTGTCTGAATAACGCCTTCCCCTGTAACGCTTACCGCCGCATCCAGAATTAAAGTGGTTATTTTTGCGCTGCTTCCGAGATCGATTATGCCCCCGGCCGCAGTTCCGGCAACTTCAAGCTTTTCTACGGTGCCACCGGTAACCGACAGATTTATCTTACCTGCCTCAAGTTTTACATTATCGAAATTACCGTCTAAAATAACTTTCGCATTTTCAGGAATTGCCTGTGTAAGAGATACCATTTCAAAACCGGGGCCGGTAATTTTCAACTCGGCCAGTGCAGCCCCCGATTCCAAACGTACTATATTAACTGATGTATTACCCGTGGCAACAATCCTGACGCCTTCCTTGTCAACTATAACGGTCGGCATTGTACAGTTATCAAATACAACGCTGTTTGCCCCGCCGCCTTTAACGGTCGTTTCGCCCTGCACGATGACATTTTTAAGCGTAACGTCGCCGTCGCCAATGCCCTCAGCCAAAACAAGGCTGCCTGTAATTTTTGTGTTTTCAAGAGTTACCCCCGCCGCGCTGATCAGTACGTTACCTTCAATTGTTTCCGTGCCTGATGCAGGGCCGTATGTTCCCGGTTGGTCATATTTAAATACTTTCACCTGAACAGCAATGGAGCGGTCAAGTGTAACAATTGCTTCCGCCCTCGAAATATTAGCCGCAGGCCGGATAGTTTGGTCAGGATACCCGTTCATCAACCCCTTGGCAACTACAGCGCCCACAGAACCCCTGCTCCATGCGGAGATGTCTTTCGCATCTGTAAACTCATTTAAATACGCCGAATTATCAGCAGACGTCTCCAGTATGAGCAGCCTGGCCAGTATAGCGGCCGCTTCCTGCCTGCTGATTTGTTTGTTCGGCCTGAAAGTGCCGTCCTCAAAACCGGTTATATAACCGGCTGCCCTGGCCCTGGCAATATCACCAGCGAACCAGTTGGTTGGTGAAACATCGGAAAAGTCCGTTTTTACAGAGGAGGTTAACTGGAAGGACCTGTTGATCAAGCTCACAAACTCGGCCCTGGTTATGCTATTATCAGGCTTAAACGTGCCGTCCGGGTAACCTTGAGCTAAACCCTTGTCTATCCAGTCACTGATTTGTTTTCCTGCCCAGTGGTTCTGGATATCTGACGGCTGGGCAAACGACACTCCCGCCAACGATAGAATAAACAATAACGCTAATATAAGACAGAATGCGGTTTTTCTTTTCTTAAACATCTCGATCCTCCGTTATTTTATAAAAATCTGATTGTATGTATACCTTATTAAAACAGTAATTTGCCAGTTATAAATTACCTCCTTTCAAAAAAATACCGGCGCCAATTTGCTAAAAGAAGCTGGCCCCGTCATTAAAAAAACCAGATCCAATCTCCTTTTCACAATGGAAGGCAGGTCAGTTTCCCAACATACCCTAACGGCCGGCAACCATTGCTATAAGCATTCAGGCTGTTTGGCTCGGAGCTGAATTTTATATTAAAAAATAAAAAAGCCATGTCCCCAATGCAAAAAAAGACACGCTTTTTAATAAAAAAAGCTATGTTCTCCTTTCCACAATGGGAGGCGCAGGGGTTTCCCCATGTACCCTATCGGCCTGGCCGCACATGTTTTTAACAAGGCCTGCCAGACTCGGAGATTTTACTAACAATAGACATTCGACAAATTAAAACAATAACCCTGCAAAAAATTGAAAATATTTTTCCACTCACAAAAAAATTTTGCTTCAAGAAGCAGGAAAATAGGTTTGAATGTTAAATTATATCTTTTAATTAAAAATTATCTCCGATCCTAATGTTCTGTTAGCCGCTGTGGTATGAATATTAGGACGATGGGTGCAGAGGGAAACTGAAGCGCCTCCCGCATTGGAAAGGAGATGAATTAAGATCGATTTAAATTGGTCGGGTTTGCTTCTAAATGCGGACTCGGCCTTTTTGATTAAATGGTCTGGGAGGCAGGGTTTTGGCGCAATTTAATTATTGATTCCACTGTCAGGTTTTTTAAGCCCTGTATTAATTAATATTTTGGAGGGGAATTTTGTGTTTTCAAAAACGAAATGGTTAGTATTGACAGTCGCTTTTTTAATTCTGCTGAGCCTGGTGGGCTGCGCAAACAAAAATCCTAAACCGGCTGAGGAAGAAAATAAGGCTGCGGAAGGGAACAAAACTGCTGATATTATTCTGGCTACTACGACAAGCACTCAGGACAGCGGACTTTTAGATGTCCTGATCCCTGAGTTTGAAAAGCAGAGCGGCTATAAGGTTAAGACTATAGCAGTAGGTACGGGAGCGGCGCTGGCTATGGGCGAAAAAGGCGATGCGGACGTACTGCTGGTCCATGCGCCGGCCGACGAAAAAAAGCTGGTAGATAGCGGAATAGGAATCAATTACCAACTGGTTATGCATAATGATTTTATTATTATAGGACCCAAAGATGATCCGGCAAAAATAAGCGGTTTAAAAACTGCCTCAGAAGCTCTGAAAAAGATCGCTGAATCGGGAAGTATGTTTATCTCCCGCGGTGATAATTCAGGTACCCATAAGAAGGAACTTAGAATATGGAAATCTGCAGGGATAACCCCCAAAGTAGGAGCAACCTACCAGGAAACCGGTCAGGGCATGGGACAGACATTAAATATCGCGGAGCAGAAGTCAGGTTATACGCTAACTGACCGGGCTACTTACCTGGCCCAGAAAAAGAACCTCAGCCTGGTTATTTTAGTGGAAGGTGAGAAGTCCCTGCTTAATATTTACCATGTAATGCAGGTCAATCCCGAAAAATTCGCCAATATAAATGCAAGAGGGGCGCAAGCTTTTGTGGAATTTATGGTATCTCCAGATACTCAAAAAATGATTTCTACTTTTGGGGTTGATAAATACGGGCAGCCGCTGTTTACTCCTGATGAAGGAAAAAACGAGGCTGATCTTGGCAAGTAGATAAGTATTTACACCTGGGGGTAATCTAGTTGGAACTAATCTGGGATGGTCTAGTAAAGGCAATTATAGAGCTTGTCACGCTAGATCCGGGTATAACGGAAGTTGCCTTGCTTACCCTCCAGGTTTCCGGAGCAGCGACACTGATCAGTGTTTTAATCGGCATTCCCCTGGGCAGTGTTTTAGCTTTAAGCCAGTTTCCAGGACGCAACTTCCTTGTCAGTATTTCCAATTTCGGGATGGGATTGCCGCCGGTTGTTGTAGGCCTTTGGGTAAGTATTTTTTTATGGAGATCAGGGCCGCTGGGATTCTTAAATATAATATATACTCCTTATGCAATGATCATTGCGCAGGCGGTAATCGCATCCCCTATTGTCATAAGCTTCACTTTGGCTGTCATCCAGCAGATTAATCCCCAGTTGCGCCTGCAACTGACAGCGCTTGGCGCAAATAGGACACAGATGGTCTGGACCCTTTTGAAAGAGACTAAATTGGGTTTGCTGGCTGCAGTCATGGCCGGCTTTGGCGGTGTAATTTCCGAAGTAGGAGCCTCTATGATGGTCGGCGGGAACATTAAGGGAATGACCAGGGTATTCACTACAGCTACGGTAATGGAAGTATCCAAAGGGAATTTCGATATCGCTATCGCTCTGAGCATTCTGTTGATGCTGCTGGCTTACAGTGTCACGGCGATATTAACCGCTATACAGCAGGGACGGAACATCCGGTGAGCAAAGTCATTGAAATAATTGACCTGAAACTTGTGCTTCAGGGTAAAACCATCCTGAAAATTCCCTATTTTTCTTTGGATAGGGAAGAATCGATCTGTTTAACAGGCCCCAACGGGGCCGGGAAAAGCACCCTTCTGTCCGTCATGGCGACATTGCAGGAGCCTACTGCCGGAACAGTCTCTTTATTCGGTAAAAATGTTAAAGATCAGCCGCTTCTTGAATTGCGCCGGAGGATGGCTGTGGTCTTTCAAAAACCGATGATGTTCGACCTGACGGTAATAGAGAACCTGGAGCTTGGACTGAAGTATCGCCGTCTGAAACGCAAAGAAAAGGAAACTAGAATTTATCCCTGGCTGGAAAAAATGAAACTTACCCACCTTACCAAACGTCGTGCCCGCTCACTTTCGGGAGGAGAAGCCCAGCGTGTAGCCCTTGCCCAGGCTTTAATTCTGGAACCGGAAATTATTTTTCTGGACGAACCTTTTGCCAACCTTGATAAGGAAATGCGGCAGGGATTAATTGATGAAATCGGGAAAACACTAAAAGCGAAAAAAATTACAACAGTAATGGTAACTCACCACAAGAAGGAGGCCGCTGCAATAGCTGACAGCATTTACCTTATGGAAGACGGAGAAATTGTTGACCGGGAGTTTTTAGCCTTTCAAAATAACCCTGGCTAATATCTGCGCCAAATGGTATCGCCCGGTTTAAGCCGGCTTTATGTCTGGGAATCTAATTCCATAGCCACAACACGGCTGTGGTGGCCGAAATTTTTCGATAAAACTTGAAAACCGGTTGCCGGTTGTGTCAAAATAGACTTGGATTTGCTGCCTTCAACGGCAGTCAGGCAAACAAACGGAGAAAAAAATGACAGAGCTTTTTAAAGTAGCAACCGTATGTGAGGCCCGGCGGATTATTTGGGAAGAATGCATCCGGCAGCAAAAAATTGAAACCGTTCCTCTTTTAGAGGCTTTGGGCCGCCGTACAGCCAAGGAGATACTCGCCGGTGATAATTTACCCGGTTTTACACGCTCCACAATGGATGGATTTGCAGTGCGCGCCCGGGATACTTTCGGCGCTTCTGAGTCGCTGCCGGCTTACCTGGAAATTGCAGGGGAGGTTCTGATGGGCAAAGAACCCCTGGGAAGACTGGAAGCGGGCAAGGCGTGGCGAATTGCTACAGGCGGTATGCTGCCGCAGGGCGCAGACGCAGTGGTGATGGTAGAGTATACCGAAAATCTTGACGAAGATACTATAGGTGTTATCAGACCGGTGGCGCCTGGCGAAAACTTAATCTTAAAAGGCGAGGATGTTGTTTCCGGCAGTCCTGTTCTTCAGCCCGGAAACCGCATAAAAGCGCAGGACCTGGGAGTTTTGGCCGCTGCCGGAGTAACAGCTGTAGAAGTGTTCTGCAAAACGCGCGTGGGTATTATCTCAACCGGGGACGAGATTGTTTCTCCCGATCAAAAACCTCCCCCGGGGAAAGTCAGGGATATCAATTCATATTCGCTCTTCGGGGCTATAATCGAAGCCGGCGGCAAACCTGTACAATACGGTATAGCCGGGGATGACTTTCAAAGAATATACGGGCTGCTTGCCCTGGCGCTCGAGGATAATGACATTGTGCTGCTCACCGGCGGGAGTTCCGTTGGGACGAAGGATATGGCTGTACAGGCAATAGGTTCGCTTGGCAAACCGGGGGTCCTTTTTCACGGCCTTGCCATCAGGCCGGGCAAACCTGCCGTCGGGGCCGTAGTTTCCGGAAAACCTGTTTTTGGCCTTCCGGGACACCCGGCTTCAGCTCTGGTTGTCTTTTACCTCCTGATTGATCCGCTGATCAGATTGGGTAGCTATCCTAATGAAGACGAAGATTTTTTGGAATTCCCTATATGCGCCAGGATTACACGCAACCTTCGCTCAGCACCCGGCCGGGATGATTTTGTTCAGGTAAGGCTGGTTAATGTAGAGGGTGAACTTTGCGCTGAACCTGTTCTGGGTAAATCGGGCCTAATCAGCACACTGGTTAAAGCAAACGGCCTGGCTAGAATACCTGCCGGCAAAGAGGGCGTTCAGGCAGGGGAGATTGTCAGAATAAGACTGTTCTAGGAGAGCTGGGAGAAAAAGATGGGGCGAAATATTTATCTCGACGACATGCCTTTAGAGGAAGCTACCGAAAAATACCTTCGAGAACTGGACGGAATAGGGGCTTTGAAACCTGCGCCGCCCGAGGTCATTCCAGTGGAAAATTCTCTTCACAGAGTTACGGCGCAGCCGGTCTATGCAAGGAGTTCATCCCCCCACTACCATTCTGCGGCGATGGACGGATATGCCGTAATGGCGGCGAGCACGTTTGGCGCAAAAGAAACTTCCCCTCTCCAGCTTCGCTCGGAGATAGACGCAATGCCTGTTGACACAGGTGATCCCCTGCCGGCGGGCTGCGATGCCGTGATTATGATCGAGGATATCCACCCGGTCAACGAAGGTACGATAGAAATTATTCAGCCGGCTTATCCCTGGCAGCATGTCAGGGTAGTGGGAGAGGATATAGTCGCCACTGAAATGATTATACCCGCCAACCACAGGGTCAGGCCGATAGATATAGGCGGCCTTCTAGCCGGAGGGGTAACCGAAATTGCCGTACGACCAAAACCTTATGTGGCTGTAATTCCCACCGGAGATGAGATAATTGAACCCTGCGCTGAACCCGAGCCGGGCAAAATAATTGATTTCAATTCACGGGTTTTTGTGGCGATGATTGAAGAATGGGGCGGTTTGGCTCAGCGCCGGAAAATTATCAGGGATGATCCGCACCTGCTGCAGCAGGCCCTGGCGGCTGCTGCAAAAACAGCCGATCTGGTTTTAATCAACGCCGGTTCTTCTGCCGGCAGGGAGGACTTCACTTCCGAAGTCATCAGCAGGATGGGCAAAGTTGTGGCGCACGGGGTCGCCATCAGGCCTGGCAAGCCCGTTATACTTGGGGTAGTTGAGAACAAGCCGGTCATCGGAATACCAGGCTATCCCGTGTCAGCTTACCTTTGCGCCGAACTGTTCGTTAAAAGAATCGTTTATCACAAGCAAGCCCTGATTCCTCCCCCACAGGAAAAGATAAAAGCTTTGATGTCCAGAAAACTTTACTCTTCGCTTGGTGTGGAGGAATTTGTCCGGGTCAAGCTGGGGCGTGTCGGCGATCAAGTAATAGCGACGCCGGTAACCAGGGGGGCCGGGGTAGTTATGTCTTTAATACGGGCTGACGGGGTTATCCGCGTGCCCAGGTTTTCTGAGGGGATTGCCAAAGGAGAAACAACGGAAGTAGAGCTCCTGCGTTCTTACCAGGAAGTGCAGGAGACTACTGTTATTATCGGAAGCCATGACAATACGCTTGATATACTGGCCAATTACATGCGCCTGTTCTTCCCGGAGGCGTCCGTTTCCAGCGCACACGTCGGCAGCCTGGCCGGCCTCACGGCTCTAAAACGTAACGAGGCGCATTGCGCGGGCATACACCTTTTAGATGAAGAAACCGGTGAATATAATGTTTTCTATATAAAACGCTACCTGCCGAAAAAAGAGGTAATCCTGGTAAACCTTGTTTACCGTCAGCAGGGCTTGATTGTTAAAAAGGGAAATCCAAAAAACATTTCAGGGCTTGAAGATTTAACAAGGCAGGATATAACTTTCGTCAACCGTCAAAACGGCGCCGGAACGCGGGTGCTGCTGGATTATAGCCTTAAGCAAAAGGGAATATCGCCGGGTAAGATAAGGGGTTATGATCGGGAGGAATACACTCATATGGCGGTTGCGGCTGCCGTTGCGGCCGGAGAAGCGGACTGCGCGCTTGGTATTCAGGCTGCGGCAAACGCTTTGAACCTTGATTTTATCGGCCTCGGGGAAGAGCGTTATGACCTGTGCATTCCGGAAGAACACTGGGAAACTCGCTATATCAAGCGATTACTCAGTGTTATTGAAAGTCCGGATTTTAAAAAGGAAGTCGGTTCTCTGGCTGGTTATGATCTTAGGGACTGCGGGAAAATCATGTGGAAAAGCAGGGAATAAATTTTAATATCACTGCGCTAACAGTTTAGGAATGGTAACCGTTAAGAGTAATTTGTCCAGTTACCTTATTTAAAGGGGATTAACAGGAAAAGCGAACATTTAGTGTTTGAAAAAAGCAAAATCTCCGAGTCTGAACATCTAAGGCTTTAAAATATTGACTTCTGCACTGACGGATCAAGCGATGATATTCCTGCAAAAATGACGAGTGCTCCCACTGTCACTAAAGATGTGGGTCACATAGACATTTCCTGGAGTTCCGTAACAGGCGCCACATACTACCATGTATACAAGAGCTCAAACAAATACTGGGATTATACCGAACTGGGCAGTTCTTCCACTACTACATACATATGGAACAGCCCGTCAAACGGAACCTGGTACATCAGGATTGAGGCCGACGGCAACGGCGGCAAGGGTGGTTTTTCTCCGTCTACCAGTGTTACATGGCCTTAAAAGAACAAGGACAGGCTAACGACTGAAAAAAAAGACCTCCGGCTTGTTGTTGCCGGGGGGTTTTTGAAATTTCCCGCAACGAAGAACAGGCAGCGCATAACATTTTTTTAAAAATCTTTTTTCTTTTTTGCAGGGAATTTGCCTTAATTATAGTATATAATATACATAATATCTCCGAGTCTGGCAGGCCTTGTTAAAAAAGCATGGCGGTCAGGCCGACAGGGTGTAGGGGGAAACTCCTGCGCCTCCCATTGTGGAAAGGAGAAGATAGCTTTGATAAAGTGAAGCTTTGTCCTTTTTGCGTTTGGGCAAAGCTTTTTCTTATATAAAGCATAAGTATTCTGGCCAACGGAGCGCCGGGGGATCAACTCGGTGTCTGATCATAAGGTTGTCTTTAAACGTTCAGGCATAGGAAGGGTGAATTAATCGTAATGGCATCAAGCGGCAGGTTTAAAGTCCGGTTTAAGATTTGCAAGTTGTTTTAGCATAATTATAAGGAGGATAATAACATGAACTTGACAAAACATGATCAACTCTTAACTTTAGGCAAAAAATTATTGGAATCTCCCTGGCCTATGTGCGACCAGATAGCGCGGCAAATATATGAAATGGGCGGAGAAGAAGCAAAGAAAGTTTTATTGGGAGGACTAAAAGGGAAAAGCCATCATATCAGACTGGCGTCCATTAAAATGTTAACCGAGTTTCATGATGCTTCCCTAGCCGATTACATCAAGCCTTTTTTGGATGATCCTTTATACGAAACAAGAATGCAGGCAAAAAAATCACTGGCAGAGCTGACCGGGGAAGAAATTTCAGCCAGTTAACGTTTCTGGCGGGATATTCATACTCATATCTCCGAGAAACCCTTGCGCCTCCTACATATTCCGCATGACTGTCCTTCATGCTTAAGGGCTAGTCCTAATGAGTTACTCCCTTTTTCAATCTTATTTAAACCCTTACTCATTCTTTTTAGCTATTTTCTTTTAAATTTAGATAATTTACTATTTTTGTTGATGAAACAAATCGGAGGCAATCTTAGAAAGCGCTTTAAAGTCTTATTTTAAAAGGTTTTAAAAGGGAGGGGGAATTGATAAAAATAAAAAAAGCAGTAATATTTATTAGTTTTTTTTCCATCCTGATTTACCCCCGTCTGGAGGTTGGTTATCTGTTGCATAAAAATAAGGGCGGGAAGAACTTTTATAAGCGCATGAGGCCAAAGTATCCCCATTTTCAGGCAGGTTATCTTTAAGCAAGAAAGATAAATCGGGGGTATTTTAGTATTTTACCCGCGTGCTGGTTTCACTGTCCAGCTTAAGAGATCTCTGTAGGGCAGGAAATGAATAACAATCAGGCTGGGAAATTTCTGAGCTTTTTCGTGGAAAAGTTCAGGGAATGTGGAAGCAAAGGCCATTAAGTGCATAATGTATGTGTTGACAAACAGTACGAAGATTTGTTTAATTAAGCACGATGGTGACCAAAAATGAACAACCTGCGCAGCATAGAGATTGGCTGGGGAGATACCCAGCGGGGCTAAAAAGATATGTAGAGGGGTTTAAAAATGAGGTACGCAGAGACAGGGTATTATTTAGAAGTTGATTTATCAACAGGAAACGTTGAAAGGGTAGAATCCGACCCGAAATGGACCGAACTTTATATGGGGGGCTTAGGTACTAACGCTAAAATATTATGGGACAGGGTTCCCCCTGAAATCGAGGCCTTTTCTCCTGACAATCTGCTTATTTTCAGCGCTGGCCTTTTAGGCGGCACACTTGCTCCCGGCGCCAACCGGGCTATTGTTTCTACCATTTCACCCCAGACGGGGTTAATGGCCTATTCAATGATGGGCGGTTTTTTTGCGCCCGAATTGAAGTATGCCGGTTATGACAAAGTGATCATTCGCGGCAAGTCCCCCGACTTGGTCTATTTGTGGATCAACAATGATAAGGTGGAAATACGTGACGCTTCTCATTTGAAGGGCAAAGGCGCTGTTGAAACTCAGGAACTTATTAAACAGGAGTTAAATGAACCGAAAGCCCATGTGGCTGCTATCGGTCTGGCCGGTGAAAACAAAGTCTGGTATGCCTCCATTGAGCAGGGCAGGTCCAGCTGCAGCCGGGCAGGTGTAGGCGCCGTAATGGGTGATAAAGGTCTAAAGGCGATAGCTGTTCGCGGAACAAAAGACGTCAATGTTGCCCAGCCGGCTGAATTCATCAAGGAATGCAACGGTATTATGGACTATATCAAATACCGGGCAGACAATCCAATTAAAAATGTAGAGCCCATTTTTCAGAATCTGGGTTCGCCGCAAGAGATGCTGCTGCATGATGAAAAATGGCATACCACCGGTTTTATGTGGGGGAATGCCCGCGCGAGAAGAAAAGACTTCTGGACTGAGGAAGTGGAAGAGCAGTGGACGTCAGTCCAAGAAAGTGTCCGGAAGCGGTTAATAAGCTGCTATAACTGCCCGATGAAATGCGGCGGTTTGATTTCCGTGCCTGGAAGTCCGAACTACATGATGAAATGCTACTCTAAGCTTACTTATACGATGGCTGCCTATTCCGACCTGGCCTTTGGCTTTAAAATCGCTCAAATGGCCACGGAGTACGGCGTGGACGGATTCTCCTGCCCGCAGACTATGGCCTTCGCCCTTGAACTTCTTGAAGCCGGTATTTTGACGGAAGCGGACTTTCCGGGAATGCCGTCCGATACAGAGGGGAGATTTTACTGGCTGCTTGACAGGATTGTCCGCCGGGAAGGTATAGGAGATATTTTGGCAAACGGCACATACTGGGCTGCCCAGGCAATTGGCAAAGGCGCAGAAGAATACGCTCACAATAACATTAAAAAACATGAACAGCTTCCTCTTAAGCTGGGAATGCTGAACCCCGTTTATTTCCTTATGTACTGTACAGGTGAAAAAATAAATATTACCCAGATTGAAGGGCAGTTTCCCCAGGAGCCTTTCCCAACTATAGAATCGAGAGAAGAGTTTATCAGAGATTGGATCCAGGTTCCTGATGAGAAGTTTAAAAAATATTTCCTGGACTGGAATGCACGAGGAGAAAACTCGAATCCCCAGTACCCGACTCCTGAAATTGCAGCTGAACTGGTTGACTGGATGGAGAGGATGCATTACATTGATGATGCTCTCGGGGTATGCGCCGGTCTGTCGTCATTCCCCTTAAAGCCTCCCTATCACATACATAATTACCCGCGTTTTTTCTCGGCGGGCACCGGAATCGAAATGGATGAAGATACACTGACACAGGCAGCCAGGAGAAACCGGACCTTAATCAGGGCCATCAATGTGAGAAGAGGCATGACCAGAGCAGATGAAAAGCCGCCGGAAGACCATTGGAGGAAGAGGTTTCCCGAGCTTGAAAAAGCTCTCTTAGACGTTTACTACAAGTTCAGGGGATGGGATGAGCGGGGTATCCCCACAAAAGAGTATCTGCAGGAAATGGATCTGGGTTTCGTTGCTGAAGACTTGGAAAAAAGAGGGATCTTAAAAGATGAGTAAAGTCAAGAAGATTATCAAAACAATTACGGTCGATATAGAAAAATGCAATGGCTGCCGGGCGTGCGAGGCGGTTTGCTCAGCCTTTCACGCTGAACCGAAATACAGTACCATTAATCCGGAAAGGTCCCGTATCAGGATGATGCGTCATCCGCTGAAAGATATATTTATTCCTGTATACGCCGGTGAATATACTCCAGCCGAGTGTATGGGAAGGGATAAATATATAATTGACGGAAGAGAATATGACGAGTGCGGTTTCTGCAGGGCTGCCTGTCCATCCAGGACGCTTTTTCATGAACCTGATTCCGGCCTTCCTCTTAAGTGCGATATGTGTGAAGACGATCCGCCCCAGGAAAAGCCGCTTTGTGTTCAGTGGTGCATAAATGACGCTCTGATCTATGAAGAAAGGGAAGAGGAAGTCGAAGAGGAAGTCCAGATAGACGATGTTGAGGTAGGAATAAAATCATTGGCGGACAAACATGGAATAGACAAGGTCGTGGAAACCCTTACCAGGATGTCACAGAAAAGCTAGAATTTAATTTGAAAGAAGAGGAAAAAACGTGGAGACTGTAGCCCCCTTCAAAGAGGTTATAGATGAAATTAAAGGTTACGGCGGAGAAGCAGTTAAATTCTGTTACCAGTGCGGAAAATGCGATACTCTTTGTCCCTGGAACAAGGTTAGACAATTCAGCATGCGCAAGCTTATCCGAGAGGCTACATTCGGTTTGACCGAAATCGAACATGAAGAGATCTGGCGCTGTACTACCTGCGGAAAGTGCGCTTTAAAGTGCCCCAGGGAAGTGAAGCAAATAGAAAATATGAAAGCCCTGCGCAGGATGGCTGCAGGATATGGTGTTTATCCCACTGCTATCAAACCTGTCCGCGGCATAAACTCGAACCTTGAAGCGGATGGAAACCCGTTCGGCGAACCCCGCAGCGCCAGGGCAGATTGGGCAAAAGGCCTGTCCGTAAAAACATTCGAGGAAGGAATGGAATATTTATATTTCCCCGGCTGCTACTTAAGCTATGACGCACGGTTAAAAAAGGTAGCGCAGGCTACGGCAAAGATACTCAACAAAGCCGGAGTAGATTACGGAATACTGGGCGAAAAGGAAAGCTGCTGTGGAGAAAGCATCCGCAAAACAGGCAATGAGGATTTGTTCAAACACCTGGCCAGGGAAAATATCAAAACCTGGATTGATATCGGTGTGAAGAAAATTATCGTTTCTTCTCCTCATTGTTACCACACATTCAAGAACGAGTATCCCGATTTTTCGGCCAATTTTGAGATCATCCATATCTCACAGCTTATTTTTAAACTGATTGATGAGGGAAAGATTCAGATCAGCAAAGAGTTCGCTAAAAAAGTTACGTATCATGACCCGTGTTACTTGGGCCGGCATAATGGTGTATATGACGAACCGCGGGAGGCTTTAAAGAAAATACCCGGTCTGGAACTAAACGAAATGCCCGAGACACGGGAAGACAGTTTCTGTTGCGGTATGGGCGGAGGCAGGATTTGGATGGAAACTCCGAAGGAAGAAAGGTTCGTCAACCTCAGGCTGGAACAGGCTGTTGATGTCGGGGCCGAGGTTCTAGTTACCGCCTGCCCCTATTGTATTACCAATTTTGAGGACAGCAGATTGGTCCTGAATCTTGATGAGGTCATCGAAATCAAAGACATCACGGAGGTCATCCAGGAAGTAATCTAAGGACGGAGAGCCAAACATGCAGGAAGCGATTGACATAGCGGCCACGAAATTGGCGTCAGAAGTAACCTGCGATCGCTTTTCGGAAAAGGGATGGACCAGGGTCTCGGTTTATGTTCCCAGCGAGAGGGAAGTAACTGTTTACGTCAATCTGAAAGAACTGGTAACTATCCTGTGTACTCCGACCAAGCTCAATTTTCTCGTCATCGGATTCCTGTACTCGGAGGGAATTATCTCGGGCATGGGAGATGTGGCGATGATGCGGGTGTGTGACGATGAATCCGAAGTCGACGTGAGGCTGGCTAACCCCGAGTTTGAAGCGCCGAAAAAGCGGAGACTTACTTCCGGTTGCGGCGGGGGTTATTCATTTCAAACCGAGGGTAAAAAGGTTGAATCAGAACTGGTCGTTGCGCCGGAGGAAGTGCTTTCACTAATGAAGCTGCTTCAGGATCGGATGGATTTATACCGGTTTAGCGGCGGCGTGCACGCCTCGGCTTTGTCCGATACTGAGCAGTTGCTTGTAGTGGCTGAGGATATTGGACGGCATAACACCCTGGACAAAATTCAGGGTGAGTGCCTGCTAAAGGAACTGCCGACCAAAGATGCACTTTTACTGAGCACGGGCCGCATTTCTTCGGAAATGCTGCTCAAGGCGGCAAAGATGCAGGTTCCGGTAGTTGTTTCCCGTCATTCACCGACGGGAAGCGCTGTACTGCTTGCTGAAGAACTGGGCATCACACTGGTTGGCCATGCGCGTGGAAATCGCCTGTCGGTGTATTCCCACCCGGAGAGACTTGGCTGTACATCAAATTAAGTAAAGTTACCCGGACGTACGGGAACTTAAAACCTGATGAGGTGGAAGGAAAGTGGAAAAAGAACAGATTGTAGGACAGATTTCCCGGCTTTGCGGTGAAAAGAATTTTGGAGACGTAATGGTTGTTGGCGGAGGAATCAGCGGTATACAAGCTTCACTCGATCTTGCCGCCGCTGGTTTTAAGGTTTACCTGGTTGAGAAGGCCCCCAGTATTGGAGGACACATGGCTCAGCTTGATAAGACCTTTCCTACCAACGACTGCTCCATGTGAATACTCGCACCTAAACTGGTCGAGGTCGGCCGGCATCCAAACATAGAAGTTCTAACTTATACAGAAGTTGACAGCATAGAAGGGGAAGTAGGAGATTTTAAAGCAACTCTGATTAGAAAACCCAGGTATATTTTAGAGGACAAATGCACCGGTTGTACTACCTGCGTGGAGTACTGCCCGGTTAAATACCCTGATGAATTCAATCAGGATATATCGAAGAATAAAGCCGTCCATGTATACTTCCCCCAGGCAATCCCGCTTGTCGCATATATCGACGAAAGCTGTCTCTATCTTAAAGAGAATAAATGCCGTATATGCGAAGGGGTATGCCAGAACAATGCGATAGATTTAAGTCAGAAGCCTGAGAGGAAAGAGATAAATGTAGGAGCGATTATCCTTTCTACCGGTCTTGAACCGTATGATCCCAGGCTGAGGGAGGAATACCGCTACGGAGAGTTTGTTAACGTTGTAACCAGCATGGACTATGAACGGCTGTTGTCATCCACCGGGGCATATGGGGGCGAGATACTTCGTGCTTCCGACTTGAAGCATCCCCATAAAATAGCCTGGATTCAATGCGTCGGTTCCAGACAGGTTCTGCCCGGCGGCAACAGCTATTGTTCGGCGGTATGCTGCACCTATGCTCAGAAACAGGTGATTATTACAAAAGATCACGATGTGGATTGCGATTGCGTGATCTTCCATAACGATGTGCGCTCCTACGGGAAGGATTTTGAGCGTTACTACGACAGGACAGCAGCCCTTCCCAAAATGCGGTTTATTAGAAGCTATGTAACAATAGTTAGAGAGGACCCGGTAACCAAGAATGTGACCGTTCGGTATTCCACAACTGACGAAGGAGTAAAAGAGGAAGAATTCGATATGGTCGTCTTGTCAGTCGGGTTGAATCCTCCTAAAGATGCAGAGGGTATAGCAAGCAAATATGGCATTGAGCTTGAGTCTCACGGTTTTTGCAAGCTCGATCCTACTAATCCGATGATTACCAACCAACCTGGAATATTTATCAGCGGAGCCTTTCAGGGCCCCCTGGATATCCCCGAGTCGGTTTTCAGCGCCAGCGGCGCCGGTTCCCAAATTGGTGAACTCCTTGACTACAGGCGGGGAAACCTGGCCAAAGAAAGGATTTATCCCGAGGAACGGGATGTTTCTCAGGAGGAGCCGAGGGTGGGAGTCTTTGTCTGCCACTGCGGAGCTAATATCAGTAGGATAGTAAGTGTTCCTTCCGTAGTTGAATATGCCTTGACCCTGCCCAATGTTGTTTACGCCCAGGAGCAGCTGTTCTCCTGCGCTACCAATTCCGCCAAGGAAATAACGGATATAGCCAGGGAAAAAGGGCTCAACCGGGTGGTTGTCGCCGCCTGCTCTCCCAGGACCCTTGAACCGTTATTCCGTGATACACTGCGTGAGGCGGGAATTAACCAGTATTACTACGAAATGGCCAATATCCGGGAGCATAACTCCTGGGTCCATGCCAAGGAAAAAGAAGAAGCCACCCAGAAGGCCAAGGATATAGTCCGGATGAAAGTAGCCCGGGCCTGTCTCTTGGAGCCCCTGCAGGAATTTGAACTGCCGGTAAATAAGAACGCTTTGGTAATTGGCGGAGGTATAGCCGGCATGACCTGCTCGCTTTCCATAGCCAACCAGGGACATGACGTGTACCTTCTGGAAAAGGATGCCCAGCTTGGAGGAATAGCGCGCAAACTGCATTCTACCCTGGAAGGGCTGGATGTCCAGGCTTATTTGAGCGATTTGATCAGGAAAGTATACCAGCACCCCTTAATCCATGTGTATGAAAATGCTGAAATTACGGAGGCTTCTGGTTATGTGGGGAGTTTCGTAACCAAAGTACAGTCCATCAGGGGGGTTACGGAAATAAAACACGGCGCGGTCATTATCGCAATAGGCGCTGATTTATATACGCCTACCGAATACCTTTACGGAGAAGATGACAGGGTAATGACCAACCTTGAGTTGGAGGAGAAAATCTTCCAGGAAGACGAAAAGGTAACCGGCGCCGAAAGTCTCGTCATGATCCAGTGCGTGGGCTGCAGAAACGAAGACAGAAATTACTGCAGCAGGATCTGCTGCAGCCAGTCGATAAAGAACGCCTTGAGTCTAAAGGAGAAAAACCCGGATACGGATATATACATTCTCTTCCGGGATATGAGGACTTACGGGTTCAAAGAGGACTATTACAGGGAAGCGGCAAATAAAGGTGTAAGGTTCGTCCGTTATGAGCCGCAGGATCCCCCCGAGGTTGAACCGGCTAAGGAAGACGGTAAGAGCATCTTAAGAGTTACCGTGACAGATTATGTTTTAGGGAAGAAACTTGAACTGGACGCTGATATAATTTCTCTGGCTGCTGCAGTTCTCCCCTCGGAAGCAACCAAGGAAATGGCCGGACTATTCAAGGTAGTTCTAAGCCCGGACGGCTTCTTTAAAGAAGCCCATGTCAAGTTAAGGCCTGTAGAGTTTGGTACAGACGGCGTTTACCTTTGCGGGATAACTCACTATCCCAAGTTCATCCAGGAAACGATTAACCAGTCATATGGAGCTGCAGGCAGAGTTTTGACGCTTCTATCGCGTGATACGGTCACCGCTTCAGGGTCCGTCTGCGAGGTGGACGAAAACAGGTGTATTTCATGCGGGGCGTGTATCACAGCGTGTACTTACGGCGCCATAGAATTTTATGAGTCGCCGCAAGGCAGGAAAGCAAGAGTAAATCCTATCCTTTGTAAAGGAGACGGCCTGTGCAACACAAAGTGCGCGACAAATGCGATTATGCTCAAGCATTTTAATGACCAAGAGATCTTAAGCGAGATTGATGCGCTGTTTCCCGAGGCTGAGGAGGAGATCGAAGCGGAAGGTGAAGAAGCAAAGGTTGTAAATCTGTAGAATATTATTGAGCGAATAGGCTGGGATTAAGGAGGTGAGAACGAATGAGTACAGAAAAGTTTAAACCAAAAGTAATAGGTTTTGTGTGCCACTGGTGAGCCTACGGCGCCGCTGATTTGGCTGGAGTTTCCAGACTACAATATACATCTGAAATGAGACTCATTCGCGTTATGTGTTCCGGCAGAGTCGACATGACGTTTGTACTCCGGGCATTTTCAAGAGGAGCGGACGGGGTGTTTATGGGCGGTTGCCATCTAAATGAATGCAACTATATCACTCATGGCAACTTCCATGCGTTAAGCATGGTGAATATATCCAGAGCGCTGCTGAAGCATGTAGGGCTGAATCCGGAAAGGTTAAAGCTCAAGTTTATGTCCGGCAGCGAAGCCAATGTTTATGTTGAAGGCGTCAATGAATTTGTCAAGAAGATAAAGGAACTTGGGCCTCTTGGCAAAGGGGAGGGAATGGACGCAAGCGCTTTAAAGGCCAAACTTGAAGCAGTTACGAACCTGGTACCCTATATCAGGCTGGTGGAAAGGGAGAGGCTCAGGGGGCCGTTCAAGACAGAAGAAGAATGCAATGAATTTTTCGCCAGTGACGAGTTTAAAGGGTTGTTTGAGGAAACAATTGCGGATAAATTGGCAGTGGGCCAGATCGTCACCCTCCTGCGGCAGGAACCGCTTACAACCCCGGAGATTGCCAATGTTTTAGGTCTGACCCCGTCTGAAGTGTCAAGGTACCTGATCAGTTCATCAAGGCAAAAGTTTGTCAGATATGATGAAGGCCTGAAGCGGTACGCGCTCGCTTAGGGTGAAGAGCAGGCGGAGAATTAAAGGGAAAAAAGGAGATTCAGACAGGCTATGGATATGGATAATGTAGATCAAATTATTGATAAACATAATTGCGAACCCAGTTCCCTAATTCAGGTTCTACTGGATATTCAGGGCCAGAATAACTGGCTTCCCAAAGAAGCGTTGGACAGGGTAGCCGAAAGATTGCAGGTTCCTTTAACCAGGGTACAGCATATAGCTACCTTCTACAAAGCTTTTAGCGTAGTTCCCAAAGGGCGTCACGGGGTCCACATTTGTATGGGGACCGCCTGTCATGTCCGTGGCGCGTCGCGTATTCTCGACACCGTGCAGGACATAACCGGACTTAACCCCGGCGAAACAGACCTGGATTTGAAGTTCAGCCTGGAAACAGTTAACTGCCTTGGCTGCTGCGCATTAGGGCCGGTGATGGAAATCGACGGGAAGACCCACGGTAAGATGGCGCCAGCCAAGATAGCAGACGTGCTAAAAAATTATGATTAGGGTGAAATTATGGCTCGTATAAATTCGTACGCTGAATTGGAAGAACTCAGGAAGAGCATCCTGTTAACAAGAGACCCGAATAAAACTTGCATCACACTATGCTCTGGATCGGCTTGCCATGCTTCCGGCAGTAAAGAAGTCGCTATGAGTTTTGAAGAGGAGCTTAATAAACAAGGCCTAAACGCCGAGGTGGACTTCAGGAAGACCGGTTGCCATGGTTTTTGCGAGCGTGGTCCCATTGTAGTTATCTACCCTGAGGAAATATGCTATTTCCAGATAAAGCCCGAGGATGTTCCTGAAATAATCTCTCAGACTATAAAGGAGAAGAAGATCATAGAGCGTTTGCTCTATACCGACATCAGCACCAAGGAAAAGATAGTCCACGAATCCGAGATCCCCTTCTACAGGGATCAGGGGCGGCTCGTTTTCGGTTCCAACGTTAATATCGATCCCAAGAGCATTGACGACTACTTGGCGCAGGGCGGTTATGCCGCTTTAGCGAAAGCCCTTTTCCAGATGACCCCCGAGCAGGTATTGGAGGAAGTTAAGAAATCCAATCTGAGAGGGCGGGGAGGCGGCGGCTTCCCCACAGGAAGAAAGTGGGCGGAATCCCGCAATGCCCCCGGCGACGTAAAATATGTAATCGTCAATGCCGACGAGGGTGACCCTGGAGCTTACATGGACAGAAGCCTTCTAGAGGGGAATCCTCATTCAGTTCTTGAGGGTTTGGCCATCGGCGCTTATACAATAGGATCTAATGAGGGTTTCATATACGTCCGGCAGGAGTACCCTCTGGCAGTAGAGAATGTGAACATTGCCATCAAGCACGCTGAAGAGCATGGCCTTCTTGGCAAGAACATCCTTGGCTCGGGTTTTGATTTCTCTATTAAAGTGCACAAAGGCGCTGGAGCTTTTGTCTGCGGCGAGTCGAGCGCTCTGATGACCGCCTTGGAAGGCAAGGCGGGAGAGCCCAGGCCGAAATATATCCATACCGCTGTAAAGGGCGTTTGGGATAAGCCCAGCGTTTTAAATAACGTGGAGACCTGGGCCAATGTGCCGCTGATCATCAACAAGGGCGCTGACTGGTTTACTCAATACGGAACAGAAACAAGCAAGGGTACGAAGATATTCTCCCTAGTCGGCAAAATTAATAATACCGGCCTTGTGGAAGTGCCCATGGGTACCACTCTAAGAGATATTATTTTCAAGATCGGTGGAGGAATCCCCGGAGGCAAGAAGTTTAAAGCGGTTCAGACCGGGGGGCCGTCCGGCGGATGTATCCCTGAAAGTATGCTTGACCTGGAAGTCGGTTTTGACGAGCTTACCAAAGTCGGTTCGATGATGGGGTCCGGCGGAATGATCGTCATGGATGAAGAGACCTGCATGGTTGATGTCGCCAGGTACTTCCTGGAGTTCCTTACCGACGAATCGTGCGGCAAATGTGTGCCCTGCCGTGAAGGAATCAGGCAGATGCTGAAGACCCTCACCAATATCACCAAAGGAAAGGGTAAAGACGGCGACATAGAACTTTTGGAGGAATTGGCCGAGACAGCCGTTGAAGCCGCCCTTTGCGCTTTAGGAAAAAGCGCTCCGAACCCATTCTTAAGCACGCTGAAATATTTCAGAGATGAGTATGAGGCGCACGTTTACGAGAAGCGGTGCCCCGCCATGACCTGCAAAGAACTGATCTCCTTCTATATTGACCCGACTCTTTGCCAGGCCTGCATGAATTGCGGCAGGAAGTGCCCGACAGGCGCCATTATTGGCGGCAAGAACCTGATTCATGTAGTTGACCAGGAAAAATGCTCAAAGTGCGGAACCTGCTTTGAGGTTTGCCCCCCACGTTTCCGTGCTGTGAAGAAAATTTCCGGCGAGCCCGTTCCGCCTCCAATCCCTGAAGAGCAAAGAGTCATTGTCAGGGGCAAAGGAAAGGGGGCAAAGGAAAATGAATGATATAGTCTTACAGATTGACGAAAAACAAGTAACGGCAAAAAAAGATATGACTGTCCTGGAAGCGGCAACAAGCGCCGGGATACATATTCCCACCCTGTGTTACCATGATAAACTGGAACCCTATGGGGCCTGCCGGCTCTGTGTAGTAGAAGTGGAGCAGCGCGGCTGGTGGAGGCTGGTTGTTTCCTGTATTTACCCGGTAGAAAATAATCTGGTAGTCAAAACCAGGTCCGAGAAGATAGACAGGATTCGTAAAACAATCATCGAACTGCTGCTGGCTCATGCCCCGGATGCATTTGAGCTGCAGGATCTGGCCAAGGAGTATGGGGCGGACAGAAACCGTTTCGAAAAAGAACCGTCATTCTGCATTCATTGCGGCCTCTGTGTAAGGTACTGCGCCGAGATTAAAAAGAAGTTCGCCATTGGTTTTATTAACAGAGGGACAAAACGGGAGATAAGTTTTATTCCGGAGATAGCCTTAAAGGAATGCTGGGATTGCAAGGAATGCTTCCCGCTCTGCCCGACAGAGGCTCTTCAGGCGGCTTTCGTTTTAGCCAGAGCGATGGCGTTCCCTTCTCTTGATTATGACGCTAATGTTAAGGGGAAATAGGGGGATTAGAATTTAATAAAACTAATATAAATAACGGAATAGTTTTTCCCGTTAGCAAATTCATAATGTAATGATTAACAGCGGTCCGGAAATTCCGGACCGCTGATCTTAAGACTGGATGTCTAATTAATGCTGTACAGTTTATTCTGAATTACCGTACTGCCTGCCGATGTTCCAGCATCTGCCGGCTGCTTTCTATTAACTTCCGCCGGTATAGCAGGGGATTGTCTTAATAGGCAGGTCGATGCGGGTTAATAATTCGCCTTCCGGAACTTCCATCGGCGAATTCAAGTAATATTCATAAACAACGCCGACAAATTCGTAGCCGTTCTCAGCGATCCATTTGAACATTTCGGCATATAATTTCTCCATGCCCGCGTATGGACCTTTATACGTACATGAAATCACCCGGCCAGGCGGGATTTGCCCGTAGAGGATCTCCCCTTTCCCCGGCATTTGTTTTTCAACAGGGAACCCAAGTTCGACTTCAAGGTTCTGCATGTCGAGGTTGTAATAGGCGGCAAAAGGTGCAAATGACGGCTGCTGGCCGAGCTCGGTCAGATGAGCTATTATTTTCACATAGCTTTCCCCAATAATTTTCTGCAGACCTTCCAAAGAAGTCTTAGCTTTGATAAATAATATCGGCTGAGTGTTTTGCTCTTTTAGCTCAATATTCCATGACATTTCCATCGCTCCCATTCTATCAGTATCTAATTGAGGTTGTTGAGGTAATTATAACATTTAAAATTCGATGAGCAATCCAAAATGCTTGCTTTGTTCAAAGGAAAGTAAAAAAACACAAGGTTTTCCTATAGGATATAGGCTTCCACTTTCAATAACAGTGGACCTTGAAATTAGAAGAGATATGTCGTGGCTGTTGTAGAAAGGATTTAAGAAATGAGATTTATCCATACTTCCGACTGGCACCTGGGGCGGATTTTTCACGGGACGCATTTAACGGATGATCAAGCTTACATACTTGAAGATTTTATCAGACTGGTCGGCAACTCAAAACCGGATGTTATATTGATCGCCGGCGATATTTACGACCGTGCGGCGCCTCCAGCGGAGGCAGTTAACCTTCTTGATGATGTGCTTTCCCGCATCCTTTTGGACTGCCTGGTTCCGGTTATTTTAATTGCCGGCAACCACGACAGCCCCGAAAGGGTGGGGTTTGGCGCCAGGCTGTTGGCCAGACAGGGGCTCCATATTGTCGGGGTACCGGATAAAAACATTGCTCCTGTAGAAATTCGTGATGCGGACGGCCCGGTGTACATATATCCTCTGCCTTACGCCGATCCCCCGGTTGTGCGGGAAAAGTTTTCGGCCAAGGATGTTCGTGATCACAATGAGACCACGGCTTATATAATTAATCAGTTAAAATCCGGCATGCCCACCCGCGCACGTTCGATCCTGGTCGGCCACTCTTTTGTGGCGGGCGGCGAGGTCTGCGAATCGGAGCGGCCCCTTTCCATAGAAGGTTCCGGGTTTGTCGACCCGGAGCATTTTTTTGCCTTCCATTACTCCGCTCTGGGGCACCTCCACAGGCCGCAGTACATCGGGAGGGAAAATATCCGCTATTCCGGTTCCCTGATGAAATATTCCTTTTCCGAAGCGGGCCACCGGAAGTCGGTAACCCTGGTGGAAATGGACAGGCTTGGCAAAACAACCGTTGAGGAGGTCATCCTTACATCCCGCAGGGATGTCCGCTGTCTGAAGGGACTGCTCAATGATATCCTGGCCGGTCCCCGCAGCGGTGAAAGCAGGGATGACTATTTGAAGGTTACTTTGACGGACTCAGGCGCTATACTGGACGCCATGGGCAAGCTGCGCAGCGTATACCCGAATGTGCTTCACATCGAAAGGCCGTTTCTGGCCGCGGATCTGGAACTGCGCGGTCCCGGCGGCGGGCGCGGGGGATTGAGCGAAACAGATTTATTTTCGTCTTTTTTTGAGCAGATGACGGGGACAGCCCTGTCGCCGGAACATCTCCAGGTATTTAAGGATACTGTCGAAAACCTGTACAGGCAGGAAAGGGAGGCGAATATATGAGGCCGCTTAAGCTTACTATGAGCGCCTTCGGGCCCTATGCAGGGACACAGGTCATCGATTTCAGGGAACTGGGCAGCCGTTCCTTTTTTCTAATTCACGGGCCGACGGGTTCAGGTAAGACAACCATTCTCGACGCGATGTGTTTCGCTCTCTACGGCGAGAGCAGCGGGGCTTTGCGGGACGGCAGGCAGATGCGCAGCGATCATGCGGATTTGTCCGCGGCTACCGAATTGACCTTCGATTTCAGCATCGGCGCCGAGGTTTACCGGATCAAACGCAATCCCGAGCAGGAAAGACCGCGCCGGCGGGGCGCCGGCACAACCGTAATGAAGGCCGACGCCGCACTTTGGAAAAGGACCGGTTTGATCAATGACGATGAAGAAGGAACAGTACTGGCCAGCGGATGGAATAAAGTCACGGAAAAGATCGAAGCATTGCTGGGGTTCAAGAGCAGCCAGTTTCGCCAGGTGGTGATGCTTCCCCAGGGTGAATTCCGCAGGCTTTTAACCGCCGATTCCAAAGAGCGGCAGGTAATCCTGGAAACCCTCTTCAGGGCGGAGTTTTACCGCCGGATAGAGGATGCGCTGAAAGAATCGGCCAAAACGCTTAAAAATAACTACGACAACATGTCGCAGGGTCAAAAATTCGTCTTGAATGATTCAAAAGCCGAATCGGAAGAAGAACTCGCCCGGCGGCATGACTGGCATAAGGAACAATTAAATGAGGTAAAAAAGAAGATTGAGGCAGGCCAAAATTTAGTCAAATCGGCGCAGGAGCGGTTGAACTCCGGCATACAAGCCAAAGAAAAGCTTGATGAAAAAAAGAACGCCGAACTTGCTCTGGCCGATTTGAATTCTAAGGCAGTATATATTGACGCAAAAAGGGTTGAAGCAGCGAAGGCCAGGCAGGCTTTGAGCCTGGCGGATGTCGAAAATACTCTCAAAAGATATCAGGCGGACGCCGCTGTTGCCGTCGACGCCTATAAGAAGAAACAAAAAACAAAAAGT
The DNA here is from genome assembly GCA_003485325.1 of Desulfotomaculum sp. Taxonomy (GTDB): domain Bacteria; phylum Bacillota; class Desulfotomaculia; order Desulfotomaculales; family Nap2-2B; genus 46-80. Next base: position 35,347 of record DMZI01000052.1, read on the forward strand.
GAGGCGCTGAATGCTAAAGAAAGGGCTGAAAAAGTCCTGGCCGAAGAGGAGAAAAAAGGCGATGAGCGGGAAAAAGCCGGAAGAGAGGTAACCCGTCTGGAAGAACTGACCGCAAAGGTCACAGCCTTGGACGAAGCCCGCCATAAAGTTAATTTCGCTCAAAAAGAGATGAAGTCTGCTGAAACAAAGCAAAAAAAGGTTCAGTCTTCCCTTGCTGATATACAGGCTTTGATCGCCGAAAAGGACAAAGCCCATCAGGATACGGCAGAAAAGGCAGTTCAGGCGGCGGCGCTGAAATCCGCTTATAAGGAAGCTGAACAAGTAATAACAAAAAGGCAGTCTCTCGAAAATTTACGGGGGGAAATGGATGTAATCCTGAAAGAATTTGACACAGCCGGCAGAAAACTCAATCAGGCTGAGGAAAACTATCAAAAGGCAAAGCTGGAGTTGGCTGGTTTGCAGGAAGCATGGAACAAGGGGCAGGCGGCAATTCTAGCCGTTAATTTAACAGATGGCGCTCCCTGCCCGGTCTGCGGCTCTGTGGACCACCCTGCCCCCGCCGTGAGTAAGGCGGCGCTGCCTTCGGAAAATGATCTTAAGAAAAAACAGCTCGCTGTAACCAATCTTGAATCAGTCCGGGATAAACTGCGGGATGCGTTAAACGGCATTAATTCCAAAAAGGCGTCTGCGGGCGGCAGGATTGAAGAATTGATACGCGAGCTGGGAGAAAAAGCAGGCCTTGATCTGGCCGTTCTCCAGGTTGCCGCGGCCAAAGACGGGGACCTGCTGCAGGAGGCGGAAGACGCCGTAAAAGTTTCCGCCCGGCTGGCTAAAGAACTTGAAGAACTGAGGAAAAAGGAAAAATCGGCTGTTGACCAGCTTGAGATTTCTAAAAAGGATTTTCAGGACGCTAAAACCGCCTTTGAGTCGGCACAGGCCATAGCCCTGGAGAGGGAGTCGGGAATTCCGGCGGATTTGCGTGATCTGTTGTTCCTGCAAAAGGTCCAGAAAGACGCCAGAGACAGGCGGGAGCGGTTGATTGCCGCTTACGAGCGGGCCAGAAAAACGGCCGAGGAAGCAAACCAGGCTCTGGCCAGGGCAGAAACCGCTGAGATGGAAGCAAAAGAGGCAGCCCGGTTGGCCGTAGAACGGGCCGGGAGTGAAAAGGATAATTTTCAGCAGAGATTAACAGCGGCGGGCTTCACAGCTCTCAATGACTACCAGGATGCCAAAAGGACGCCGGAAGAAACCGGCAAGCTGGAGAAAGAGATTAAGGAATTTGACGGAAGCCTGAGCGCGGCCAAAGACCGCCTTGTACGGGCCATCCGGGGCGCCGAAGGTTTAAGTGAACCCGATCTTGAAAAATTTGCTGCCGCTCTGGCCGAAGCGGAAAACGAGTGGAAGCAGGCTCTAAAAGAGGGGGCGCAGCTTGAAGAACAAACGGGCCGGGAGGCCGGGTGGCTTAAAAAGCTTGCCGAAATTGAAGTCTCTTTAAAAGAATTGGAAAGCCGCTATGCAGTCATCGGGCATCTTTCAGAGGTGGCCAACGGAAGGAATCCCTACGGGCTGACTTTTCAGCGCTTTGTGCTGGGGGCCCTGCTGGATGACGTGCTTGTTGCCGCCACCCGCCGGCTGCAGTTGATGAGCCGCGGCCGCTACCACCTGCAGCGGACCATGGACAGGGCGCGCAGCAATGCCGCCGGAGGCCTGGATCTGGAGGTCTTTGACACATACACGGGTTTGGCAAGGGGCGTGGCCACCCTGTCCGGGGGCGAGACCTTTCTGGCCTCTTTATCCCTCGCTCTGGGCCTGGCGGATGTAGTGCAGTCGTACTCCGGCGGTATCTACCTGGACACCATCTTTATAGACGAAGGGTTCGGCGCTCTTGATCCCGAGTCCCTGGACTTTGCCGTCAGGGCCTTGATAGATCTGCAGAAAGGCGGCCGCCTGGTGGGCATTATCTCCCACGTTCCTGAACTCAAGGAAATCATCGACGCCAGGCTGGAAATCAGCGCCGGCAAAAAGGGCAGCACAGCCAAATTCAAGCTGGCGTAAGAACAGTGTAGTTTTTTCCGAACAGATACTGGTCGATTTGATTTCTCAGGGATTTTCAGGCCAGGAACTGCTGAAGAGATTCAACGAGCAGAGTAAAAGGATACGCCCTGCTGTGAGGAAACTCATATCGGAAGCGGATGACCTGGTAAAAAGCAATAAGGGAAAAATATCACTTGACGAATTGCTTGGCGCGGAGGACCAGTAAATGTATGTATGAACTCCGTTTTACGAAAGCAGCCGAGAGATATTTTTAAAAGATCAGGGATATTCCAAAAAAAATTAAACATCGTACAAGATCGGTTAAAACGGTCTGTTATTTTATGTTTTGAAGCAAAGGAAAAGGACATTATCGGTGATTATTGATTAAGGCTGATGTTGATTTGATATAAAAAACTAACCAGCGTTTTCCCGGAATTACGCATTACGCCGCTTAGACAACAATTATATTTTTGCCTATCGGTGCGTTTTAACCAAATGACTTGTGTTTAGTGAAATCTTGATGAAGCAAAAGAAAAAGACAAGCAACGGAATTTGTTGTTTGTCTTTCTTTTTGACAAATACAGAAAAAAAGGAGGAATATGGTAACAATATGTAGAACGAATAAAGAAGTTGCCTTATTTCGGAATCGCATATCAAAAGAAGCAGACAAGCCGGAAATACGATTTAACAACTGCCCGTAAGGGCAATCTCTAATTTCCTGGCGATGGCCTTGTTGAGATCGTCATAAGAATCCCAAATGTTAAGGGGCAAGTTTTGTCCGCATACCAATCCGAAATACTGCTTCATTAACTCAAACAGCTGACTTGCGGTGGAACCGGTGCGGGTAGTGATCCAGCTGTCGTTTATATTCACAATCTCATGGGCGACAATGTTACGGGTTTGTTTTTCAAAGTCACGTATCTTGTTAGTTAAGCCGAACACGAGAGGAAGCGGAGGCGGCCTTGGAGGTGGTAAGTGATCTGCTAAGCCGGATGAAGCTTCGGTTATCTCTTGAGAAAACGATTATCAGCAGCTTTCAGGAGGGATTTAACTTTCTGGGGTTCCACTTTGGAAAACGCCATGTGGGCGTAGGTAAGAAGTCGTTGAAATCAGTCTATGCGAAAGTTCGACAATTAACACAGCGGAATCAGGGAAACATACCGATAGAGAGAGTTATTGCCGAACTAAATCCGAAGATTGAGGGGTGGGCGAATTATCATCGCTATGTAAACAACATCAGTCTTTTCCGATCTCTGGACAGGTGGGTGCGTAACCGGGTGCGGGCGTATATACGCCGTCAATGGCGGGACCGTGGCAGATGGAAAATCTACTCGTCGGAGGAATTAGACCGCATGGGTTTAGCACGCATGGAATGGAAGATACCTAGCTAGGTACTATCAACTCAAGCTCTTTGGTATCCCTGCTAAGGGATAGCATTGGGGCCGCCGGATGCGGGAAAACTGCATGTCCGGTGACAACGGGGGCTGGCGTCGCGCGAGTGGAGCCTTCTACCCAATAGGAGAATTCTGATAGTGACGAACCGGGTCCCGGCACGGGATACTCCTAAAAAGTAGGAACAGTAGTATGGTTGACATTATGTCTACTGGTATGATAGCATTAAACCGAGAGGTGTTGTCAATGAGCAGCAAGATTACAATTAGTTTATCTTCAACACTCATAACCGTTCTTGATCAGTTAGCCTGTCAGTGGGCTACTACGAGAAGCGGCGCGGTGGCCGAACTTCTGCGCCGGATCAAACAGGAAGAGATGGAAAAAGAATTGGCAGAGGGGTACACTGTCTTGTTGGAGGTTAACCTGAAAGAAGCCGAGGCATTCCTTTCAGCGCAGTCCGAGGTGGTCTTGCATGAGAGAAGTTAGACGCGGCGATATTTTCCTGGTGGACTTCAATCCGGCGAGAGGCAGCGAGCAGGCAGGCTACAGACCAGCCGTCATTATTCAGAACAACGTTGGTAATAAGTACGGTTCTACTGTCATTATAGCGGTGGTAACCACGGCTGCGATTAAAATCTACCCTTTTCTGGTCAGGTTGGAAGCCGGGGAAGGTGGTCTGGAAAGAGAGAGTGCGGTCAATGCCGCTCAAATTATCACTGTCGATAAGTCCCGCCTGGTCAAAAAGATAGGTGCTCTTTCGCCGGAGAAAATGGACGAAGTAAACCGCGTTTTAAAGATAAGCCTGGATTTGCACTGAAAAAGGGGTAATGTTAAAACTTTGTATAAAATCATTCCTAACCCAACTTTCGGCAAAACAGTCCTAAAAAGGCCTGAAATTGACCTTTCGGAGACCGCAAAGCCTTGAAATTACTGGACTTGACTTTGAAAATCCAAAAGTAGTGACCTAATATTTTCTTGTACTATTGAGTTGCTGTAAAATAACTATGGGTAATCACCAGTAATCACCAGGCGAAAGAACAAGGATTTTTTCTTTGGAGAAAAGAAAGAAACCTCCAATGCGATCCGCCAAGAAAACAAAGGAGGTTTCTTCGATGAATACAGCACCTCGACTCCAAACAGCCGCCGACCACTTTAAAGAAAGCCCCTGGCTG
>DMZI01000052.1:40161-42323 GCA_003485325.1 Desulfotomaculum sp.
TTACTACAAAAAGCGCACATTAGCTGAGGGCTTATAGGGCAATGGAACTGATAAGTTTGGTAGAGGCTAATGGTTATATAGAAACGTTGCCGTATGAATTGGCGCTGAAAACTCTGGATCATATTGCGATAGGTGTTGATGGGAGGTTAGAGATCATCTTTCTGGCCGGCGTGAAAATTTGCCCAACATGAGGCGCTTGTGGGCATAATCCGGTGCATACAGATTTATGGATTTTAAGATTTTGGAGAAGCCTCACCTTCTGTTAATCTGCCACACACCTGCGTTAGTTCCGGTTTAATAGAAATTGTGAAGATCTTGCAGGATTATGGCAAATTTTAGTGGAAATTACCTTAATGATTATATTGGTGGATGGAAAGTTAAGTCCGTATAATTGTGTAAAATAGGTTCTTAAAAATTCAGGGGAGCCATTTACAAATTCCTCAGTTAGAATGTAGTTAAGAGAAAACACCTAACTCGGACAAGCCGGAACCAAAAAGGATTTAAACATTCCATGCCGAACTAAGTCAAAAAAACTTTTCAGCATGGAGACGTAAAAATGTTACTTACAGAACGTTACAAATATCAAATAGCAGGAGTTATCTCCAGCTATGACCGGTTTGTTATCCAAGGTATCCTTCCAGGATGGTGTTTCGACGCTGGAATGACCTCATTTCTCAAGGCCAACAAGATTAGAATCTTCGACCTGCCTGCCGGCAGACAGGCTATCCGGAATTCGCCAATGCCTTAAGAGAAGAAATTCAATACAAGAATTTTCGGTACGAGAATCAAGCACCTTAATGGGTGCGGTCTCCATCAAAAGGTTTTGAAAATATTCCAGAACTGGAACACTTACAGGATTGGGTTAAAGAAATGTTACCACAAGTCGGATGAACATCTATTAACCGGAAGAAAAATTTCCAATTCAGACCTGGACAAATGTGGGTTGATACTATACTTGACCTTATGCTTCCTATTCGACAACTGTGAAAGCGGTTCGGTCAACCACAGATAATTGATGGGAGTGAGCAGTCATAAGTATATTATCGGAATATTTATATATTTATATATATTATAAATTTACTATTGACACAGGTAAATAAATGGAGTATTATTAAATTGACCTCAGAAAGGGACCGCCCGAGTATGAGGGAAGCTCCTTGATAACCAGCGAACTTAAGCTAAAGGTTTTTAATAACCTGCTGAGCCAAAAGCTTCTACTTGGGGTAGTCGAGTAGATATCTACCGGCAAGCTGAAATTCGGAGGGAGTGGGAGATCATAGCCAACCTGATAGTAGGCATAAGCCCCCAAATAAGTAGGAGTTTCAGATAAGCAGGGATTAGAAGCCAAGGCGAACAAATTGTAATAAGTGGGGGGTTAGCTTAACAAAGTTAATTTTCGATGGCTATTACTAAGGAGTGGCTGGTTAGTCTGAAAAGCGGTGAAGGCACCGGCGGATCAGATAAAAGGGGGCAAATCTAAAAAAGGAGGGCGTGCTAAGTTGCACAACGCTCCAGAAAAAGGGTAGGCGAAAATTCAAAAGGATGAGTAACCTGCCCTTTCTCGTTTATTTTTTGCATATTTACAGAGTCTCCGGCATTATTTTAACTTGGGGCGTTTGTCAGGAATTACCTGCCGTTACCTTTTAATCATCTCAAGAAATGCCTTAATCCTGGTTTTTGGTTGTTCTGCCCGATATTATACGACATTATTTTATATAGATGCAGCCGGTACAACTTGGCAAACGGGGTGAAAAAATGAAGGACACATATTTAATCAGAGATCGACAGACAGTAAAAATGGGAACTATAAAAGTAGTAAAAGACTTATTTCCCGATGATTCTTTAAAAACTACCTATTCTGTTCAGGAAGGTGTTTTTTGCAGGCTTGAAAATTCGTTGATGTCCAAAAGGGAAGTCAAACAGTTTAGCCTGAAACTGAATGAATGGGTGGAAAGCAACAGCCCCATTGAATTTTTAGGAAAAGAAGAAGGGCTCTTTAAGTATCGGGTGGGTGATATCATTGTCAAAACGCTGTATCCCGCTAATGATTATTCTTCAATGGTTGAGCCGTTTTGTGTAATTCCCTTCTCTACGGGATTTGTAGTTGACTTCAGTGATATAGGAAGGGGTTTAAACATCCCGCTTATCCTCCCGGATAAATT
>DMZI01000050.1 GCA_003485325.1 Desulfotomaculum sp.
TCTTTATGCTTCATTTGAATCATCATTTGTTCAAATGCTATGCCGTAAGCCGATGCGCGAGTCAAAGGGCAGGCGGAAAGTAGATTATGACATAATCTACCATATGACAGTAAAACAATTCGTGGACGGAGAAAGCGAACATTTAGACGATCTAACTTACGACCCGTTAGTTTTATAGTTTTAATACTGCGTTAAAATGTGGATAAGGACTACCTTTAAGTGGTTTTCTTCTTGCGTTAGATAAAAGAAACCTATTGGGTGTATACACCATATATGGCATGTGCTGGTATGTATAAATTTACTAAATTTATGCTTGAAATCGTGATCAAAGTTTTATGCAACGCTAGTGATTTCTGGTAAAAGAAAAGGAAGGTATTAGATTCTCCCTGGCTACTGTATAAGGATACATCATGTTATACACAAGTATGGCTGTGATTGTAAACAAGCCGGATATGGTAATGCCCCTGAGGCCGCTATTCCTAAAATACTTATTTCCTTGAAGCGAACTTAAAACAACTGCCAAGAAAAGAGATTCCCCAAAATAGGAAATGTTTTTAATGGAGTATGTTACATTTCTGCCAATGCCGAATCCAAGTATTGGAAACAGGAAGAAGGGAAACCCAGAATATATGTAAGTAAAAGGCCAAAAAGAATCGGCAAAATAAATATAGCAGCGGTTCTGGCGATAGTCTCAAGACCTAAATACAGCACAACCAAAACTGCGGAAATAAAGAAAACCATAATGAAGCTTGGTGGCGTAAAAGTATAAACATATGCTTTTACCGCTTCCGTAAATAACCTGAGAAACACTATTGAACCAATGAAAAAGGCAATTCCGACTAAAAATGAAAGAATACAACCGGCCACATTGCCAAAAACTTTTTTAAACACAAAAACGAGGTCTTGGCCTGGAAATTTTTCCATGAGTTTTGAAATTATTAAGAAGCCTGCCAAGGCCAGCAGGGTAGTAACTATATAAACGTACCAGACGGCAGGGCCAAGAATTTCCACATCAGCTCTTGGACCCGAAAACATAACCTTCGTTAAAGAGGCAACAACAACAATAGCAGTTGCCTCAAAAACTCCAATTTTACCTTCTTTAAGCAGTTCTGTTCACAACCCTTTATTTGCTCCCATTATTATCCCAACATTGGGTATTGATAATGCATAAAACTGCCGTGCGTTAAAGGCCGAGTTTTATCTTCAAGTAATATTTAAGGCTCATAAAATCACCGAAGCTGCTACACCACCAAGTAGTGCTACTGTCGCAGTGTACACTTTATCGATCCTTTCCTCAATGCGCCTTATGTGACCGTTCTGTGCCTCCTGCCAGCACTGGGCCCGCTGCCTGGCTCAGTTTTTTTTCCTGAACTAAAGTTATAAAGCTTGTATCGCTTAAATAAATATAGTTAAAACAATCCTTGTACATAAAAATAAGGTGTAAAAACGGAAAATGCTGTTATGGATCTTGCTTTTAAGGTAATTAAAATTATTATAATTGACCTGCTTTTGTCGGGCGACAATGCCATTGTCATTGCCATGGCAACCTTGAGGCTTAGCCCTAAAAGCAGGAAAAAGGCAATTTTACTGGGTACAAGCGGCGCAATAGCGCTCAGAATACTGCTGACCTGTGCGGGAACCATTTTGCTGACAGTACCCCTGCTTCAATTTCTAGGGGGCTTGGTGTTAATTTGGGTTACATCGAGATTGCTTATTGATACTTTTTCCAAGGAAGCCCAAAATGCAAATGTAGATTCACCGACAAGACTGATCCATGCAATTAAAATAATTATTATAGCTGACTTCAGCATGAGCCTTGATAACATTTTAGCGATTAGCGGGGCAAGCCACGGAGAAATCAGGTTGGTAATTTTCGGCCTTTTGCTCAGCATTCCAATTTTAATCTTTTTTAGTCAGAAAATCGCAGGTTTTATGGAAAAGTATCCACTGTTAGTATATGTTGGGGCAATTATATTAAGTTGGGTTTCGGCGGAACTTATTTGCAGCGACAGAATTGTTGGCCAATATATAAATAAACCTCTTCAATTGGTTATAACAATTGCAATTGTGGTCGGTGTTTTTGTAATCAGCAAAATAAAATTTTACCTGATTAAGATAAGATAAGGATTTTATTGTTGTAAGTTTGTGTTTTTGATATTATTAAAGGGGATGTTTTAAGGAAAGGAGTATTCAAATGAACGATGCAATACAGATGTTCCATATGATCCAAGAGCATCGATTTTTGTTCTTCCTTTTAGTTGCCTGGTCATTGTTATGGAAAGCACTGGCTTTATGGCATTCCGCCCGCAGTACTCAGACAGTATGGTATATAGTTCTTTGTATTGTTAACACCGTAGGTATCTTAGAAATTATTTACCTGCTTTTTTTCCGCAAAAAGCCCTCTGGAAGATACTTAAGATAGAACAAAACAATTCAGGAATCGAGTAGGAGGGGGCGGAAAGCCCCCTCCTCTCACACCATCGTACCAACCGTTTGGTATACGGCGGTTCATGTTGTGGAACAAAGATAATCATACCTTTCGGTTAAACTCCTCAGCCCTTGTTCTCGCCAGAAGGCGAAGCCGAGGGCTTTATTTACTGCGGGGTCTTCATCTCCTCCAATTGCGTTTCCCTGATAGGCTTGCTATTCAGGCTATAAATAGAAATAGTCTCCACCATATGCACTTCTGACAATTTATTAATCAAGCTTTCTATGCTCATATGGTAACTGACATCACGCTCCTTTTTATAAAATACTTGGGAGAGCAACAGTCCGGTTAGACAAATAAAGGTATGCACCCTGATCTTCCGATCCGTCCAGTGATACTGAGGATGCACACAGTTATGATACGGATTTTTAAGGTGTTTAAATACTCGTTTCACATTGCACTGGCCGTGGTAAGCGGCGATGATCTCGACATCGGACCAGAGTTATCCCTGCAAGTAACCAGGATCCGTTTGCCAAAAAGTTCAACCGTACATCGGCTGCACGGGTTAACAATGAAATTAGCTTATCCGACAGGCCTCCTCGGTTAAAAACGCTATCTTTCCCTCCATCTACCCGCCCCATCTAATCTTGACAGCCTTTTGGTAGCAAGGACTTCGCTTTGTCAAGCAATCTCGTCCAACTGTCCTTAGCTTCACCTTGGGTTCGTGGTCCTCGGGCCGGAGGTTTGCCGCCGGCTTCCTTCAGATTCCGCCTCGCAACGGACACCCTTGCCTTAGGCTGACGGTTACTGCTACCTTCACCGTTCGGGACTTTCACCCTATAGATAGCGCCCATACCGGGCGCACCGGCTGAAGAAAAGGGGGCTATCCCATTGAATAGCTCCCTTAATAATATATGCATTGTGTTATGAAAGCCTCTTAAAACAAGGCTCCTCGATACAAGCTTACTACGTGTAAAACAATCATAACAACCCTAAATATTTCATCATGCGTTTTATCATAACTGATGCTTGTGCGCGGGTGGTATTTGCCGCAGGCTCAAGCGTTGTGGGGGTAACGCCGCTGACCAGACCAATTTTTACCGCTTTGGCCAGTGAATTAAAGCTCCAGCTCTGCACTTTCCCTTTATCGCTGAAATCTGTCAGGAGTTGTTCATCCTCACCCGTTGCTAGAACCACCTGCCTCGCGGCGTAATCAAGGGTACGGATGATCATGACGATCATTTGCTCCCTGGTGATTGTTTTTCGGGGGGCAAATTTGCCTTCACCCACACCGTTGACTAGTCCCGCAGTTGTTGCTGTTTCTACGCTGCCGTAATACCAGTCTTCCGGAAGAACGTCTGCAAAATGCCCGATCACCGGCTTCGTCTCTTCAATGTCAAGGGCCCGTATGAGTAAGGCTGTAAATTCCGCCCGGGTCACCTTTTCTTCCGGCTCAAATGAGGTTGTTGTTCTTCCTTTAATTACTCCCAGGTTGGCTAGTTTTTCAATATCCTTCTGAGCCCAGTGGCCTTGTATATCGCCAAAGGTTATCTCAGGACCGTTGCTGCTGCCGGGTTCCATACCGGAAGACGTGTCTTCAGTTAAAACCGGGCCGTTAGTGCTCCAGTTGCCTGCAGCATCGCCTGCCTCGATCTTAAAGGTGTGCGAACCCGTTTCCACACCGGCAACAAGGCAACTGGTTGTTTTTCCATCTACTGTGTTTACAAGTGTTCCATCCACATAAACCTTGTAGCCTGTGACTCCAAGATTATCTGAGGCGGCAGTCCAGGTCAGTTCCAGTGATGTTCCGGCTTTGGCACAGGTTATTTTGCTGCCGACAGGCCATGTGGGCGGAGTAGTATCTGCACTGCTGCCACCGCCTTTCCCGGCTGCCGACTGGGTATAAGTGATAAATTTGGTAAAGTGCTTGGTCCAGATTACAAGATCCGGTCCCACATCTATCTTGCCATCGCCGTTATCCGGAAGAGCGTCACCTGCCAATTGCGTATTTTCAGAAAGAACAGTGGTGATTTTTGTAAAAGTTGAGCCTCTGTAATAACCGGCATCTTTCCCCGCCTGACCAGGGATGAGGATTCTTACAGCGTTACTGAAGCTCAAGGGTATATCACCAAAACCAACTTCGATGACGGCCTTGACAGACGCTGTTTTGCCATTATCAGGAGTTACAACTACGCTGTTATTGGCTTCTACTTTAGGTACATTGATAGTGCCGTCCCATTCATCCGGGGCGCTTATAGTTGTTTCTGCCGGTATGATTATCTGCACTGGATCCTCGCTCAGTAAAGTATTTGCTTCTATTGCCACATAGGGCATCTCGTTAGTTGTCACTATACCATTGTTTGGCGGATTTAAAAACGCCGACACATCGAGTGTTGCATCGGTGACTTCTTCCGAGACTTCTATATTTGTTGGTTTATCTGTAATAACTATATCCTTGTTGCCTGTCTCATCGACTGAAACGTAATTCATATTTGTTGCAGTCTTGCTCACAACGCTGACATTGCCTGCCGCATCAATTGCTTTAATTCCAAAGATATACACTTCGTTTCTTTGTCCGGTAAAGGTATATTCCCGTGTTGCACCTGAGACTTCCGCCTTCTTTTCGTTGTTTGCGTATATCTCGTAAGCTGTTACACCAATATTATCTTTTGCCGGAGTCCAATTCAAAAGCAGACTCTTATCGGCATTATCGGTCACTATAAGGTCAAAGTATGACGGCCATACGGGAGCGTCAATATCCACAACGTAACCCGTCATTTTTGTCAAAACAGGCACTTTGGAAGATATTTTGCTGCCATCGCCAAACTGGCCGTTAGCGTTATTTCCCCAAACATATATCTTTTGCATATTTCTAAAGGAAATGCTGCTTTCGGTCCCTCCGCCGATAGCCGTAATTTGCTGTAGAGACCCAACCTTAATAGGGGTAAGATGAATGTCTGTTTTTCCATTTCCAAGCTGGCCGTTAAGGTTCTTACCCCAGGCAAATACATTGCCGTCCCGGTCCAAAGCAAGGCCATGATAACCGCCGGCAGCAACTGCCACTATATCACTAAGACCAGTGACAACACCATAAGGTCGGGGAGCGGCCGGGGTACCGTTGCCCTGCGTGCCATTGCCGTATTGACCCGAATTATTATCGCCAAGTGCCAGGACTGTACCATCTTCCTTCAAGGCTATCAGGAAGTTCTCACCGGCAGCAATTGCACTAATCCCCATAGGAGAAGAATAAGTCGGCATCGGCGTATAACTCTTTGCTCCGATGGGTTCAATAAATTGGCCGATGCGGCAAATCTTGCCGCTATCAAAGAGATAGGCGCTAAATGTTCGGGAAGTGGCAATTCCTTTTACCCCGGTAAGTGGATAATTAATGGTAGGACGTGTTGTGCCGTAGTAAAGCTGACCAGGGGTATGCCCGTCAATACCTGACAATGTATAGAAATTAGGCGGACCACTGGCCGGACCGCCCCAGCCTAAAACAGTCCCGTCGTTTTTGAGGGCGATACTGTGATCGGCAGCCGCGGAAACTGCTTTAATCCCGCCTGAAATAATCATTAACGGAACATTGCTGTTGTCAGTACTGTCATTGCCTAATTGATAAGTATCATTTTTACCCCAGGCCCAAACATTTCCGTTCTGATCCAGCGCCAGGCTGTGATTATCGCCAACAGCCACTGCAATTATGTTTGTCAGGCCGTTGATTTTTACAGGTACTAATTGTTCAATGTTGTTGCCTGTACCTAACTGACCGTATTCATTTTGCCCCCATGCCCAGACACTGCCGTCATCGCCAACCATCAAAGTATGCCTGCCGCTCATGGCCAGTTTCCCGGCGCTCTGCATGGCAGGATTCCAATCATTCATAGTTTGGACTATTTCAGGACCGGTAGTACTCCAGGCACTGTTGACAAAACTGGCTTCCAACCTGAAGGTATAGGTCTGGCCTTTAGTCAGGCCTAAGACATCATAACTCGAAGCATCACCCGAGATTATTGCTGTCCTGTTCCCGTCAATCAATAAAGCAAAACTTGAAACTTCCGGGTCAGGTTTATCCCAGTTTAGTGTTAGCCCTGTTTCGGCCAGGTTTGTAATCGTGATTTCGCTGCCTTCCGGCCACACGGGCGGATCGGCAGGATTCATATTTAAAGGCACTCGCGTTACGTCTGAACCGATAAGCTGTAATAAAGCGCCGTCGTTTTGCAGGGCCAGACCGCCATTTGCAGAGCTTGCCAATTTCACCACGTTATTTAAACCGCTTATTTCCGCCCCCAATTGAGGCTCCGCACTATAGGCAATACTGCTCACCTGTCCGTTGACGCCAAGAACGTAAGGTCCATCGGCAATAATAGATTTTACCAGGCTGGCATTTTCAACTTTCACCGGCGTTCTGGTGATTGACCCGGTACTGTTGCTGTCCCAAATATAAACCGTGCCGTCAGCTTTTAAGGCCATCCAGATAGCATGATTACGGTCAATGCCCTGGGCATCTACCGCCACTATCTCGCTTAATCCTTCCACTTTAACAGGTGTTCTCCCCCGGCTAAAGGTGTATACATCACCATTGCTTGTTATCGCCAGGGAGGCGTTATATCCTGCGGCAACATCCGCAATATCGGAAAGCTCTCTTACGAGTATGGGTGTTCCGCTGCGCTGAGATTCCTTGGCTAGGGCGTCCTTTACCGCCGCGCCCCAATTCCATACCTGACCGCTAACATCCAGTGCTACAACGTGGCCAAAACCAAAACTCAGCTTTTCGATCGCAGGCAATCCGAGAACTTTCTGCGGGGTGGTGTTTCCATAGCGCCCGCTTGTTCCGGAAGGCTCCGTTCCCCGGCCTAGCTGTGCGTATTCATTGGAGCCCCATCCCCAAACAGCGCCGTCCTGATCCAGGGCAAAACAGCTGTCGCGGCCGGCCTCGAGGGCAGTAATACCGGCCAAGCCCTCAACCTGGACGGGGATGTCTCTACTGTCGGTAGTACCATCACCAAGAGTCCCGTAAAGATTATTTCCCCAGGTCCAGACACTGCCGTCATCTTTTAACATAAGGTAATACCGGTCGGATGGGTAACAACGTGCGCTGTATGAGTTATAGCCTGCTGCAATATCCGTTATCCCATATTGCCCAACCGAAACATTAAACGTCCAGATGAAGTTGCGGCCTAACAGCGTTTCATCCGCCGCTTTCAGATTTTCTTTTACAATAAGGGTATACTGGCCGTCAGAAACAAACCCGGCGGGGACAATTATTTTTATTTTTGATATATCCCCGTCAGTTTCCAGATAGGTGAAATTGCTATCCGCTAAAGAAATCAGCGTCCCCTCATTGTTCTTCATCTCGATATTGTTCAGCCATGTTCCGTCTGTTAGCTTCTTGCTGAAGCTAAAGGTGAATGATACGTTATTTTTCGTGAAGCTTCCGTCAACAGCATTGTTTAATGTGTTGCCGGCAATATCGACACTCACATTATGAGATAACGGACTCTCCAAAGTAAAGGGAAAGGCAGCGCCGGCCGAGATGGAACCGGGTGCTGTCCATTGAACCAGGCTTAGCCGGTCCACGGTTTTGTTCCCTTTTAAATCCCCGGCTTCTACTGCGAAGGTATACTGAGTTGACCCGGCTAGACCGGTTACTGCAGTTTCACAGACAGAGCCGTCAACAGTCTGCACTTGTTCCCCGTTGCAGAAAATATCATACTGTGTTACCCTGACGTTATCAGTTGCATCATCCCAGTACAATGTAACTGAGGTATCTTTGATATCCCTGGCCTGCAGCTTGCTGCCAACCGGCCAAAGGGGATTTACATTGTCGGCAATCGTTGTTAAACTTCCAGAGAGTCCTGCGGAGTTTCCCGTATAGTCAACGGCCTTAACTGTTATTTCATAGGTAGTTTCTCCAGCCAGACCCGTAATGGTATACTCGAGCACATCTGCTGCCACTTCCGCTAAAGGTTCTTCAGCGCCATCTTTATAAATCTTATATGCTTTAACCCGGTAATTGTCAGTGGCTGCCGGCCATGATACTTTTGCATTATCCGAATTAATATCGGTAAACGCTAACGCATCGCCTTCCTGCCATTCGGGTGCGGCTGTATCGGCGGGAGGTGTTGTAGCTGCGGCTGTTAACGGGCTGCTGCAATTCTCCAGATAATCTTTTGCAACAACCTTGAAGTTGTAACCCGTATCTACCAACAAACCTTCAACATCATAGGTCAGCTCCTCGGCAGGCAGGACTGCCAGCTCAGTTTCCCCTTCATAAACCTGGTATCCGGTTACCGTCACGTTATCCACAGCAGCAGGCCAATTCAAAGTAGCAATGAAGGGCGCTTTTACGAAATTGACAGCCAGAGAGTCACTAGTACCCCATTGAGGAGCTTCTTTATCGGCAAAGTCGGTGCTAAACTGCCAGGCAATGTCAAATCCCAGCTGCTTGCCGCTTTGAACCGCCAGAGTTTTACTTAACTTAATTACATAATCTGTGTTATCCGCCAGCTTAATGCCGGTTTGGGTCAAATCGAGTGTTAAAATACCTTTACCGTTGCTTTCGCTGTACAGAAAATCGGCAGGATCAAGATCAATCAGATCTCCCGTTGCGAAATTTGTCAGGGTGAAATTACTCTCGTATCCAGCGGCTAAAGGCTCGTCAAATTCCCAGGTAAACTTTGTATTTTCGGGATCCTGGGGAGCCAGCACCTGGTTGAGAGCGCCGGTAATATTATTTAACGAACCACGCTTATTCTCAACATTTGTTAGTGCAAAGGGTATCCCCGCTCCGGCGGTGGGATTGGTCCCCATGATAAAAGTTATTTTAGGATCACCCTTGGAAGAATTCTCCGTTGTGTCAAAAGCCTTGATCGAGAAAGTATAGCTTTGACCGGACACTAACGGCGGGTAATTCACCGCCGGCCCGGGATTGTAAATTGGATTATAGATAACAAAGCAGTTGGCAAAGCTGCGATGATCCGTTTCAGGTTCGCCGCGGTCGGTCCATTCTACCCACAAACCGTCTTTGATAACCACATAGCCCCTGATCGCAACATTATCCTGGGCAGGGGTCCATTTGACCTTTAATGTGGTATCGGTAAATTCCGAAAGGGTAATGTTTGTGCCTGCCGGCCAGACCGGTGAGTAAGTATCGCTGTCGGGATTGCCGCTCTTTACCGTCATTGGCCTGCCCTCTATGCTCCTGTTGCCTGAAGCGTCAACAGCATAGACGGAATAGGTGTAATAGCTGTTATCCAAATCGAGCGCATCGGTATAGTTATTTGTATAAGAATCTACCGTATCATACAGCTCGCCGTTTCTATAAACCAGATATGCCGTAACAGCTACATTGTCCGCCGCCCAAGGCCATTGATATGTTACATACGTTTTATCGTAATCATAAACAACGGAAGTCCCATAAGAACCGTTATTGGTCCAGTAGGGAGGCGTGGTATCGGCCTCACCATCGATGGTGCTGACCGCTAGTTTTGGACCGGTTGTGCTGTAATTGCCAGCCTTATCCCTTGCTTCCACCTTGAAAAGATATCCGGTAGAAGGAGTAAGCTGAGTTACATGATAAGTATGAACATCTGCGGGAACATCTACCATAATACTGCCGTTTTTCAGCAGGCGGTAGCCGGTCACATCCACATTGTCGGCTGCGGATGTCCAATTCAAATCCAGATTATCGAATAAAACATTGTCTGCTGACAGTGAGCTGTCCGCGGGCCAGGTCGGAGCCTGATCATCTGTTAAGAGTGTCGTTACAGAGAGATTCAGATCAGGAGTATAATTTGATTTGGCATCTCTTGCCCGCAATGTAAAATCATAAGTTGTTCCCGGGGTAAGGTCTTCCATTATACAGGAAGTTGTCCCGGCTCCGAAGGTTTTAATTAATTCAGTAGTCTCACCCTGCTGAAAAAGCTGGTATTCAATTACGCCGATATTATCATTGGCTTCCGGCCAGTTCAGAACCAGGAAATCGGTGCCCACCTTGCTTGCGGTAAGTTGAGCGCCAGCAGGCCAGCTGGGCGCCTCCGTATCATCTACGGCAGTTGTAAAAGAAAAGGTAAATATTTTACCTAATTTGGCTGTACCATTATTGGCGGTAAATTCGGGGTCGATCTCCAACACATATTGGGCGCCCTTGGCAAGCTGTGCTAAAGTACTGTCCCCGGGTTCTAACTTCAACATCCTTACTTTATCGATGCCGGGACCGCCGTCGCCTGCACCGCCACCTCCACCAGTGCTGATATATTTAAAATCACCGGCGTCAAAAACACCCTCCAGATTGGAAACATAGGGTTCTGTACCCAAATCCAGAGGTATTTCCAGATTTGTGCTTTTGTCTATAAAGTGAATGCATTCCAGGTTGAATCTTAGATTTTTATCCAGGCCGTTGCTAAAATTCCAGACCAGGCTAAAGTTATCCAGATCCACAGGGCTGATAATTTGATAGTTATGGTAATAACCTTGTTCCCCCAGGTCTGTGGCGGCAGGGGCAAAAGTAAAAGTTAAACCGCTGCTGCCCGGAGTTACCACCATTGTTTCTATGGCAGACCCTAATTGTCCTAGTTCGTTAAAGGGCTTCACCGAAAGGATGTACTTTTGACCGCTGTTCAATCCGTAAAGCTCATAGTAATTTTGAATAGCGAGTAAACTTGCTTCCTCCACTCCGTCTACATATACTTTATACCCTGCCAGATTATTGTTGACATGCGGCCAGCGCAGGACCAGCTCAGTAGCCATGACACCATCCGCCGTCAGGGTTGCATTTTCGGTCCAGGTTGGGATACTTTGGTGTGTTTTGGCTGCCACAACAGGTAAGGCATTGCTTTCATTGTGTGCGCCATCGATCGCTGTAACAGTAAAAGTATAGTCAGTATTAGGGGTAAGATCGTTTACGGTAATGCTTGTACTATTGGCGTCTTTTTCCAGAACATTGACCAGGTTGTCATTATTGCTAATAGCAATTTTATATTTCTCCACAGCGGTATCATCTGTTGCTGCAGGCCAGCTTAAAGAAATACTGTTCTCAGTTATTTCACCTATGGTAATTTGGGCGCCGTCTTCCCATACGGGAGCCTCTTTATCAGAACTGGTGGTAAATTGAAAGCAGTATACCTTGCCTAAAACATTGGGATTGGCGCCTCCTGTACTAAATTGCGGGTCGATGGTAATTGCATAATTCTTTTCTTCTTCTAGATACTTGGTAATGTCAGGCTGAAAAGCAAAATGCACGGAATAAGCCATCAATTTGGTAACAGAAAAATCACCTGAAGTTTCCGGAGTGCCTGCTACCCAGGTGTTATCAAAGGCAGCTTCCGGGTCGCCATAATCCAGCGGCACTTCCACCCCGTCTGTAAGGTTAAAAAGACGGAAGCATCTTACATTTTCCCTGATGGCGGCCACAGAATTGTTATAGCCGGCCTGCAAGTACCAGACAAAGCTGGTTGAGGCAAGTTCCAAATCAGTATCGTAAATAAAGACATTTTCATATGGTGTTGAATCGGATTCGTCCTTATTGGCCGACGGCTGAAACTTATACCTGTAGTTGCTGTCATTCAGCTCGGCCGGAATAAAAGTAAAAATGTTCGGTGTTGATGGTGTGGTAACCACCAAGCTTTCCAGGCTCGTAGGACTTTCCCCTACAGAATTGGCGGCCGTAACCTTGATGTCATAACGACGGTTGGCCGTAAGGCCGGTTACCGCGCAGGAAGTACCGTCGGTTACGGAGGCATCCAGCACAGGAGTTGTTATACCGCCTGTGGTATTGCTGACCAGTACATTATAGCTTTCCGCATCTGCAGCCGCCGGCCAGCTAACGTTGAAACTGCTTCCTGTTACTTCACTAAACGTCAGGGCAGCATCAGGAGACCAGACAGGAGCTTGCGGCTCATCTATGGCAAAAACAGGCACGACAAAAAATAACATCATAGAGAGGACGAGCAATGTCGCCAAGGTTTTTTGCCAAAGCTTGATTCTAATGCCCACTATGATTAAACCTCCTATTTTTTAAAGCTTTTTGACAAAATTAAGATTTTGTCAAAATCCAGTTGCCAACGCTTCTTCCTAAAAAGTAATGCTCTTAAAAACCAAATTCCCTTCCTTGAAAATCAGATTTCATCTTGTAACAGTTAATCAGTTGCTTAACAAAAAAACAAAAACCGCAAGCTATGAAAGCAACTTAGGGATGCAATGATTAAATTG
>DMZI01000055.1:0-12038 GCA_003485325.1 Desulfotomaculum sp.
CATAAAAAGGTCATTCTTTTTCATTATTTTGCAATTTTATCTTCTTGGATAATTACTATCTAAGACCATCGCGGGGCGATTTCGTTCTTCTTGTGTGTTCAACTTGTGAACACACAAGAACCGTCCCCTTGTGTTTACAAGAACCGTCCCCTTGTGTTTACCCCCTTGTGTTTACCTTGTGTTTACCCTTGTGTTTATCCGTCCCCTTGTGTTTATCTTATTTTCTTGACAAAACAGACATCAGGGGTTATTTTTTGTTGGGAGGCGGGTTTGAATGAAGCAGTTGCGCCTTTTTTGGGCTGTCAATCTTCCAGTTGAGACAAAGAAGAAACTTTCCGGCATCCAGACTAAATTAAAGGATATTCCCTGCGATATAAAGTGGGTTGATGAAGAAAACCTTCATTTCACGCTCAAGTTTCTGGGCAACGTAGAAGTATCAGCCGTACCTGCCCTCGTGGATATAGTAAAGGCTGCCCTTGCCGGCATTCCGGCGTTTACAGTACGTCCGCTCGGAATGGGTTTTTTCCCCGGTGCCGCGCGGCCCCATGTGCTGTGGGTCGGCCTGCAGGGAGAACTGGGCAGGATTCAGAAAAGCTATGAACTGATCAACAGCGCCCATGTTTCTTTTGGGTTCCCGCTGGAA
The DNA here is from genome assembly GCA_003485325.1 of Desulfotomaculum sp. Lineage (GTDB taxonomy): Bacteria > Bacillota > Desulfotomaculia > Desulfotomaculales > Nap2-2B > 46-80. The sequence goes on from DMZI01000055.1 coordinate 644, forward strand.
AAGCGGCCGTTCTCACCGCACCTGACACTTGCCCGCCTGCGTTCCGGGAAGGGTTCGGAAGCGCTTGTTGCGAAGGTGAACGAAATAAGCTCTGATGTCGGGCAGATTGGCAGTTTAAAAATAAGATCGGTAGACCTGATGCAGAGCGAACTCAACCGCCGGGGGCCCATATATACTCCGCTTGCCAAAGTTGAGCTGGCAGGCAGGCAGGCCGTTTTTAAATAAGGCCCGCCCGGCGGAAAGAAGAACAGAAGCGGTGAAGGTAAATGCACCCGTTTCCCGCAGAGCGCAGCAGGGTTTCGGCAATAGCCAGGAAATCCTGGGCTTTCACTTTCGGGTCAGAAAGGTACATGGCCAGCAGTCCCCTGACCACCAGAAGATGAAAGAAAGGCTCGGAAAGGCTGCCGGCTTCCGACAGGGATTTCTCAAGTATAAATTTAAGTCTTTGAACGGTTTGTGACGGACAGGCATAGTAACTGGCAAAATTGAGGTCTCCCCCGGCGATGTCTTCCTGCTGATCGATAAAGTAGTCGAGCAATATATGCAGGCCTGTGATCCAGGGGAAGTATGCACTGCATATTTCATCTGCCCGGCCGGCAGTGGGATGGGTTTTTGCGGCAAGTGCAAAGAGAGCGAATATGCCCAGAGTTGAACCGGTTGCCGCGGCAAGTTCCCACCAGAAAATCTGCCGGTCCAACTGGATCAGATATGGTTCAAGCCAGCCAACCAGGCGCTTTTCGCGAACGGCTGGCTCAAGGTGTTTATAAACCTGCAGAGTGCAGTACAATCCGGCCAGTTCCAGTGCGGCTTCTTTTACAATGTCGTAAAAGGGAAGACCGCTGACGGCGTTTTGGCAGGCGCTTACCAGTGAAGCCAGGTATCCTCCGTCATCACGGCAGGGATAATGTTTATAGTAGTCGATACATTCGACTCCCGGCGAGAGGGCGTCCAGGAAAGACCGGTGCAGTTGTCTGAAACTCTCCTCATCCTGTATGCCTGCCCTGTCGCAAAGGTTGTCCAGGTAATCGCCGATCGTCTGTAAAGCTACGATTGCTCTGATTAAATTTCCCTGGCAGGCGGCAGGCGCCCAGGCGGCAAAAACGCTGCCGCCCTGGCAGTGGAATTTTTTAAGCTTTATACTGGAAAGGGCCTGCTCCCTTAACCGTATGTCGGGACAACCCCCGGCCGCACACTCCCAGTTTTTAAGCTCCCTGGATACAGCGGGAAAAGACTGTAAAACAAAACGGGCCAGGATAAACTCGCTGGAAAATTTCATTATAACCCCTTTCTATAATAGTATAACCAAGGAGGGCTTTTATGCTTCGCAAGCATATCTTTGTAAGCGGCCGTGTTCAGGGTGTTTATTACCGGGTCTTTATCCGGAAGACGGCCTGGGAGACGGGTGTGAAAGGCTGGGTCAGGAACAGGCGCGACGGGCGCGTTGAAGCGGTTATGGAAGGCGAGCCGGAAGCGATAAATGAAGTAATCCGCCGCTGCCGGCAGGGCCCGCCGGGTGCGTTTATTGATAAAATTGATATCGATATAGAGCCTTTTACCGGGGAGTTTGATGACTTTAACATAGTTCCAACGGTATAGCCTTTATTGGCGGTTGCCATACCTTCCATTCTTTACTATAATTTCTTTTAAGGGTGGTATGGCCTTAGTGATGAAAAAAAGAAATTGGCGGAAAAAGAGCGTTGATCCTCTGCTTCGATGCATCCTGGCCAGAGAGTTAAATATTTCCCCAACTCTGGCCTCGCTTCTTTTAAACCGGGGGGTTAACACGGTTGAAGACGCGAGGGACTTTCTTGAAGGCTCGCTGGAGCGGCTGCATAACCCCTACCTCATGAAGGACATGGAACCGGCTGTAAACAGAATCCTTAACGCCGTTAAAAACAGGGAAAGAATTTTCGTCTACGGGGATTATGACGCTGACGGTATTACAGGGACAGCGCTTTTAATAAAAGCTCTAAGACGGCTGGGCGCAAATGCCGGCTACTATATTCCTGAACGCCTTCTTGAAGGCTACGGCTTAAACGAGCAGTTTGCCGAATGGGCCAGGGACGAGGGTGTAAGCCTGGTTGTTACCGTTGACTGCGGCATCGGCGGGGCTGACGTTGTAGCCAGGGCCAATGAATTGGGCGGGCCTGATTTTGTAATCACGGATCATCACCATTTGGCTGTAAAATTACCAGAAGCGTCAGCAGTTTTAAACCCGCAGAGATCTGACTGCGCCTACCCGTTTAAAGACCTGGCCGGGGTCGGTGTCGCTTTAAAGCTCGTCCAGGCTCTCTTCTTACGATATAATCCCGGAACTGAAGTTGACTGGCAGGAATATATCGAGCTTGCCTGTATAGGAACCGTGGCAGATGTTGTTTCACTGACAGGAGAGAACCGCATCCTGGTTAAAAGCGGCCTCGATTATTTAAACGGCTGTCCTGCCAATGCCGGCATTAAGGCAATCCTGGCGGTTGGCGGTTTAAGAAAAGATAAAATTGAAACGAAGGAGATCAGTTTTATTATCGTACCCCGCTTGAACGCTCCGGGCAGAATGGGAAGCGCCGGGCAGGCCGTTGAGCTTCTGCTAGCCGAAGATCCGGCAAAGGCTGCCGAACTGGCGGCGGAACTGGATAAAAGCAACCGCACAAGGCAGGAGGTCGAAGCCGGTGTTTTAGCGGGAGTCCACAAACTGATAAAAGAAGACCGCTTTTTAGCCGAATCGGAAATCCTGGTTGCGGCTGATCGAGGCTGGCACCAGGGTGTAATCGGAATAGTTGCTTCACGCCTGACTGATCTCCTCGGGCGGCCCGTTTTACTGGTCTCTCTGGAAGAAGATATGGGCAAGGGTTCGGGGCGCAGCGTCCCGGGTTTCGACCTCTACGAAGCTTTGGCCAGCTGCCGCAAATACCTTACCGGGTTTGGCGGCCACTCCGGCGCTGCAGGTTTTTCTTTGGCAGTTGACCAGTTAGATAATTTTCGGCAGGCTATCAACGAATATGCGAAAGAATTGCTGAGCGTTGAGCTTTCCCCCCCAATTCCAGAGGTTGAAGAGGTTTTGCCCCTTGCTGAAATTACCGAGCAGCTTGCCTCGGAAATACTTCTTCTAGCCCCCTTTGGGCAGGGTAACCCTCAACCGGTTATCGGGTGTCCGGGGGTGACCGTGCTGCGTTCCCGCGAAGTTGGAAAAGACGGAAGCCACTTAAAATTAGTTCTTCAACAGGAGGGCGCAATCAGGGATGGGATAGGCTTTCGCCTGGCGGACGCAAATGGCGAATCTGTTCAGGGTAAGGTTGTTGACCTGATCTGCACGCCGGTTCTTAACCACTGGAACGGGTTTACCAGCGTCGAGCTGGATGTCAAAGAAATAATCGCTCCATTTGAAGAGAAACCGGGAGAAAAGATGTGCATTGAACCCGGCGAGTCACAGGCAACGGCGGCTGACGAGGCGCCCGGCCCGGCAAACGGCTGCGGCCTGTTTCTGGATGCACTGTTTGATTCTGCTTTGGAACCTTTGGCGGCTGATTGGAATAAAATGTCCCTGCCGGACTTTGCTCTGAACTGGTTTCAGGAATATAGAAGAATCTACGACCGTATTTTTTTACCCGGCTGGTGCGAGGGTTGTGCTCAGCCTTCGCCCGAACCGGGTGTTTTTGATTTGGAAAAGGCGCCGCTCATAGATCTGCGCAATACAACCGGCAGGCCGTCGATCCTGGCCGGGCTTGTTGGCGGCGGAAAACAGACCCTTGTGCTGGTTGACTGCGCATACAGGGCTATTGAACTTGCAGCTTACCTGCGCAGTTCAGGCAATTATTCAACTGCTTTTCTTCACCGCTGGATCTCACCGGCGGAGCGCGAAGCCGTCCTCTACTTTTTTGCAGGGGGTTCGATTGGCACGCTTGTTACAACTGCAGGGCTTTATTCAGTCCTTAAAAGTATTGAGGCGGACCAGCTGGTTGTTTATAACCTGCCCAGCGGCGAGCAGGAATGGAATCTGGCCATAAAAGGACTGCAGCGTGAAAAAAGAAGTGTCTTTCTTATGTTTGGAGAAGGAGACAGAAGTAATTTCAGGGATCATCTATACTCACTGGCGCCGGACAGAGATTTTTTGGCCCGGCTCTATGCATTGATGCGCCAGTTTAACAATCTTGCCAAAGGGCGCATTTTGCCTGAACTTACTTCAGTCCTTCAAAAGGCTGGCTTAAAATGGGCCAGGGAGTATACAACAGGAATAGGACTGGCTGTTTTGCATGAGTTGGGATTGGTAGTAGAACGAAAAACAGATGAGGAATCGATACTTGCGTTGTCCCCGGCCCCCAAGGAAAAATTGAAATTGGAGGATTCCAGGGTCTTTTGCTGGGGGCAGGCATCCAGAGACAGGGCCGTAACCTGGCAGCAAGATATATTAAGCTTGCCTGCCTGGCCAAACGTTGAGTATAAGGAAGGCATTATGGAGTACCAGGAATGACACTGGTATTCTTTTATAGTATAATTTTTTTTAGAACTAAAGCGATTAAACCGGGCAACTGAAAAAAGAGGGGCAACTAATGCCGCAGAATCTTTTAAAAAGAGTCCTCCTCTATAATAAAAATGCCGATCTTGCTTTGCTCAAAAGGGCATATGAGTTTGCCAGCGCCGCGCATGAAAATCAGAAAAGGATTTCTGGCGAGCCTTATATTCTTCACCCACTTTCTGTAGCCTATATTTTGGCCGAGTTGGAGCTTGATCTGGAAACGTTGGCGGCAGGGCTCCTGCATGATGTTGTGGAAGACACACAGGTTACCCTGGGGCAGATCGAAAGGGAATTTGGAACCGAGATTGCCCTTCTCGTTGACGGAGTAACTAAATTAAGCCGTCTTGAATTTAAGTCCAAGGAAGAGAACCAGGCCGAAAATCTGCGTAAAATGTTTCTTGCCATGGCCAAGGATATCCGGGTAATTCTAATCAAACTTGCTGATCGCCTGCATAACATGCGCACGCTCGACTATCATCCCGATTTTAAACAGAAGGAGATAGCCACTGAGACTCTGGAGATATTTGCTCCGCTGGCCCATAGGCTGGGCATATACCGGGTCAAGCGGGAGATGGAAGACCTGGCCTTCCGCTATACCAACCTGGGCGCCTATTTCGATATTGATAAAAAGATAGCCAGCACTTGGGAGAAGCGTGAGGAATATATCCGTGAGGTAATCGGCATGCTGCAGGAAAAGCTTGACGGCATGGGGATAAAAGCCGATATTCAAGGCCGTCCCAAGCACCTGTACAGCATCTATTCGAAAATGGCCAAGCAGAAAAAGGAATTGAGCGAGATATACGATGCTTTTGCTGTAAGGCTGATTGTGGACTCGGTAAAAAACTGTTATGAAGCGCTGGGGATAGTGCATACCCTGTGGAAGCCTATCCCCGGACTTTTCAAGGACTATATAGCCATGCCCAAATCAAACATGTACCAGTCGCTGCATACCATAGTTATCGGGCGAAATGGCGAACCCCTGGAAGTCCAGATCCGTACTTCGGAGATGCACCGCACCGCCGAATACGGTATTGCCGCTCACTGGCGTTACAAGGAAGGCGGCCAGACGGACAAGCAGTTTGATGAAAAACTTGCCTGGCTGCGTCAGCTGCTGGAATGGCAGCACGAACTGCGCGACGCGCGTGAGTTTATGGAATCACTTAAAATAGACCTGTTTTCGGATGTGGTCTTCGTTTTTACTCCCAAGGGTGAAGTATTTGAGTTTCCCAGCGGTTCCGTGCCTATAGATTTTGCCTATCGCATTCATACCGAGGTGGGGCACCGCTGTACAGGAGCAAAAGTCAACGGGCGAATTACAACTTTGGACTACAAACTTAAAAACGGCGATATCGTTGAGATTATTACTTCCAAACAGGCTTCCGGCCCAAGCCGCGACTGGCTGATCCTAGTTAAAACCTCCCAGGCCAAGTCAAGGATCAAGCAGTGGTACAAAAGAGAGCTGCGCGATGAAAATTCCGTCAAAGGGCGGGATATGCTGGACAGGGAGATAAAAAAGCAGGGCCTCAACCTGGAGATATTGAAAAACGACAAACTTATGGGAATTGCCCGCCGGCTGAATATTTTTACGGTTGAGGACCTCTACGCGTCAATCGGTGACGGCGCCGTAAGCCCGCTGACGGTAATAAACAAACTGAAAGAAGACTCTGTCAAGCCTGTGCAGGCCTCGCTTGAGGAAGAACTGCAGCAGCTGAAAACTGAAACTTTTACGCCTGTGAAAAACCAGCCGACCCAGGGTGTAACCGTAAAAGGAGTAGATAATCTGCTCATCAGGCTGGCCCACTGCTGCAAACCCGTACCCGGCGATCCGATAGTGGGCTATATTACCAGGGGACGGGGTGTGTCAATTCACCGGAATGACTGCCGCAACCTGGTCCATTTTCAAAAGGCCGATCAGGAGAGGCTGGCCGATGCAGTCTGGAGCCAGGATTTCAGGTTTCCTTTCCAGGTTAAACTGGAGGTATGGGCAACGGACAGGGCGGGACTTTTAAGCGATGTGATGGCTGTAGTAAGCGAGATGAAGATGAGCGCCAATTGGGTAACCGCAAGGGGAGGAAAGAAAAACAATGTGGCCATTATAGAAATGGTCATGGAAATGAAAAACAAGGAAGAGCTTGATTATCTGGTAGGCAGGATAAATCGCGTGAAAGACGTCTATGAGGTGAAAAGGACCAGCTAAAAGGAGTGCGGCAAGTGCGGGCGGTTGTGCAAAGGGTTTCCAGGGCGTCGGTAAGTGTGGATGGTTTTCAGATTGGGGAGATTGGATCCGGCCTGGCTGTCCTGCTGGGGGTAGGCCGGGATGACGGGCCCGGGGATGCCCGTTATATAGCGGAAAAAACAGCAAATTTGCGTATATTCGCCGATGAGTCCGGAAAACTTAACTGCTCGGTTGCCGAATTGTCCCTTGAAGTGCTGGCTGTTTCGCAGTTCACCCTATACGGCGATTGCCGCCATGGGCGGAGGCCCAGTTTTTCAAAGGCGGCGGATCCTGCCCCGGCTCGTGAACTATATGAGCTTTTTGTCGATGATCTAAGGGCAAGAGGCATCCGGGTAGCCACGGGAGAATTTCAGGCTTATATGAAGGTGGAAATTATAAACGACGGTCCGGTTACAATACTTATTGACAGTAAAAAGAGTTTTTAATGAACTGGAGGTATGCTTGTTGATTATAAAAGGTTTTGAAGTGGGTCCCATAGCCGCAAACTGCTATATTATAGGCTGTGAGGAGACCAGGAACGCCGCGGTGGTTGACCCCGGCGCCGATGCGCCGCGAATTATGCAATGGTTGAAAAAGCTGAATTTAAACTGCAAATATATCATTTTAACCCACGGGCACATCGACCATATTGGCGCTGTGGGCGGTGTCTACGAGCAGACGGGCGCGCAGGTGCTCATCCATACCAAAGACGCCGATATGCTGACCAACCCGAACAGCAACCTATCCTGGATGACGGGGGCAAAAATGAAGGTTAAAGCAGCGGACCGGCTTTTAGAGGAAGGCGATAAAATACAGGCAGGGAAACTGGCCATTGATGTTATCCATACACCCGGGCATACACAGGGCGGGATTACATTAAAAGTTGAAAACAATTTAATAACGGGGGATACTCTCTTCGCGGGTTCTATCGGCCGCACGGATTTTCCGGGCGGGAACTACGTTCAGCTGATTGGCTCCATTAAAACAAAATTAATGATCTTCCCCCCAACCACATCAGTTTTTCCAGGCCATGGGCCAATGACTACAATTGGCGATGAAGCCAGGTATAACCCCTTCATGCGTATGTGACAGGAGGAATTAAAAATTGCCGAGCTCAATAAACCGGCCGCGGGGGACTATCGATGTGCTGCCGGGTGAAGTTGAAAAATGGCAGTATGTTGAGGAATCTTTCCGGCGCATCTGCCGGGAGTACGGGTATGCTGAAATACGCACGCCTGTTTTTGAATATACCGAACTGTTTGACCGGGGCGTGGGAGAGACTACCGATATAATTGAGAAAGAGATGTATACTTTCCTTGATCGATCGGAAAGGTCATTGAGCCTGCGCCCAGAAGGCACGGCGCCGATTGCGCGCGCATACGTCGAGGACAAGCTGTTTTCTGGGCCCCAGCCGGTCAAAGTATATTACCAGGGGCCGATGTTCCGCTACGACCGGCCGCAAGCGGGCCGTTACCGGCAGTTTCACCAGCTGGGGATAGAGGTTTTCGGCGCTTTTAGCCCGGCCATAGATGCGGAAGTTATCGCCATGTCTATGGACTTTTGCCGGCGCTTCGGTTTGAAGCTGGACCTGCATATAAACAGCGTCGGCTGCGGCGTGTGCAGGCCGGTGATGCGCGAAAAGTTGTACGCCGGCCTGAGGACCCGCCTGGAGGATTTATGCGAAGACTGCCGTCTCCGGTTGGAAAGAAACCCGCTGCGTATTCTGGACTGCAAGGAAAAGCGGTGCCGGGGGATGGCCGAAGAGGCTGCGGCAGGCTTAAACTTCCTCTGTCCGGAGTGCGGCGATCACTTCGAGAAAGTGCGCAATTACCTTGACGTATTGGACGTAAAATACATTGTCGATCACTGCCTTGTGCGCGGCCTTGATTATTATACCAGGACAGCATTTGAAATTATGGCCCCGGGTATAGGAGCGCAGCGTTCTGTCGGCGGCGGCGGACGGTATGACGGCTTGGTGGAAATGTTTGGCGGGCCGCCAACCCCCGGAATAGGTTATGCCATGGGATTGGAGAGATTACTTTTGGTTATGCAGGAACAGGGCTTGCCTGTTCCATGCAGCGGAAGGCTGGATGTATACATTGTCACTGCTGAAGCAGAGTTGGAAGGCAAGGCGCTGAGGCTTTTACAGGAACTCCGCGGGAATGGCATGCATGCTGACAAAGATTATGCCGGACGGAGTATGAAAGCCCAGCTAAAGCAGGCCGGAAAATCCGGCGCGCCGTTTGTGGTAATACTTGGCAGCGACGAACTAAGAAGGGGAAAGGTTGCCTTGAAAGACATGCTGTCCGGCAGCCAGACCGAAGTGCCGCTGGCTGATTTAGTCGCCACGGTTACTGGAGAAATAGACACCCATTTCACAAAAGTGCGCCGGTTTAAAGGATAAAAATAATAATAAAGGGAGGTCAATGCCTTAAGTGCGATTTTGAGCCTTCATTCGAAGAACGAGAGAACCCGAGGTAAAGCGAGGTAACTGTTTGAGGCGCATGGCGCCGAGTTTTACCGAGCCCGAGGGTGAACGAGTTCGTACAGGTATAAGAGGCGAACATGAGCACGTAGGCAGTTGACCTCCCTAATGCAAGTTAATTTTCAGGATAGGATAGCTACATAGCAAAAAGGAGCTTTTGAATGGAAAGCAAGCAGGGTTTAAAACGCACTCACGGCTGCGGCGTCTTACGCAGTGATCATATTGGCCAAAAAGTAGTCCTGATGGGATGGGCCCAACGCTGCCGGGATCACGGCGGGTTAATTTTCATTGACCTGAGAGACAGGACCGGCATCGTACAGACGGTGTTTGACCCGGCGCGGGTACAAGAAGAATTTTCAAAGGCTGAGAGCGTACGCAGCGAATATGTTCTTGCAGTTACCGGGAAGGTTGAAAAAAGGCCTGAAGGCACTGAGAATCCAAACCTGGCCACAGGCCAGGTAGAAGTTTTGGCAACCAATATCCGGATCTTAAACACTGCCAAGACCCCTCCCTTTTATATTGAAGACGGTGTTGACGTGGAAGAGAACGTCAGGCTTAAATACCGCTACCTTGACCTGCGCAGGCCGGAAATGCAGCGTGCCCTTGAACTGAAGCACAAGGCTGCGGCGTCTGCCAGGGAGTTCCTAAACAGCCGGGGGTTTTGGGAAATAGAGACCCCGATGCTTACCTTGAGCACTCCGGAAGGGGCGAGGGACTTCCTGGTGCCCAGCAGGTTGAACCCGGGCAGTTTCTATGCGCTGCCGCAGTCACCGCAGCTTCTCAAGCAGCTATTAATGGTATCCGGGATAGAAAGATATTACCAGATTGTCCGCTGTTTCAGGGATGAGGATTTAAGGGCTGACCGTCAGCCGGAATTTACCCAGATTGACCTGGAAATGTCTTTTGTTGATATAGACGACGTAATAGAACTGATCGAAAACATGATTGTCTCTATTTATAACGCAACCAGAACCTCAAATCTTGATCTTAAGCCTCCTTTCCCGCGGCTTTCCTATCAGGAGGCGATTGACCGTTTCGGAAGCGATAAGCCGGATATCAGGTTCGGGTTGGAGCTTGTGGATTTCACAGATCTTGCAGCCCATTGCGGTTTCAACGTCTTTTCCAAAGCAGCAGAATCCGGCGGCCAGGTAAAGGGGATCAACGCGAAGGGGTGCGGCAGTTTAAGCCGCAGGGAGATCGAGGATTTGATCGCTTTTGCAGCGGTATATAAGGCAAAAGGCCTGGCCTATTTCACCGCCACCGGTCAGGGACTGAAATCGCCTCTGACAAAATTTTTTACGGAAGAGGAACAAAAGACAATTACCGAAAGGTTTAAGGCCGAAGAAGGCGATCTGCTCCTCTTTGTAGCCGACCGGCCTTCTATTGTGGCCGATGCTTTGGGCGCTCTGCGCCTGCATCTTGCCGGGTTGATCGGCCTGATCCCCCAGGATAAACTGCAGTTCCTCTGGGTTGTCGATTTCCCCCTTCTTGAATATGACGAGGGCGAGAGACGTTTTTCGGCAATGCACCACCCCTTTACCTCCCCGCGGGATGAGGATCTGCCGATGCTTAAAACTGACCCTGCTTCCGTCCGGGCGAAGGCATATGACCTTGTGCTTAACGGAGTGGAAGTCGGCGGCGGGAGTATACGTATACACCGGCGTGATGTGCAGGAGCAAATGTTTGCAGCCATCGGCATTTCTCCGGAAGAAGCGCGCCAGAAGTTCGGTTTCTTGTTGGATGCTTTCGAGTACGGGACACCGCCTCACGGAGGGTTTGCGATTGGCTTTGACCGTCTGGTCATGCTTTTAAGCGGCAAAAAGACGATCAGGGACGTGATCGCTTTTCCAAAAACACAGAGCGCGGCAGACCTGATGAGCGGCGCCCCGAACAAGGTTTCCGCAGGACAGCTCAGGGACCTTCATATCAGGATTGATCTGGGCGGAAAGCTGAAAGAGAACCGTTGAATTTGCCATAATTCGTCCATTATGCTAAAATATATACGTAAACAAATTAAACGTAAGCATGTCAAGGGTGTTGCAAACACAAGAACACAAGGAGACGGGGGCAAACACAAGGCAAACAGGGGACGCGAACACAGGGGAAGAACACAGGAGAACCGTCCCCCTGTGTTTCCCCTGTGTTTCCCCCCTTGTGTTTGGCCAGGAGAACCGTCCCCTTGTGT
>DMZI01000055.1:12126-73940 GCA_003485325.1 Desulfotomaculum sp.
TTGGCGTGTTGGCTTGTATTTAGGCAGTGAGTAAACCGGGTGATCGCAGGCAATTCCGCTTCGGAAACGCCTGAGGAAAGTCCGAGCTCCGCAGGGCAAGGTGCTGGATAACACCCAGTGGGGGCAACCCTAAGGAAAGTGCCGCAGAAATGAGGACCGCCTGTTTTTTAACAGGCAAGGGTGGAACGGTGCGGTAAGAGCGCACCAGCAGCTCTGGCGACGGGCTGGCTAGGTAAACCCCACCTGGAGCAAGACCAAATAGGGAGACGTTAAGGCTGCCCGCCAAGTCTCCGGGTAAGGTCGCTTGAGACGCCTGGCAACAGGCGTCCTAGATAGATGATCACCCACGACAGAACTCGGCTTACAGGTTTGCTCACTGCAAAAAAAACCGGACTTTTCAGCCCGGTTTTTTTTTAAAAGAAGGATTTGTCACAATTGAGTATAATTAAATAGTTTATAAAGAAATAGCATCCGGGAGGTTTTAAGATGGTAATTGAGATAAAGAATTTTGAGTCGCCTGTTGAAAAACTTCGCAGGCGCTGCAGTATAGAAGAATTTTCTTTTGAAACCACGACTCAGATTCCCCCGCTGCAGAATTTCATCGGACAGGAACGGGCTATAAAAGCCATGGAGTTTGGCTTAGCCATGTCTGCTCCAGGGTATAACATATATGTCGCCGGACCTCCCGGCACCGGAAAAAGCACATACATCCAGACAGTCATGACCGATTATGCCCAGGATAAGCCTGTACCGGGAGACTGGTGCATTCTTTTTAATTTCAGCAACCCGGATCAGCCATATACTGTATCGCTGCCTACCGGGCAGGCCCAGATCTTCAAAAAAGATATGGAGGAATTAATTGCCGAAATCAGGTCTGCGATTCCCAAACTTTATGAAGGGGACGATTACGAAAAAAGTAAACAGGCCATACTTAACGAGATGGAAACTCAGATCAATGCGGAAATGGAACAGGTTCAGCTGGAAGCTAAAGAAGCCGGATTTATGATGAAACATGGGCCTGAAGGAATGATGTTCATACCCGTAAGGGACGGCAAGAGGCTGACACCTGAGGAGTTCGAGATGCTCCCGCCGGATAAGCAGAAGGAAATTCAGCTGGCTGTCCGCAATTTGCAGCAAAGGATGGAAGAGGTATTCAACAATGGCAAACTGATTGAAAAACGCGCCAAGGAAAAGATCCAGCAGATGCATAAACAGATTGCCGGGCAGGCTATTAGGCCTCTTGCCGGTCTTGTGCAGGAAAAATACAAGGATTTCCCAAAGATAGTACAGTATCTCAATGAAGTGCTCGGGGATATTATCCAGCATATCGATCAGTTTAATGTCACAGAAGCGCCCAAGCCCGGTCCGTTTGATTTTGTTGATCCCAGAGAATTATTTAATCGCTATAAGGTAAATATTTTCATCAGCAACGGCGATACAAAAGGGGCTCCTGTCGTTATAGAAACGAATCCTACCTATTATAATCTTTTTGGTAAAATAGAGTACAAAAATATCATGGGCGGCATGAGCACGGACTTTACAATGATCAAGGCGGGCGCCATTCACCACGCTAACGGCGGTTATCTTGTTCTGCAGGCAAGAGATGTTTTTCAGGAACCTTTTGCCTGGGACACCTTGAAGAAAGTGATCAAAAACAGGCAGACAGCAGTAGCAAATGTAGGCGAGCAGTACCGGATAATCCCGACGGCAAGCTTAAGGCCGGAACCTATTCCGGTTGATGTGAAAATAGTCCTAATCGGAAGCTATAATATTTATCACATTCTTCACACCTATGATGAGGATTTCCAGAAATTTTTCAGGGTTAAGGTTGATTTTGACATTGAGATGCCCCGCACACCTGAGAACCTTAATTACTATGCGGCCTTTGTAGGCGCTGTCTGCAGGCGCGAGAACTTAAAGCACTTTGACCGCTCAGGCCTGGCCGAGTTAATTGAGTTCGGTTCGCGGCTTTCCGGAAGTCAGAATAAACTTAGCACCTGCTTTAATGAAATTGTTCAGATTGTCTATGAGGCTGAAGCTTGGGCTAAAGTGGAGGGAGCTTCCTATGTCGGCGCCCATCATGTCAGGCGCGCGTTTGAAGAACGTATACGCCGTTCCAACCGGATTGAGGAAAAACTGCAGGAAATGGTTGTACAGGGCAAGTTTCTTTTGAGCACGGAAGGTTCTGCAGTAGGACAGGTAAACGGGCTTTCAGTTGTAAATATAGGTGATTATTCTTTCGGGCGGCCTTCCAGAATTACGGCAAAGACGTTTATGGGTCAGGAAGGGCTGGTCAATATAGAACGTGAGACGCGTATGAGCGGAAGCCTGCATGCTAAAGGGGTTCTTACTTTAACGGGATTTTTGGGAGACAGGTTCGCCCAGGATAAGCCTCTGCGCCTTACGGCAAGGATCACTTTTGAACAGCTTTATGAGGGCATAGACGGAGACAGCGCTTCAAGCACGGAACTGTACGCCCTTCTTTCGGCTATTTCCGGTCTGCCTTTAAGACAGGATATTGCGGTTACGGGGTCGGTGAACCAGAACGGTGAAATTCAGCCAATCGGCGGAGCAACCGAGAAAATTGAAGGATTTTTTGAGGTTTGCAAGGCGAAGGGTTTAACTGGTAACCAGGGTGTGATGATTCCTGCCCTGAATATAGATGACCTGATGCTTAAGCATGAAGTATTGGACGCTGTAAAGGAAGGAAAGTTCCACATTTATGCGGTAAGCACTGTTGAAGAAGGAATATCGCTGCTTACCGGCATTGAAGCAGGAGAGCGCTCAGAAGACGGCGCATACCCTGAAAATACGGTATTTTATCTTGTGGATAAAAGGCTGCGCCAGTATGCGGAGGATCTTTCGAACTTCGGCAAGGACAAGGACAAACAGGAAGAAGAACAGGGCTGTGACGGCTGTGACGACTGCGGCGCCTGCTAGTACCTGCTCAGGTCCTTCCAGGTGTCTTCCATGCTGTAACCTGCGCTCTCGATATCTTTACGGTGGCCCTGGCGGTAAATATCATCAATGACATCTTCTTCAACAGGACGGACTGACGGGTTGGGCGCCTGCTCAACCACAACGCGGCAATCAAAACAGACGGTGGTATACGGCATAGCTTCCAATCGCTCCAGGGGGATGACCTTCCCGCAAACATCACATTTGCCGTAAGTGCCGTCTTTAATTTTAGCCAATGCTCCGTCAATAGCCTTGATTACAAGAACGGCGTCTTCGCGCAGGGCGAAATCTTTGCTGCGTTCGAACAATTCCGATCCCAGATCACCCGAATTGTTGTCGTACATGGACAACTCGCCTGTTGATTCCTTCATCGACATGGCGAGGCCGTTCTCATTGATAAATTTTATTCTGCTTGATATTTTATCCTTCTCGTCTTCCAGAAGTTTTTTAAAAAACTTTAATTTATTACGATCCATTTATTATTTCCTTCCGGAAAGTATTTTTATGGTTTTAGCTGGTTCTGCACCGTGTATACTATCTCGGCGATGAAATTCCCGATTAACGGCAGGTTAAGCGATACCAGCCGCCTTAGAAATATTACGACTATGGCGCCCAGGATAGTAAACCCTACAGCTATTCCGATGCCCCTGGCCAGGCCGGCGATAAAGTTGATATACATCAGCCGCAGGGGCCTGTTCAACAGCTCGACGTACTCGGCCAGTTTCATTTTTTCAATATTAACGGCAAGCTCGGCTAACTTTTCCCAAAGGGACATTAACAGGCTTTTTTCGTCATTCCCGATCTCCGGCATTAACCCTCACCTGCGGTATATAGGCTACCCCGAAAATCTGCAAATGATGAATTTTTCTTAACTGTTCTTTTTTTCCAGTCGTTTTAAATCTACCCACAGCGGGCTTGCGTTGCAGATGGAAGAATATGCGCCGCTGACCACACCGATTAACATGGCCAGTATAAAGGTCTTAATCGTGCTGCCGCCCAGAAAGTACATGGCAACAAGGATAAAGATGACCGTGAGCACGGTGTTGATTGATCTCGTCAACGTCTGCCAGATGCTCTTGTTAACTACGTCTTCAATGATTTCTCCCTTCTGGCGCCGGAGCATATTTTCCCTGATCCGGTCAAAGATGATAATTGTATCATTTATTGAGTAACCGATAATTGTCAGGATAGCAGCTACAAACGCGCTGTCAATTTCAATCCTGAAGAGAGAGAAAATACCGGTAACTACGAGCACGTCATGCAACAGGGCGATAATTGCCGCCAGCCCCTGCTTGAATTCGAAACGGACGGTTATGTAAATGATCATCAGGACTGAAGCTATTATTAAGGCAATAAACGCTTTTTGGGTCAGCTCGCGCCCGATTATGGCTCCAACAGATTCGTTGCGGAGTATTGTTGACTTGCCCAGTTTATCAAGCGCTTCCAGAAGCTTGTCGTTTTGATCCTGTGTCAGATGGGGAGTCCGGATCAGGTAGCCGGTTTCGCCGATTTTTTGAACGGCAAGGCTGCCTTCCAGCTTCTGGGATGAAATAGTATTCCTGATTTTTTCTACGGCAACCGGTTTAGTGTAGCTAATTTCGATGATATTACCACCAGTGAAGTCGATGCCTTTGTTCAAACCCTGGAATGCAAGAGAGATCAAACCCGGCAGGATAATTACCAAAGATATAATATACCAATATTTTCTCAGTTTGATAAAGTGCAGGGACATTTTTTGACCTCCTATGCTCCATAAAGTTTTGTATTCTTCACTATTCCGCTGTCGGCGACAATGTGCAGAAACCACCTGGTCATGGTGATTGCCGTGAACATACTGGCAATTATACCTATTGCAAGAGTTACCGCAAATCCGCGTATGGGGCCTGTGCCGAAGAAATAAAGCACTATGGCGGCAACCATCGTGGTTACGTTGGCGTCAAATACCGCCGTAAACCCTCTTTTAAATCCCGTGTCAATTGCTGAACGCAGGCTCTTACCTGTCCGGAGTTCCTCTCTTAACCTTTCAAAGATAATCACGTTGGCGTCTACGGCAATGCCCAGCGACAGGAGAAAGGCCGCAATTCCTGGAAGGGTCATGGTTACGTTCATTGATACAAAGATGATTAAAACAATCAGTGTATAAATAAGAAGCGCAAAGTTAGCAATCAGGCCTGGAACCCTGTAATACATCAACATGAAAATAATTACAGCAATAATACCGACTATTCCGGCATGCATGGACTTATTGAGAGAATCAGCTCCCAGGGATGGGCCGACTGCACGTTCCTCCTCAACGGAAACTTTTACGGGAAGAGCGCCGGAGCGAAGGAGTATGGCTATGTTATGGGCTTCTTCCAGTGAACTATAGCCTTCTATCTGCGCCTTGCCGGAAGGGATGGCTTCTTTTACCACGGGGTTTTGAAGGAGCTCGCCGTCAAGGTAAATACCTATATGTTTGTTGACGTTTGCCGAGGTTATTTCGGCAAATTTACGCGCTCCCACTGGTGTAAAGGTAAGATTTACAACGATGTTTTGGGAGTCCTGTCCCTGCGCTTCCAGGGCATCTTTGAGATCGGCTCCGGTTAGAACAGTCTTACCGTCCTCAGTCTTAAACTCCAGGTGAGCTACTTTAACTATGCTGCGTACAGCTTCCCTTGCGTTTTGAATTCCCGCCAGTTCAACTATCAGACGATTTTTCCCCTGCTGCTGGATAATGGGTTCGGATACACCAAACTGGTTTACCCTCCGTTCAATTACAGCTTTCAGTTGTTTCATTTTTTCCGGGGTTACCTTTGCTTCAGCTGTATCCTTGGCCTCCAGAACGACGTGGACGCCTCCGCGCAGGTCCAGCCCAAGGTTAACTTTGTTAACCAACGGGAAAAACTTGTTTAAAAATTCATTTTGCTTAAAAGTGGGTACAAAAGCGGCTATAGTGATAATAACTACCGCCGCTACAATACAGGCAATCTGGATGATTCTGTTTAACTTGACTTTCATTGCGCCCGGTTCTCCTTTCTGCTGATAATCTCGGATATCCTTTATCCTATCCTATATCCTGAAAATAAGTATCCGATAGGCACGGCAATATCAACGCTCACTCCGGTGCTTAAGCACCGACAGCAGCACGGCATGCTTCGGACCGGACTAGCGGTGCTGCAAAGGCGGCATGGCAAATTTTAAAAATATAGCTTCCATTATACTTCTGATCTCATTTAGCCTCTTCAAGAAACTACCAGTGTGCCGCTGGTTTCGCACCGCTGTCCGGTTACCCTCGCTTCGCCGGCTGCTGTTACCGGCGCTTCGCAATTCGTTCGCTGTTGACAACACCGTGCCCTTTGGACGGTTTTACTGAATGCTTACTTTTTCATCCTGCTGCTGGCTCTGTTTTTGCAGCATGGACGTCTATCCTAAAGTAACTTGGTACCGTTTGTGATCAGTTCGAAGTTGCATTTTAAGAAGGTTGCCGCCCTCCTGCACAGCATCATCCGGCTTAAAAAGATTTCGAAATATTCCATAATGGAACAGATGCTGTTATCAATAGTAATGTCCATAGTAATGGTGCGGGTTTTCTGACTTACTCTGAGGAAAGCATATTCAACCGCGTAATTAACCCTGTCATGTATGTCAAAAGTTTCAAAATCGGGGTTCCTTACACGGGAACGGTGCACGTCGGACTTGTCCGCCATAATCAGAGCGGCAGCCACATCGTTTATCGGATGACCGTATTCTTCCTCATGGTTGGCTATAGCGGAAATAACCGTAGCTACCTCATCCGGGCGCATCCCCATATTTATTAATATATCAACACATAGGCAAGCCCCTGAAAGACCGTGTTCGGTGCGGTTCAGGACGTTCCCGATATCATGCAGGTAACCGGCTATGGAAGCCAGCTCAGCAGTTCTTTCGGGATATTCCAACTCTTTTAGTATGTTATAAGCTATCGTGCTGACGTGGTTGGTATGCCTGTAACTGTGTTCAGTATAACCAAGTACGCTAAGGTACTCGTCTCCCTTTCGGACAAAACTGTCTATTACGGGGTTATTTTTGATATCATCAAGTTTGATCAAGATTACACCCCCTGTTTTGAGGGCAGCTTACTCTCCTTCTTCTTTCTGCGTTCTCTTTTGTATCACAGAGGATTTGAGAATTTCTAAACGGACATTATCTGCTACCCGGATAATAAATGTATCTTGTTTCACTTTTACAATAGTACCATAAATACCGCCTGCCGTGATAATAAGATCGTCTACCTTTAAATTCGTAATTAGCTGCTGAAGCTTTTTCTGGCGCTGCTGCTGCGGCCTGATCATCAAAAAGTACATGATAGCAAAAAGGATAACCAGGTACAAAATCGTTGCCATCTGCCGGTCCATAAGTATCTCCTCCTTTCCAAATGGTTAATCTATTCGTTTCGATAAAGACAAAACCCTTTTCCAAATTGCGAAAATTTAATTAAATGGCGAATAATATTGCTGCAAAAAATTATTTTTATATTCTTCAAAGCAGCCGTTGGTTATTGAAGCGCGTATTTCGGCCATTAAATTCAGTATAAAATGGAGATTATGAATGGTTGTCAACCTGATCCCCAAAACTTCCCCCGCTTTGATCAGATGGCGGATATATGCCCTGCTGAACCTTTGACAGGCATAACAGCGGCAGCCGGGTTCAAGCGGGTTGTGATCGTCCGCGCAATCAGCGTTGCGGACAACTAATTTGCCTTTTGATGTAAAGACTGTACCGTTGCGCGCCATACGGGCCGGCAGCACACAGTCAAACATATCTATTCCCCTCTCTACTCCCTCCAAAAGGCAGTCCGGGGATCCCACCCCCATAAGGTAATGGGGTTTGTTCCAGGGGATCATGGGGACGCATTGATCAAGTATGTTATACATGATCTCTTTAGGTTCGCCTACGCTTAGGCCTCCAATGCCGTAACCGGGAAATTCAAGCCGGGTAAGTTCCTCCGCGCTTCTCTTCCTCAGTTCGGGATAAACGCTTCCTTGAACAACGCAGAAAACAGCCTGATCTTCTTTGCGGTGGCTTTCCAGACAGCGCTGCGCCCACTTGCTTGTACGTTCCACCGCGGTTTTAGCCTGCTCGAAAGTACAGGGGTAGGCGACGCATTCATCAAAAGCCATGGCAATGTCAGAGTCCAGGGCCTGCTGCACGTCCATGGCAACTTCCGGACTGAAGAAATGTTCCGAACCGTCAATATGAGACCGGAACGATACTCCCTCATCCCCTACGCGGCAAAGCGCAGCCAGGCTGAATACCTGAAAACCGCCGCTGTCTGTAAGAATGGGGCCGTTCCAATTCATAAACCGGTGCAGGCCGCCGGCTTTTTTGATAATTTCCTGGCCGGGCCGGAGGTATAGATGGTAGGTATTGCACAAAACCAGCTTGCCCCCTGCCGAAATGATTTCATCAGGCGCCAGGGTTTTTACTGTAGCCTGGGTGCCGACGGGCATAAAAGCCGGGGTTTCCAGGAGGCCGTGCGGCGTTTCAAGAATTCCGAGCCTGGCCCTGCTTTTTAGATCCTGTCCGATTACTTTAAAGTTCACTGCCATTTACTGAAACCCTGCCCAATCATAAAATAAGCATTACGTCTCCAAAGCTGAAAAAACGGTATTTCTCCCTCACTGCCAACCTGTATGCGGAAAGGATTTTCTCCCTGCCAGTAAAAGCGCTGACCATCATTAAAAGAGTCGAGCGGGGCAGGTGGAAATTGGTAATCATTGCGTCAACGACCTTAAAGCTGTATCCGGGATAGATGAATAAATCAGTCCATCCGCTTGTTGCGGACAGGCGCCCGTCTTCATGGGCTGCAGTTTCTAAACAGCGGACAGTCGTAGTTCCTACGGCAACCACCCTGCCTCCCTTTTCCCTAGTCAGGTTTACAGAATGGGCAGTGTCCGCGCTAACCTCGAAATACTCTGAGTGCATATGGTGCATCGTTATATCTTCGGCGGACACCGGGCGGAAGGTTCCAAGGCCAATATGCAGCATAACTGTCTTTAAAACCACACCTTTTTTTTGCACTTTTTCCAGCAGTTCTTCGGTAAAATGCAGCCCGGCCGTAGGGGCAGCCACCGACCCCTTCTGCCGGGCGTATATGGTCTGATAACGCTGCGGGGCGCCGGTATATTTTTTTATGTATGGCGGAAGGGGCATTTTACCGGCATCCTGAAGAAGATCCTCGAAATTCCCTTCAAAAATAAATTCTATGACCCGCCCGCCGGAATCAGTATGACCGGTAATTATTCCGCTGAACAGCCCGTCGCCGAAAACCAGCTGATCGTTAATTCTCACTTTTTTCCCTGGTCGAACCAGAACTTCCCATCTGCGTTCGTCCAGGGGTTTGAGCAAGAGTATTTCGATATTTGCGCCGCCCGGGACCTTTTTACCATTCAGCCTTGCGGGGATGACTTTTGTATCGTTGATGACCAGAATGTCCCCATCGTTCAGGTATTCAGACAGATCCTTGAAAAACCTGTGCTCAACATCCGGTTTCCCCCTATTTATTACCATTAATCGTGAAGCGTCCCGTTGCTGAGCAGGTTCCTGCGCAATAGATGATTCCGGCAGATCATAATCAAATTCGCTTGTTTTCAACTTTACCCTCCATAACTGCCGGATATCTCAACCCCCGCATAATAGTATTTCAGGATGTCCTGGTAGTTATAACCTTGTTTGGCAAGGCCGAGGGCGCCGTATTGGGACATGCCCAGACCATGGCCCCACCCGTTCCCCCGGATAGTTACCTCCAAAAGATTTCGGTTGCCGCCAAATTTTTTGTTTAAGGCAAACATGGCGCTTTTCAGGCCTAATACCGTTCTTACCGCATTTGCGTTATATATCTCTTCAGTTATCGGATTGCCGTTGGCATCAAGTCCAACAAAGGATATTCTTTTTACACGCGCGCCTGTTGATGTTCGCTCAACTTCTATGAGATCGGTTACTTTGCTGAACTTATAGCCTGCTTTATTTATAAGATCGGTTAGTTGTTCTTGTGTATAGGTAACTGACCAGTTGTAATGTTTATCGTTTGTATCTGCCGGGTCGGGTCTTGCCCGGAGATAATCGACTGTGTTTGACCAAATATCTTCGCTGTTTTCAGTATAACCACCGCTGCTGCTGTGAAAAACGGCATCAACGGCCTTGCCCCGGTAAGTCATGATCTGTCCGCTTGTGGCCTGTACGGCGCTGTTTGTAGCCGGGTTCTCCCAGTCAAAGCCTTTATAAACCTGGCTGGTCTGGCTGGCCAAAAGATCAAATCCATATTTGCTATAAGATCTCAACTGGGCTATTGAATAACTTCTGGCCGCGACCGCCTGAGCTTTTAAAGCTTCAGCGGGCCAGGCTGAAGGCATCTCGGAGGGTAACACACCGTAAATGTATTCTTCAAACGGCAGCTCGTTTATTACAGTTAAGCCCTGATTGTCAGGACGGATTTCCAGGTTCCCGCGGTAACGCGCGCTGGTTTCGCCGCTATATATCCTGATCAGGTTTTGCCCTTCCGCTTTATTGAGGATGGATTGGCCGGAGGCTGATAAAACTTCCGATCCTGTCAGATTATGTTTAGAAATAGATTTGTTGTTTGCGCCAAGGATGACCAGATCTGCCTCGCCGCTTTTGTTGGTCACGGACCCTCTGCCGGAGGCGATACTGATTTCTAACTTGTTTCCCAGGAGCTGAAGAGATCCGTAAATGCTGCTGACCAGGTTACCGTTCTTAAAAAGCAAAAGCCGGCTGCCATCTTTGGTAACCTGCCACCTATCGTTTTCAAGCACGCTGCCCAGAACGCGGTTAGTAGATGATTCTATAAGCTGGTAACTTCCGGAAACGGAAAACTCAACCTTTTGAACGCCCTGGCTCAGGCCTATTCTGATTGTATCCGGTTCGACGATAACTCCATCGGCAGCGTTTGTCGCCGGGCAGATAAACAAAAGGCAAAGGGAAAGTAAGAGTATCTTTTTTAACATATCCACTGCACTTAAGGCATTGACCTCCCTTTATTGATGAATTTTCATCCTGCTGATGGCGCTGCCAGTGAACCCGGTAAGTACGGTATTGTCATCGCTCACTCTCTTCATTTTCGACATTCGCAATCAAGTTTCCTTCAAAATTAACGCTTACATATTTTCAAAGCGCTTTTTAACTTTTGTTCACGCCTGAAGCATGTTATAATCCGGCTAAGAATGTTATTGTTAACGGGGGAGAGAAAAGTGGCCAAGAAGCTCTGGAGCGGTCGTTTTCAGAAAGATACTGATCCAATAATGGACGACTTTCACTCATCTATTTCATTCGATTTTCGTCTCTGCCGGCATGATATTAAAGGAAGCATCGCACATGCCATGATGCTCGGGAAACAGGGTATTATTACCGGCAAGGAAGCGGAATTGATTGCCGGGGGCTTGGAAGGAATACTAAAAGACATTGAGGCAGGGAAAATTGCCTTTTCACCTGAAGCTGAAGATATCCATATGAATATAGAGCAGGTACTCATTGAAAGGATTGGCGAAACGGGCAAAAAACTCCACACCGCCAGAAGCCGTAATGATCAGGTGGCGCTGGATATACGCATGTTTTTAAAGGATGAAATAGGGAGTATCATCCTGCTTATAAAAAAACTTCAGGGCTGCCTTCTGGAACTTGCCGAAAAGCACGTCGAAACTGTAATGCCCGGTTACACACACCTGCAGCGCGCCCAACCCGTAACACTTGCCCACCATGTGCTGGCTTACGTGGAAATGTTTCAGAGAGACGCGGAAAGGCTGAGAGACTGCTATAAGCGCACGGATATTCTGCCCCTTGGGGCAGGAGCCCTTGCAGGCACGACACTTCCAATTGACCCGGATTATGTTGCCGGAATACTGGGTTTTTCGAAGGTAGCTGAAAATAGCCTCGACGCTGTTGGCAGCAGGGATTTTGCTGTCGAATTCAACTCCGCTGCGGCGATGATTATGGTTAATTTAAGCAGGTTTTGTGAAGAATTAATTTTATGGTCAAGCGCGGAATTCGGTTTTATAGAACTTGATGACTCCTACAGTACGGGAAGCAGCATGATGCCCCAGAAGAAAAACCCGGACGTGCCTGAATTAATCCGCGGCAAATCAGGCCGTGTATTTGGGAACCTGCTTTCGCTGCTGACCGTTTTAAAAGGGCTCCCCCTGGCTTATAACAAGGATCTGCAGGAAGACAAGGAAGCCATTTTTGACTCTGTAGATACTGTAAAGAATTGCCTGTCCATTTTTTGTCCGCTTATCTCGACAATGAAAATTAAATCTGACAGAATGCGTTCTGCAGCCAACGGAGGTTATGTAAATGCCACTGATCTTGCAGACTACCTGGCGGTTAAGGGCGTACCCTTTCGAAAAGCTCACAGCCTTGCCGGACAGATAGTGTATTACTGCATAAAAGACCAGAAGTCTTTAGAAGATCTTACACTTGCTCAACTTAAAGAGTTTTCGGAACTAATCGAAGGCGATGTCTTTCAATTCATTAAAATTGAACGTTGTGTGAACAACCGCCGAAAACTTGGAGGCCCGGCGCCGGATTCTGTACGGCAGGCCATCTCTAAGGCAAAAAGTAATCTGCTGAACTGTTAATTTTGATTATTTAGGTAGCCTTTTGATCAACAAAAGACGCGTTGACCTGACGCGTCGGGCTAACAGTAGAAATGGCATGCTTGTAAACCATCATTTGTTTGCCGTCACTTTCCAAAAGCACCGTAAAATTATCAAAACCCCTGACCATTCCTTTAAGCTGGAATCCATTTACCAGAAAGATGGTCACAGAAATATTCTCTTTACGGATTTGGTTTAAGAACGCATCCTGAAGATTAATTTGAGCCTTTGTCAGAAGAGGTCCCTCCCCTTGGAAATTTTTATCTATAGAAAACTTCGACATTACTTTATTGTACTCCTTCTAAGCGCTTTATTATTTCTTCAGCCGGGTCGGGAATACCTGCAGTATCCAGCCAATGTACCCGCGGGTCGTTCCCGAACCAGGTAAACTGCCTTTTGGCATACCTGCGTGTGTTTCTTTTTAATGTAAATATGGCTTCCTCCAGCGTAGTTATTCCCTTTAGATAAGGGACTATTTCCTTGTAACCCAGCCCTTGCATAGAGGTAAGTTCAGGGCTATAGCCATCTTCCAGTAAATTGCTTACTTCTTCAACGAGGCCATCAGCAATCATTTTATCAACACGCTTTTCTATCCTTAAATAAAGATCCTCCCTGTTCATTTTCAGGCCGAACATAAATAAAGTGTATTTTTCTGGCTTTAGACTGTCCTCGTCCTGAAGTATGGAAATCGGCGTTCCTGTGTTGTAGTAAACTTCAATTGCCCGGATAACACGTTTTAAGTTGTTTGGATGGAGCCTGGCGGCAGTACGGGGGTCGACTTCTTCCAGAAGGCGGTGGACTGCCGGGGCGCCGTCAGATTCAGCCATTTTGTGAAGGCGCAACCGCAGTTCTGTGTCAATTCCGGTTTGCGTAAAACTGTATTGATCGATCACCGACCGGACATACAGACCCGTGCCTCCTGCCATAACCGGGATTTTACCCCGGCTGACGATATCCTGGATATGCTTTTCGGCTTCTTTACGGAAAAGGGCAACGCTGTACTGTTCGTCTGGATCAATGATGTCGATCATGTAATGGGTTATTCCCTGCCGTTCCTCTAAAGAAGGTTTGGCCGTGCCTATATCCATGCGGCGGTATATTTGCATCGAATCAGCGGAGATTATTTCCCCGTTGATCTGCCTGGCCAACTTGATTGATGCTGCCGTTTTGCCTGCAGCTGTAGGGCCGACAATTACACATAATGGAGGAAGTGACATTTGAATTTAATTACCCGCTTACTCTGAAAATATATTTTTCATCATTCGATGGCGCTGCGTTAGCAGCATGCGACAACACACAAGGACCGTCCCCCTGTATTTGACTTTATTTATTTGATTGGCGCCGCTCACGTCCTTAAAAATCTTCTGGTCAGTTCTTTATATGGGTAAAGCGCCAGTGTCGGCCGGCCGTGCGGGCACGTGTAGGGGTTTTCCATTGATGATATTTTTTTTATGAGTTCCTGCATTTCATCCAGAGACATTTTTGTTCCGGATTTTACAGCTGACCTGCAGGCTGCTCTTGCAGCCAAGTGAAGCAGCAAATCCCGCTTTTCGGGTATATTGGTTGCTGATAGGTAATCAAGTGCGTCAAGCAAATATGCTTCTATATTTATAGCCGGGAAATTAGCCGGAATTCCCCTTAAAAAGATTGTATTTCCTCCCAGGTAATCGATTTCAAAACCTAAAGAGTACAGAAAATCAGTATGTTCCATGACCTGATGAGATTCTGCGGGGCTGAGATGTACAGGACACGGCGCCAGCAGCAGTTGTGAATTTAAATTTTCTGAAAATCCGGTAAGGTATTTTTCGTACAGGACTCTTTCGTGCGCTGCGTGCTGGTCAATCAGGTAAAGGCCTTCCTCCCCCCTGCAGAGTATATAGGTAGGGTGAAGTTGTCCGATTACCTGAAGTGACGGAAAAAGAACAAGGCCCGGGTATTCGGGCGTTGGTTCCAAAAGAAGCTCTTCCTGTTTATATGCAGTTGCCGCAGCTGCTGTCCCGGGCAAAACCGACTCAAAACGGTTTTGTTTATCTGCCTCTTTGGGGATGATCAGGCTGGTCTGCAGGGCTTTGCGTAAACTCTGCCTTACATGAAAGCAGACTTCTTTTTCATTGGAAAGCCTGATTTCCATTTTAGCCGGGTGTATATTCGTATCTACCAAACTTGTGTCAAGGGCAATGTGCAGAGCGGCAACAGGAAAACGGCCTGTGGGCAACAGCCCCTGGTATGCATGGAGAACAGCCTGCGTTATCGCATTGCTTCGTATATAGCGTTTGTTAATGATTAATGTAATCTGCTGGCGCGTACTTCTTTTTAAAGAAGGCTTTCCTATCAAACCTTTTATCTGCATCTGTTCATTCTTAAAATCAATGTGCAGCAGCTCTCCTATAATACGGACTCCGTATATCGCAGCCAGCGTTTCAAAAAGCACTCCGGAGCCCGGGGATGAAAATACTTCCCTGCCGTTTTGTTTATATGTAATTTTTACTGATGGGTGCGAGATAGCAAGGCGGCTTAAGTAATCACCAATCAAACTGCCTTCCGTGGTACGGTTTTTAAGGTGTTTGCGCCTGGCTGGAGTATTGTAAAAAAGATCTTCAACAATAATTGAGGTTCCCTGTTGAGCGCCGGTCTCTCCGGATGAAACAATATTCCCGCCATGGTTCTCTATAAAAAATCCAGGGTTTTTGCCGGAAGTCTTAGTTTTCAATTTTAGTTTGCTGACAGCCGATATACTGGGTAAAGCTTCACCTCTGAAACCCATCGTTGTTATTGCGCTTAAGTCTTCGAAACTGCGTATTTTACTTGTTGCATACCTTAGCATGGCCAAACGGGCATCTTCTTTATCCATGCCTGTTCCGTTATCAACTACGGAAATTGATTTTAAACCGCCTTCGGTTACATCGACTGTAATTACAGTGGCGCCTGCGTCAAGGGAGTTTTCAACAAGTTCCTTGACGACAGACGCAGGCCTTTCCACTACTTCACCGGCGGCAATTTGATTTGCGGTTATTTCATCTAAGACAACTATTTTAGGCAAAAAAATACCTCTTTCATAAGAAATGCTTGTTTATCACTATATTAGGACGGATGAATTGCCCCACGCAGGCATCAGCACGGCCGTTTTGTCTTTTTGAGTTCTTCCTGCCAGCGGGCGAGCGTGTTTAGAGCTTCCAGGGGAGTTAACTCCCAGATGTTTAAAGCAGCCAGATTATCTTCAATCCCGAATTCATCCTGTTCAGCCCGTGTTTCAAGGGCAGGGGCAGTTTCGAGATCGGAATTTTGACGATACAGCAAGATGTCCATAATTTCGCGGGCGCGGTTTAATATAGCATTCGGCAACCCGGCAAACCTTGCGACCTGTATGCCGTAGCTGCGGTCGGCCTTTCCGGGCGCAACTTGCCGAAGGAAGATAATATTGTCTCCTTTTTCCTGAACAGTCATAGTAAAATTTTTTACACCAGGCAGTGTTTCCAGTTCGGTAAGCTCCTGATAGTGAGTGGAAAATAAAGTTTTGGCTTTTAGCTCTTGTGCAATAAATTCCACAAGAGCCCAGGCAATACTGATGCCGTCGTACGTGCTTGTGCCCCGCCCTATTTCATCCATTATAATAAAACTTTTCTCAGTTGCAGAATTTACAATTTCCCTGCATTCATTCATTTCTACAAGGAATGTGCTCTGTCCGGCTGCAAGATCATCGCTCGCCCCTACCCTGGTGAAGATGCGGTCTACGAGTCCTATTTCAGCCAGCGAGGCAGGAACGAAGCTGCCCATCTGAGCCATCAGGACAATAAGCGCCGCCTGCCGCATATAGGTGCTTTTACCTGCCATATTAGGGCCGGTAAGTATTATAAAATGGTTTTCTTGATCAAGCAAAAGGTCATTGGGAATAAATTCACCGGTTCCAAGAATCTTTTCCAGCACAGGATGCCGGCTTTCTCTCAGGTATAGGCGCTTGCCTTCAAACATTAAAGGGCGGGTATAATTTCCCTTAACAGCCGCTTCAGCCAGGGAGTACAGGCAGTCTGCAACAGCCACAGCCCGGGCTGTTTTTTGCAGATCCGGTATTGCTTCCCCAACCTTATTCCGTATTTCGGAAAAAATTTCATATTCAAGCTGAACCAGACGATCCTGCGCGCCGAGGATTTTCTCTTCCAGTTCTTTTAGTTCGGGTGTAATAAACCGCTCTCCGTTAGCCAGTGTCTGCTTTCTGATATAATCTTCAGGTACCAGGTTCAGGTTTGACCTCGTTACCTCTATGTAATATCCGAAAACCTTATTAAAACCTACTTTTAAGGATTTTATGCCCGTACGTTCCCTTTCCCGCGACTCCAGGCCGATCAGCCATTCCTTACCGCCGGCGCTTATATTTCTTAACCGGTCAACCTCGGGATGATATCCTGCTTTGATAATTCCACCATCCCTGACTGATGCAGGGGGATCCTCTGTTATGGCGCTGTCCAGCAGTTCCCATAGCTCTTTCGGAAAAACAACAGTATCTGATATCTCCAGCCAGAGTTCTGTACGGCTGCCGCTCAAAAGTTGTTTCAATGACGGCAGCACAGAAATTGAATTTTTTAAGGCCATCAGGTCACGCGCGTTTGCAGAACCATAAGCAACCCGGGCAGAAAGCCTTTCCAGGTCATAGATAGAGGAAAGAATCTGTTTAAGCTCATACCTGAATATTAAGTTGCCTGCAGTTTCTTCAACAGCTTCCTGCCGCTTGATTATTGAATTCAGGTTAAGAAGGGGCCTGTCTATCCAGGACCTTAACTGCCGTCCTCCCATTGCTGTGAGAGTGTGGTCAAGGACCCAGACAAGGGTATGCCTGGTGGTTCTGTCGCGCAAAGAAGATTTTAGCTCAAGATTACGCCTGGTAACGTCATCAAGAATCAGATAATGACCCGCCGAGTAAAACTCTATTTTATTAATTTGAAGAAGATCACATTTTACTGTCTCTTTTAAGTAATAGTATAACCCCCCTGCCGCATTGGCGGCTGAGTGGTATTTTCTGACCACAGGCTCCTCAAAACTGTCATACGGCTTACTTGATAACAGTTCCTGAATTCCGGCCCCTCTAAAAGTGTCATATGGCAGTGTCGAAATAGCCGGTGATATTCTTTTTTTTATTCTTTCAACAATTTCTTTGGCCTGTATATTATCGGAAAGGATAACTTCCAGGGGCTGGAACCTTGCCAGTTCTTCGAGCAAAACATTTACGGCGTTTTCTCCGTCAAACTGGGCAGCCATAAAATGACCTGTGCCGATATCAGCAATGGCGAGCCCATATGCGGCGCCTGTGTTGCTGACAGCGGCAATGAAATTGTTTTTCTTTTCTTCCAGCGCCTGTCCTTCAATAAAAGTTCCCGGGGTGATGATTCTGGTAACCTGCCGGCGAATTATACTTTTAGCTGAACCAGGTTCCTCAATCTGTTCACAGATGGCAACCTTATATCCCTTTTGGATGAGACGCGCAATGTAGTTTTGGGAGGCGTGAAATGGAATACCGCACATGGGAATGCGCTTATCCTGACCGCCTTCGCGGCCGGTAAGAGTAATTTCAAGTTCCTTTGAGGCGAGAAGAGCGTCATCGAAAAACATTTCATAAAAATCACCCAGGCGAAAAAACAAAATTGCGTCCTGGTGCTGTTGTTTTATATCAAGGTATTGTTCGATCATTGGTGTATAACCCACCGTTAACTCCTCCCGTGGCACATTATACCATAAATAGCAGCAGCGACAAAGAAAAACACTGCCGCGGCATAATTTCAGGTCAAAGGTAGAATACTAGAATTTGAAGTTTTGAGTAAAAAGGAGGTGAGTGAGAATGAAAGTGAAAATAAAAAGCTTAGCCTTCTGGGCAGCGGTAGCGTCAATTGTTCTGGTATTGGCTTCCGGATGTACAACGGCAAGGAAACCGGCTCCAACCACACCTATTAAGAAAGACCCGGCTGTAACATCGCCTAGTACTGGCAGCGCGCTTCCGACAAAACCTGCAGAGATGCATAGCCTTGCTCTTAAGATTGCCAGGAACGTTGAGAAAGTTCCCGGCGTAAGAAAAGCATCCGTAGTTTTAACAGGCAGAACATGTATCCTGGGTCTGGATATAAAACCAGGAGTGGAAGGTTCAAGAACGGACAGAATTAAAAACGAAGCAGCCAAGAAGGCAAGAATGGTTGATAATCGGGTCACCATCGTAAGAGTGACAACTGACCTCGGTCTGGTGACACGTATTAAAAAGATTAGCGAAGGGATAAGCAAGGGAACTCCGCTGAGGAGCTTTACAGCAGAAACAGGGGAGATTTTAAGAAGAATAGCGCCTGCAGCAAAGTAAGTGATAATATTAATAAAGTGGCCTAACCGAAATATTCAAAAGAGATATGAAAATTTAATCTGAAAAAATTATAAAATAAATGTTGAAAAATATTTTTTTACATGATAAGATATGAAAAATAAATAGGCTTCTTGTTAAATAAGGGCAAACCTGCCGAAAGGCAGGGACGCAAAGCCTCAGGCCTAAGGCAAAGCTAAGGTGGCTGGGTTGCCAAGGAGTTATGTTTTAAGCTTCAACGGTACAAAACCGTAAATTTAAAACATTTATCAGGCAACCTGTCCAATAAGACAGGTTTTTATTTTAAAAAATTAAAAAAAGAAATGCTTTCCGTTAAGGGGAAAGCACACAGCAAATAAAATAAAACAAGCAAAGATATAATAACAGAAATAATGCAGTGTGTAAACCCCTTTTACAGAAATATTTATGGATATTTCAAGGGGTTTTAGTTTTTATATTTAAAGGGTTTGAGACAGGGCAGGCAATTTTTACACAGAAGTCCATTAGTCAATTGAAAGGAGGTGAAAAGATGCAGAAACTTCAGCAACTTGTTAAAAACGAAGAAGGCCAGACACTGGTTGAATACGCCCTGATTATTGCGATTATCGGTGTGGCTCTGGCCGGCGCCCTGACGCTGTTAAAAGATAAAATATCCGATACGTTTACCGCCGCAGGAGCTCAGATGCCCGCGGGAACAACCACCCCTTAAAAAGAAAATATTATGACAGTCTGCATGCCTGATAGTGTTTTGACAATATCACCTGCCCTGTCCAAAATCTCAGCATTAGAGGATTGCAATGGAAACATGCCTTGATATCGTGGTCATAATCATTGTTGGCATAGCGTCTTTAATGGACTTAAAAACTCGCAGGATACCGAACTGGCTTACTTTTTCGGCGGCGGCATCCGGTCTTATAGCATGTTATCAGCTTCTGGGGTGGCCGGGATTGTATTTTGGCGCCAAAGGGCTGGTGATGGGAATATTGGTCTTTTTAATTCCCTTTTTATTCGGAGGCATGGGCGGCGGTGATGTAAAGCTCATGGGGGCTATAGGCGCTTTTAAAGGAGTCCATTTTATCTTGATTACCGCAATTCTGGCGGCAGTATGGGGAGGGATCCTTGCCCTGGCTGCCCTTTTCTGGAAAAGGAAAAGAGCTGTGTTAAAAAGGTTCTTACTTGGTTTGAAGTTGTATTTTTTGACGTCCGGGCAGGCGGGCAAAGACCTTCTGCTGCCTGAAAACAACTCCGTGAACAGGCAAAATATCTATATTCCCTACGGGCTGGCCATCTTTTTAGGATTAATATCTTCTTATTTGATTGGGTGGTGAGGAATGAAGTGAATGCAAAACAGAAAGATTCCGGGCAGACGCTGGTAGAGTTTGCTCTGGTCCTCCCCCTGCTGCTGTTGCTGCTCTTTGGAATTGTCGAATTCGGCAGGATCTTTCACGCAAAACTTGTGGTAACCAGCGCAGCCCGTGAAGGGGCAAGAAAAGCTGTTGTCGGCGGCGATATCCAGGGAGCGGTAGAGAATGCGGTTGACAGCCTTAGCGTATCTGTTAGTAATGATATATCCGCAAAGGACACTGAAACAGCGCCCGCTGAAGGCGCCGTTGTCTGGTGGAAAGAAGAATCAGAGGGAAACCAGGTCGGCAAACCTGCGGAAATCTATGTCAAAGGACGGGTTGATCTTTTTATCCCGCTGATCAGCAACTTTATCGGCACACCTGTTTTAGTATGCAGTAAAGCTGTGATGATGATTGAAAGATAAAAAGGTCAGCAGCGAAAGGACTATTTCTATGAAATACAAGATTAAAAAATTACTGCGCTGTGAAAATGGGGTTTCCATAGTAATTGTTGCTCTTGCAATGTCGGTACTGTTTGGATTTACAGCTTTAGTGTTTGACGTAGGTTCGCTTTTGGAAAGTAAAAGGCGTCTTCAAACGGTTGCAGATGCGGCTGCGCTTGCCGGGGCCCAGAAATTTGCAGAAACTATACTTAATAACGGTACAACGATGGAAGCCGAAGCTTCCGCCCATAATTCGGCCATCGAATACATTACAAAAAACGGAATTCAGGAAGCATGTACAACCATTTCTATTGATCAACAAAATAAAACAGTAACTGTGGATGTTTATGAAGAACAGGACCTGGCTTTTGCTCCAATGATCGGTTTTTCTAAAGGACGGAAAGAAGCCCACTCGAAAGCTGTAACCGGTCCTATCGATTCTTGTGAGGGCATGCTGCCTGTCTTTGTAACCGGAGGCGAGAAATCGGGTGTTGTATCACTCAGGCAGGGACTGCCCCCTCCGGATAACCCGGGCAATTTTTACGCGCTTGCCCTTGGAGGGACAGGAAATCAGAATTATGAAGAAAAGCTCAAATTCGGCTATGACGGACTGATCTGTTTAGGACAGGAATTGACCACGGAGACAGGCAATAAACCGCAGGGAACAGTAAACGGATTACAGTATAGAATTGACAAATGCACTGAACTTCACGGCGGTTCCTGCAACGCCTTATCTTATACACCCGGATGCGCGAGGATAGTCACCATCCCGGTTTGCGCTGGCAGCCCCAGCGGGAGAGATAAAGTTACAGTAACAGGATTTGTCTCACTTTTTATTGAGAGCGTTACAATGCATGGCGGTGAAGCTGTCGTTAATGTTACTTTTATAAACTGCATAACAGCAGGGCATGTCGGCGGACCTGACCAGACCGCTGATTATAAGACCTGGGGAGTCAATCTGATCGATTAGAATTAAGGGACTACCATAGGGGGAAATATGAAGCTGATTAACAGGTGGGTTTTTATTATTGCTCTGGTTCTGGCAATTCTGGCGGTTTTTGCAGCTTACAGAACTCTTCTCGGCGCGGGAGCGGCCCAAAAAATGATTCCCGTCCTTGTGGCGGCAAAGGATATACCGCCAAATACGGTTCTTACCAAAGATATGTTAACCATAAGGAATATGCCGGATAACTTTGCTCATCCCCAGTCTTTGCACAGTATTTCTGAAGCGCAGGGTAAAACAACAAAGGTGCAGTTGCTGATGTACGAGCAGGTTTTAACAAGCAAAATTCTTACAAGAGCACAACCGGGAAACCGTTTTTCTTATCACATACCGGACAAACAAAGAGCCGTTACTGTTGCAGTTACTGAAGTTACAGGTGTCGCAGGTTTTCCGGTTGTTGGAGACAGAGTGGATGTTTTGTTAACCAGGGATTCCGGTGGTGTAAAATATACAAAAACAATCTTACAGAACAAAGAAATTCTGGCTGCCGGCGGAAGTTCCTTTCCTCAGGAAGAAGGGAAACAGGTAATTGTTCCGACCATCACTTTGAGTTTGACACCCGCAGAAGCGCAGGAAATTACATTAGGCGAGATGACCGGCAAAATCAGTTTAACGCTGCGGCCGCCGGTTGACCGGGATGTTATGCCTTTATCCTCAAGTTCTTATACAAAATAAACAAGGGGTTGCTTTAAGTGTCATTTTGTATACGTGTATTTCTTATTAATGAAGATCAGGACCAGGCTAATTCGCTTATTGAAATGCTGTCCAATATTGAGGATATAGAGATTGTAGGCGAAGCTTCCAACAGGGAAACTGCTCTCGGAATACTTGGCGAACTTCTTCCCAATGTAGTACTGGTTGACGAAGATATTCCTGAAGGCCCCTTCGGTTTGGCGGAGGAAATTTCACAGAGATTTATTAATATGGCCGTTATTATTTTGGGCCTTAATTCGGGCGAAGATTGTTACAGAAAACTGCTTCAGGTAGGCGCACGGGATTTAATAGCCAAACCAATTGAGCCTGCCGCCCTGGTGGAAAGCATTTACGGGGCTTACGACTATGAAAAGAAAAGAAAAATAAACATACCTGCAAAAATTAATGATGAAACGGTTGCCAAAAAACCCAAAGTGATAACAGTATTCAGTAATAAAGGCGGTGTCGGCGTAACTACCATTGCGGTCAACCTGGCGGTAATACTGGCAAAAAAATATCAGTACAGGACGATTCTTTGGGATCTCGATTTATACCATGGAATAGTTGTTGTAGCAACTAATATAGTCCAGAGACAACACCTTACAGACTTGTTAAATGAAATGCAATACCTTGACCAGGATTTGCTGGAAAGTTATCTGGAGAGGCACGAATCCGGCCTGATGATCCTTCCGGCGCCCTTTACACCTGAATTTTCCGATTTTGTTTCTGCCGAGCATGTGAACAAAATTATTTCCGTAGCCAAGGAAAGCTGGGATTACCTCATAATCGACGCTTCTTCTCTATTTAGCGAAACAATCGTTGCCGCCATGCGCCAGTCCGATAATATCCTGCTTGTCGGCAATTTGGACCTTGGAACTATAAAAAATCTTAAAGCATGCCTTATGGTTATGGACAAGCTGAGCTTTTCCAGGGCACGGGTAAAGCTGATTTTAAACAGAGTGGGCAAGGAGTTCGGCATCTTTCCAAAGGATGTGGAAAGAACTTTAAAAATACCTGTCTTTGCAACTATACCTGAGGATAGTAAGAGTGTAATCACCGGTTTGAACCAAGGTGTGCCTGCAGTAATAGGCCTGCCTGATTCAGACTTTGGCCAGAGTATTGATCTTTTGGCAAGAGCAATTTCTGAAACGAGGGATGGGCGTAAAAATACAAAAGTAAAAAGGGGCCTTCTGGGACGCCTGTTGAACAAGAATGACAATAACGGGGGTATAGCCAATGATCGGTGAGAGAACCGCAAGAATTAGAACAGGCCCATTGTTCAATCTTGTCAAGGAACAAGTAGCCAAAAAAAATGTTCCTGAAGTAAATCCTGACGTTGCGAGAAAACTTGCTTTTCTTGAAGATTTAAAAGAAAAGACTATTAAGAAAGTAATTGATAATGTAGCAGAAAATATTTCTTTTGTTCGCAGTTCTGAAGAAGAAAAAACCCGTTTTAAAAAAGGCATAACTGAAATAGTCAATTTAGTACTGGCGGAAGAAGAAAAAATTATCAGCCGGGTTGACCGGGACAAAATAGTCCAGGATGTTACAAATGAAATTACAGGGTATGGCCCTATTGACCCATTGTTAGATGACCCGGAAATTAGTGAAATAATGGTCAATGGCCCGAAAAAGGTATATGTTGAAAAAAAGGGCAGGATTATTGAAACCGATGCGACTTTCCGTGATGATGATCATGTAAGGAAGATTATAGATAAGATCATCAGCCCTCTTGGCAGAAGGCTTGACGATACTTCGGCTATGGTGGATGCGCGTTTGCCGGACGGTTCAAGGGTAAATGCTGTTATCCCACCTTTGGCAGTTGACGGGCCAGTTCTAACCATCCGCAAGTTTTCAAAAAGCCCGCTCACCGTAGACGATTTGATTGAATTCGGGACTATGTCCGCTGAGGTGGCAATTTTTCTGAAGGCTTGCGTGGAGAGCCGGATTAACATAATGATCAGCGGCGGAACCGGATCAGGGAAAACGACAACTTTAAATGTTATTTCCTCTTTCATACCCCCTGATGAGAGGATTGTCACCATAGAAGACGCCGCCGAGCTGCAGCTATGGCAGGATCATATAGTCCGGCTGGAAACCCGGCCGCCAAACATAGAAGGAAAAGGCCGTGTAACCACGCGTGATCTTCTGATCAACACTCTCAGGATGCGCCCGGACAGGATTGTAGTGGGCGAGGTACGCGGCGGAGAGGCTTTGGATATGCTGCAGGCAATGAATACAGGACATGACGGTTCAATTACTACCGGACATGCAAACAGTCCCCGTGATATTCTTTTTCGGTTGGAAACAATGGTCCTTATGGCAGGTGTGGAACTGCCCTTAAGGGCAGTCAGGGAACAAATAGCAGCATCAATTAATTTGATTGTTCATCAGGAACGTTTTAAGGACGGGACCCGCAAAATAACCAATGTTACCGAAATTACAGGAATGGAAGGCGATACAATAACATTGCAGGATATCTTTGTTTTTAAACAAACAGGCATTGATGAAAGGGGCCGTGTAGCCGGGCGGTATAGTCCGACCGGCATAGTTCCAAGATTTATCCGGAAAATGGAATCGGCGGGTATCTATCTCCCCCACCAGATATTCATTACTTTTTAGCAAAGGGGCACTTTCAATGTCCATTATTATATCGTTGACGATAATTTTCGCAGCGGTATTTTTTATAACAATTTTGTCATACAAAATTGTTTTTACAGATAAAGGAACAATTAGATCACGTTTGAAAAAAATAGTTAAAACAGCTTCTCTTCATGAATACAACGAAGCAGAGATATTTAAAGGCAAAAAAACTAAGCCTGCAAAAAGAAAATTCAAAGCACGTGTCCCAAAAAAATATTTAGTACTTGAACGTTACTTTCAAAAACTTTCTGGAAGGCTGGAAAGAGCTCATTTGCTTTATTTGCCCGGGGAATTTATCTTGCTGTCTCTTTCCTGTGCAGTTTTATTCGCCTTAATATTGATTTGTGCCGCAGTTCTTACTATAAATGCGAAACCTGTAATATTAGTCCTTTTTGCTTTAATCGGCGGTATAACAGGATTTACACTTCCTCTATTGTTCCTGTCATCCAGGGAAAAGAAGCAGCGCAACCTCTTAAGCAGCGAAACCGGTAATATGGTGCTCCTACTGGCAAATTACCTGAGAGCGGGTCATTCTTTTACAAAAGCCATAGAGCAGGTAAGTCATGAAGTCTCTTCTCCCCTTTCTGAGGAATTAAAAAAATTCGTCAAAGATTTGAATTTGGGCGGGAGTCTCACAGAGGCCCTTGATGAACTGGAAAACAGGACAAGTGATGAAGATTTAGGACTGGTCATAACAGCAATCCTGATTCACCATCAGGTAGGAGGTAATTTGGCGGAAGTACTTGATAACATCAACCAGACGATTAGGGAAAGAATTCGCCTAAAAGGAGAGATAAAAACTTTAACTGCTCAGGGCAGGCTTTCGGCTATAATTATCAGCCTGCTGCCCATAGTGGTCGGAATTGTGCTTTCTATCTTAAACCCGGCCTTTGTGCAAGTGCTTTTTACCGAACCTGCCGGCAGGATAATGCTTACTATTGCTATATTTTCCGAAATAACAGGAATCTTGCTGATCAACAGAATTATTAAAATTAAGGTATAGGGGAAAGAGTATGTTTTATGTTTTTTTGGCGCTAATTTTTATTCTTGTTTTTGTGCTGATATTATTGGTCAGCCAATTAATTTTTTTAAGACAGTACGGTATAAAAGCAAAGCTAAGAAACATCAGTTTAATGCGTTCGTTCAACGAGGATGAGGAATCCTTAAACCTTCCCTTTAAAATAAGAGTTTTAAAACCTATGGAAACGAAAATTATAAATTTTTTCAATAGTCTTCTGCCTTTAAATTTAACAGCCGCAGTTGAAAAAAAGTTAATTCAGTCCGGAAACCCGAAAGGCATAAAAGCTGGTTATTTTGTAACATGTGTTTTCATTACTTTTCTTGTTCTAAGTCCCACGGCATTTTTTTTGCCGCTTATAGCTGGTTTTGGTTATAGAACGGCATTTCAGGGCTTTTTTATTACCATGGTCCTGTGCATAGCGGCTCCAACGGCCTGGCTCTTTTTCAATGCAAACAAGAGGTTAAAAGAGATAGATATTGCACTTCCGGACGCTATTGATTTGCTGGTAGTATGTGTAGAAGCAGGCCTTGGTTTCGACCTGGCCATGTCCAAGGTAACTGAAAGAATGAAAGGCCCCCTGGGTGAAGAGTTTGGCAAGACCTTAAACGAGATAAAAATGGGCAAGAGCAGGCAGGATGCATTAAGAGATCTTTCAAGAAGGGTTGAATCCTATAATCTCAGTTCATTCTTATCAATGATTATTCAAGGTACGCAGATGGGTTTTGCCATAGGACCTATTCTGCGCATCCAGTCAGAATCGATGCGCAGGTACCGCCGGCAAAGGGCGCAGGAAATGGCTATGAAGACGCCTATAAAAATGCTTTTCCCGATGGTCTTTTTTATCTTTCCAGCTTTGTTCGTTATAATTCTTGGGCCTGCAATTATTCAAATTCTAACCAAGTTGTAGTTACGGACGGTGTTTATGTTGACGAAGTGGAGAATATTATTAAACCTCCTTTTCTTGACTTTTGCAGTACTTATCCCTTATGCAAGTGCGCAAGAAGTTTCAATTGTTTCTAAAGGGCTGGCAGTTGCCTTGGTTATTGATAGTTCAGCAAGTATGAAGGATAACGATCCCGAAACCGTCCGTATTGAAGCTGCAAAAAGGGCAATCGACTTGTTAAGTAACAGCGATCAGATCTGCATAATCCAATTTGCAGATGAGGCTGCTGTATTATTACCACTGAGGAAAGTTGGCGGTGAATCATCGAGAAATGAAATTCTTTCAACGATTAACAACATCGGAAACAAAGGCTATACAGATTTAAAAGGAGGCCTGGAGAAAGCCCTGATTGAACTCTCCAAGGCTGAGACAGGGAAGAAAAAAATTGTCCTTCTTCTTTCGGATGGTGAGCCTGATCTGCCTTACTTGCTGCAGAACTCAAAAAGTATGGCAAAGTACATGGCTGAACTGGACAAAGATATTGACCTATTTAAAAACCAGCGCTTGAGTGTCCATTGTATCGCGCTTGGCATAACCGAAACCCCTTCTTTATTGCGTAACATTGCTCAAAAAACTGGCGGAGAATATTTTTTAGTAACTGATCCAAATGAGCTGGTTTATTTTTTTAAATCAATTTTAATTACAAATAAATATCCTGCGATAGATCAGCCCAGTTTCTTTTATGATTATAAGCTTAATAATTATAGCGTCGGCGATAGATTTCCTGTTCGGGCAGGTTTTAAAATTGGGACAGATAATTTGGTTCCCGGTCCGCACTTGAATCTCGAGCATTTTATACTAAAGATTATTCTCCCAGACAAGCGTACTATAACAGTACCTTTTAAAGATGACGGCGGCAGCTCTTCCTTAGACCAAAAAAAGGACGACGGTGTATTTTCCGCCTGCGTTGATTGTACTCAAACAGGTGAATCAACCTTATATATTCAGGTGAAAGGTACTTATAAGGGTAAAGCAATTGCGGAAAATAGAAAGTTAGGAAAAATTACAGTAGAACCCGAACTGCAAAAAGGCAAATTCGGTGCTTTTAAATCAGTTGCTGCCATGATCACCAATAACCTTTTGAACAGGCTTGATCAAAGAAAAATTTCTGAAAACATACTTTTGCTGGCTGCTAAATATAAAGATGGCATAATAATAAAACAGTATGCAATTAGCTGGCATAAGTTACTGATTGCACTAATTTTAATAATTATTATTTCGATTGCCGCTTTCACTATCAGGTACATCAGGGTAAAAATCCATGCTTACCAGATTAAAGGCACCCTAAACTATAAAATACCAACGGAAAGTTCCTCCGGGATATTGAATTTGGAACAGTTAGGTAAGAAAGAAGTTTTAATTGCAACGGAAAATGATCTTGGGGCGGATTTCGTACTGCCTAAGAAAAACAGAAATTTTGCGTTTAAATTAATAAAAATTAACAGAAGCAAAAAAAATAAGATAGCTATTAAGGAATTTAACTTAAATGGCGCTAAGTTCTGTTACCTTGTTATTTGCCTGCCTGGAACATATCTTTTATATAATAAAAGACCTAAAAGCCGCCAACAGATCGTCCACGGTGATTATTTCACAATTGGGGATTATGTTTTTGAATTGAATTGCCCTGAAGCAAGTGAGCATTATGAACATTAAATAATCAGGAGACTTGAATTTGTATTATTTGTTAATAGATCCGGCTAAGAAAACGGTTTTAGCGGAAAACCTTCAAATAGCAAGTAATCCATTGCAGAGAATGTCCGGACTGTTAGGAAAAAACTATTTGCCTTATGGCGAAGGGTTATTATTGGTTCCCTGCAATTCTATACATACGTTTTTTATGCGTTTTCCTATAGATATACTTTTTCTTGACCGATTTTATAAAGTTCTAAGAATAGTAGAGAACCTTCAGCCATACCGCCTTGCTTTGCATCTGAAAGCTTTTCAGACAGTTGAATTGCCCGCTGGAACCGTTTGCAAACTTAATACTGAAGTAGGCAGTAATCTAACTTTACTTAAAAATTAGTTTTTTATGGAGGCTGAACAATGAAACAACTGCACATAAGAGTGATTGATAGTTATAGGAAGATGGTTGAAAAAATACACCCTGAATTAATTGATGAATGGCCTATTATCTCAGGATATAATTTGAAGATTGGCAAATACCGGGGCTGGACTCTTCTTGTATTTGAACATACGGGTAACCCCTTTGTTTTGACAATTCCGTTTGAATATATTCCAAGAGGGATTCTTGAAATCGAAAATATTGCCGCCAATTTATCTGTTGTACGAAAAGTAATCTCAAGGCACTTCCGTCTTTCACTAAAAGACGCTGCAGTAATCGTCAACTCCAGGAGATCCAATATTGAACAGGAACTGGAAATAATCATGAAACAACATGAGTCGTTCTGTAAACGGACAGTTTTAAAAGAAGCCGGAGATAATATAGAAATTGAAAAGAAGAAGAAGAATAAGCTTGAAAGAAATAATAAAAAAACTGAAGAATTGCAGAGCAGCATACTGGAATTTAAAAATGAAAAGCAGCTAAGATTAGCGGAAACGGTTCTAATAGAAGATGAATCTACAGTACAGAAAGGACAAATGAGAAATAATCAGGCGGTTGAGTATCCGGAAATCTTTGAAAGCAAAATTGAGTCTGTTGATAAGGAATTTTTCGGGGAAACAGTGGAACAAGTTGAGGTTTTGGAAACCGGGTTTGAGGAATACTTCTCTGAAAATTCAACTGCGTCTGTTGATAACATACTTGAATGGATAGAATCAGTAGATATAATTAAAGAATCGGCAGTTTCATTTGAGCAGGACAAAGTTGATTCCGACATTCCAGAATTAAATGCGGTTGTAAATGAAAATAATACCCTGGAAGAAATTTCTGAAGGCCTGAAAAAAATTGATCTGGTATCTGAAGCAGAAAAGAAAAACGACAATTTGATGGAATGTGAAGAAATGAACAATAAGGATATTCCCTTCTCCGAAACGTCTCTAGATGATCCAGAGAAGTTTATTAAAAAGACAGGTAAGAAATTGGAACAAATTAATTATATGAAAGCCCCTAGTTGTCAGGAAATATTTGTAATCAAGCAGCCTGACCCTGGAGAGTCCGAAAAGAAACTAACAATAATGCATACAAAAGATGCATTCGACCGCAAAGAAATAAGTGAAACAAAAGAAAAAGGTTCGCCTTCTGAAAGAAAAGAGGTTTCAAAAGTCAGGCCTGCTAAAAAAGCGGCGCATACCGCTCGAACACTGTCTCAGAAAGAGTTAGTTAAAGCAAATAGCGGGCCTTCTGTAAAAATTATTGAAGAACAACTGCCCAATAGAAAAAAGGTGTTTGTCATACACGGAGCAAATAAAAAGATCAATAATTCGCTGCATGATTTCTTAAACAGTATAGGGCTTCAACCTGTTGGATTTGACGATATGTTTGGATTAAACGGCGATCATGATCTAAAAGCAAGTGAAATGCTTATTACTGTTTTTAAAAACGTTCAAGCGGTCTTGTCAGTATTAACACCTGCCGAAGCGGCGGTTAAAAAGCATCAGACTAAATATTTTTATAACAACAGTGAAGAAAAACCCCCAAAATTCCCTCTAAGGACCAATGTTTTGTTGAGCACCGGTATGGCCCTGGCTTTAAACAGAGAAAGAACAATAGTTGTTGAAATAGGCGAATTAAACTTTTATAAAGATTTGACTGGAATTCAAACAATCAACATGGATAACAGCCCAGTGAGACGCAAAGAATTGCTCGATAAACTTTCCGCTGTTGGCTGTGACGTTGATGCGGCAAGTAAAGATTGGCTTTCATCAGGAGATTTTTCAGACTCGCTGCAATTGGATTTAAATAAAAAGCTTGGATCTCCTTCAAGGATTTACAAAGTAATAAAATCCAAACAACTTTTTTCCAAAATAGGATTAAAGAATAAGTATGCTGAGGATTTAAACTCATACGATTCCGAGAACATATTTTTAGAAAAGAAAGATGCTTATATAAACATGCTTTCACATGAAAAATCTGAGGCTGCTTCATATTTGGAACCTATTCTAAAAGATAAAAAGATTGTTGTAAGCAAACAAACAAATTTAACACCTTCCGTAAAAATAAATAAAAAAGATCGTTTAAATGAGGAAGTGAAATATTTGAAGAAAATGGAACAGCTTCAGGATCAGCTTAAAATTTTAAAAGACAACAAGTTAAACAAAAAAAAGATTGCGGTTCTTGAGAAACAGTTAGAGTTAGAAAAATACCGCTATAGAATGCTTCAACAACTATGGATTATTGAAGACCTTGGTTAGCATCTCAAGGGTATGTCAAGGTAATGGGGTTGTTGACACATCATTAAGTGTATCAACAACCCCGTCTCCTTGTTAGCTTGGTGGCGCCGTTGATGGTTAGGGCTTAGTGAGATTTAAAACCACTACCTGAGTTTGTTCAGGCTTTTTTCCGGGAGAAACGTCTAGTTGGTCAATGATTTTGTGTTCCGGAAAGTATTTTAAGAAATTACCCACCGGGCTTATCGGCAATTTCAGGTAGGGAGTTTTATAATGCATAGGTACCACGTAACCGGGGTTGATCAGGGATATTACATCTTTAGCTTCAGAGGCGTCAATTGTATAAAGCCCTCCTACAGGAATAAGCATTACATCAACATGTCCAATTTCACCAAGCAGTTTCTGATCAGGTATATGGCCAAGATCTCCAAGGTGACAAACACGAAAACCGCTTTCTTCAAAAACAAAAATTAGATTTTTCCCCCTCAGAGAACCTTTGGCGTTGTCATGATAACTTTGAATACCTATTATTTTTAAGCCATTCATTATATGTTCACC
The DNA here is from genome assembly GCA_003485325.1 of Desulfotomaculum sp. Taxonomy (GTDB): domain Bacteria; phylum Bacillota; class Desulfotomaculia; order Desulfotomaculales; family Nap2-2B; genus 46-80. The sequence goes on from DMZI01000055.1 coordinate 43,976, forward strand.
AGCGGTTTGGATAACCTTTAGTTTACCCATAACCATTTTTACGGAATTGTGATCAAAGTGCTGGTGGCTAACTGTAACGAGGTCTGCTGCAGCCCGGGGTTGTGGGTAACCAACAGAATCATCAAAAGGATCGGTAATGATCACCTTTCCGTTATTAGTTTGAATCATAAAGCAGGCATGACCCAACCAGGATATTTTCACTTTCCAACTACCTCCCTTAAGGAAACTATACTTTTTGGAACAATCTTTAATATGAGCAAATATCCCCCCCAAGTCTACCCTGAAAATAAGTATCCGATAGGCACGGCAATATCAACGCTCACTCCGGTGCTTAAGCACCGACAGCAGCACGGCTTGCTTCGGACCGGACTAGCGGTGCTGCAAAGGCGGCATGGCAAATTTTAAAAATATAGCTTCCATTATACTTCTGATCTCATTTAGCCTCTTCAAGAAACTACCAGTGTGCCGCTGGTTTCGCACCGCTGTCCGGTTACCCTCGCTTCGCCGGCTGCTGTTACCGGCGCTTCGCAATTCGTTCGCTGTTGACAACACCGTGCCCTTTGGACGGTTTTACTGAATGCTTACTTTTTCATCCTTCTGATGGCGCCGCTTGAAAGCGGCATGGATGTCTATCCTGAAAATTAACTTGCCTTAGGGAGGTCAACTGCTAAGCGTGCTCATGTTCGCCTCTTATACTTGTACGAACTCGTTCATTGAATAAAATCGCACTTAAGGCATTGCCCTCCCTTTGCTGATGAATTTTCATCCTCCTGCTGGTGTCACTTTAGCGGCATGGATGTCTTATTATATGGTTAATAATAATTATCCAGCCATTTTCCTGCCAGATGAGTAAGCTTTCCTTCAGTAATCTCAACTTCAACAATTTTCCCATTTAAAAAATGGGGTCCGGGAAATATCACTGTCTTATTGGAACGGGTTCGACCGCTTAAAAGCTTTTTGTTTGTCTTGCTTGTACCTTCAACAAGAAGCCAGCGTTTTTTTCCAACTTCCTGCAGATTAATTTCTTTGCTTATTTTGTTTTGGATATCGATTAAAACTTTAATTCTTTCACTTTTTACATAATCAGGAAGCTGTCCTTCCATTGTGGCCGCCGGTGTTCCCCTGCGCTGACTGTAGATAAAGGTAAACGCACTGTCAAAACGGATTTTTTCTATTAAATCCAAGGTATCCTGAAAATCTTTATCGCTTTCACCGGGAAACCCGATCATTATATCTGTTGTAATAGAAACACCAGGTATACTCTGCCGGATCGATTCAACCAGGTTGATAAAATGTTCCCTCGTATATCCTCTGTTCATTTTCTTAAGAATATGGTTGCTTCCGGCTTGTACGGGAAGATGAATATGTTCGCATATCTTTTCACAGCTTGAAATTGTTTCAATAAGGCGCTTGTTAAAGTCGCGCGGGTGTGAAGTTATAAATCTAATTCTGTCAAGACCGCTTATTTTATTGACTTCAGCAAGAAGTCCTGCAAAATCTAACGGCTGCTCCAAATCCTTTCCATAAGAATTTACATTTTGGCCAAGCAGGGTGATCTCTCTGTAGCCATGAGCCACCAGGTCTTTTACCTCTAAAATAATGTGCGCCGGCTGGCGGCTTCGCTCACTCCGCCGTACATAAGGCACAATACAGTAAGTGCAATAATTATTGCAGCCATATGTAACAACTACCCAGGCGCGGAATCCGCTTGCCCTTTTGATAGGGAGTCCTTCTATAACCGGGTTAATTTGGTGAGAGAGTTCCAACACAGTTTTTTGACTGCCCTGAGCGGTTTTCAGTAGTTCCGCAAGCCTGTGGTAGTTTTCTGTTCCATAGATAAGGTCTATAAAAGGAAAACGAGTTTTGATCTTTTCCGCTACTTTTTCCTGTTGGGTCATACATCCGCCTATGCCTATGATCAGGGACGGCTTTTCATACTTGAGCTTCCGGAGTTTACCCATTAAACCAAATATTTTGTTTTCAGCGGTTTCTCTTACGCAGCAGGTATTTATTAACAGGACATCTGCTTGCTCTTTATTTTCGGCAGCTACATAACCAATGTTTTCTAATATACCCGCCATGACTTCGGAGTCGTGCATGTTCATTTGACAACCAAAGGTAAGAATAAAATATTTTAATGGCAAATCTTCAATTTCTTTTTGTAAAATGATTTGTTCCTCTCCTTTTCATACTTTTCATATATGTCGAAGGCATGTACATTAATGGCTTAAAGAAACCAACAGCACTTTTCAAGTCTACTCTTTATAAAATACCCAGTTTATCAAGTATGTCAGCAAGTATCTCTATTGTAACCGGCTCACTTTTTTCGCATGATTCGGTAAATTTTGCTTTTCTGATCAGTTTTATAAAGGGAGTTTCCTGGTAAGAATAATCAAAATCCGGTAGGCGCTGCAGATTAGCGCCGATAAAAGAGGCAATCCCGCTTGCAATAGCACAGGCCGCCCTGTCCTGAAAATCATCTGTTTTTAATAAGGCTTCCTCCTGCGGGTTGGTGATAAATGCTACCTCGACCTGTGCGGAAGGGCATTTTGCGTAACGTAAAACTGCCAGTTCCGCCTCTTTTATACCCCTATTCAGCAAACCTGCAGCAGGAGAGAGCCTTTTGTTTATATTTGCTGCAAGTAGCTTACCCCTTTCGCTGCCTGTGTAATAATAGGTTTCTACTCCGTGATCTTGTTTTTCTTTGGAACTGTTGCAGTGAATGGAGACGAAACAGGCTGCATTGATACTGTTCGACATAGCTGCGCGGGCAATCTGATCAGCCACAGGATTTCTTATAAGAGACTTATCTTCTGTACGCGTAAGGTAAACATCTACTGTGGAAGACAGGTATAACTGTGCCTTTTTAGCAATAGATAAGACAACCTGGGATTCATTTGTTCCATTTAAACCTATCGCTCCCGGGTCGTAACCACCATGTCCGGGATCAAGAACAACAATATTTTTTTGAACAGGCATTGACTAAACCACTCCCCATAAGGAAAGAGAATTTTAACAAATAATAAGAATTATTAACAAATAATATACGTATAAGGAGTGTTAATATAACTGGCACTATTTTTTTATTTTTTCTTCCTGGCCAGGATCATTTTCCTTGTAAAACAGTTTCATGCATGTACTGCAATAAAAACGGTAAGTAGGTGAAGCCCCCCCTATAAAGCAATGCGAGTTTTCTTTATAAATAGGCAGGGAACAACCATAACAAAGTATAAAAGGAATTACCCTTGTCTTCCCTACATATTCAAAATCCAACCCTTTGGCGGATTCTTCCGTTTAAATCATCCCCTTTTCTTAACCGTTATTTGCCACTGCTGCCAGGAGTCAGATTTATTACTAGTCAATATATGCAAAAGTAACCTTCTTTGTTACTACAAAGTACAAAAGTACAACTCAGGACGCCAATGTGATTAATTATTTTCTTTGAAAGCTACTTTTTTCCTGCGTTATTTTAAAAGTATATTAATTATAAGCCCTCTTTATAAAAAGACCGCCCTTAAAACGGCGGTCTTCTATGCTTAATTATACTTAATTTATTTAAAGATTCTTTCCCATTACCTTGGCAATTTTACGCAAATCATCCATCATAGCGGAGAATTTTACCGGGTTAAGTGATTGCGGGCCATCGCACCAGGCTGTCTCAGGACTTGTATGAACTTCTATTAGAAGTCCGTCCGCTCCGGCAGCTATAGCAGCACGAGCCATTGCCGGTACAAATCTCCATTTTCCAATTCCGTGACTGGGATCGGCAATAACCGGAAGGTGGCTTAAATGCTTGACTACTGGAATAGCGCAGAGATCCAAAGTGTTGCGTGTATAAGTTTCAAAACTGCGTATACCGCGCTCACACATAATTACATTGTGATTTCCGCCAGCCATAATATACTCTGCCGCCATCAGCCATTCTTCTATAGTCGCTGACAGACCCCTTTTAAGCAGGACTGGTTTATCAACATTAGATACTTCTTTTAACAAAACAAAGTTCTGCATATTGCGGGTACCGACTTGTATTATGTCGGTATACTCTTTGACCACTTCCACAGCGCGTGTATCCATTACTTCGGTAACAATATGAAGACCTGTGGCTTCTCTAGCCTCAGCAAGCAGCTTGAGGCCTTTTTCCTCCAATCCCTGAAAAGAATATGGCGATGTCCTTGGTTTAAAGGCTCCGCCGCGCAGAATAGAAGCGCCTGCTTCCTTAACCTGCCGCGCAGTTTCTAAAAGTTGTTCACGGCTTTCAACGGCGCATGGTCCTGCCATTACATGGATCGTATCGCCGCCGATAACCAATTTTCCTGCCTGTACCAAGGAATTCTCTTTTTTGAAGGTCCTGCTGGCCAGCTTAAACGGCTGAAGAATGGGAACGATTTTTTCTACCCCAGGCATTACCTCCAAGCCAAGGACTTCGGGATAATTACGCTTGTCCCCGATAACGCCAATTACTGTCTGCTCCATACCGCGTGAAACATGCGCTTGTAATCCGGCGCCTTCAACCCTGGTGATTACAGCGTTGATCTGTTCCTCTTCCGCCCCGTGAATCATAACAATAACCATTACCCCAACCTCTTCTCGTATGCACTTTTTTACTCTGTCTTTATAATGTTAGCATAGCTATTTACCTCAAGCAATCTCTTTTTATCAAGAAAGAGCCGTTTTTATGTCTTTTATTAAAGAATTTACCTGAATAAGCATTGTTTGTGAATCTTTTGCGTACGCTATGGTATCTACCAGAGCGCTTCCCACTACTACAGCATCACAATAGTGGGCAACCATCCCTGCCTGAAGCGGACCGCCTATACCAAAACCAATCGCTATCGGAAGGGTAGTATACTTGGAAATCCGAGCGGTAAGGGATCTTAAGTCAGTATTGATTTCATTGCGTATTCCTGTTATACCAGTAACCGAAACGCAGTATATAAAACCACGGGAACGGGAAAATATTTTCTCCATCCTGCCATCGGTAGTTGTCGGGGCTACAAGCTGAATAAGACAAAGTCCGGCAGAGTCGGTAAAATCGAATAATTGGCCACACTCCTCAAAAGGCAGATCAGGAACTATTATTCCATCTACCCCCGCCAAAACTGCATCTACCACAAATTTTTCCAGACCATACTGTAAGATCGGGTTATAATACGTCATGATGATTAAAGGAACCTTAACCCGCTGCCTTATTTTTCCTATGGTTTCAATAATCTGCAACATAGTGATCCCTTTTGATAAGGAACGTATTGAGGCCTGTTGTATTGAAGGGCCGTCAGCCACGGGATCTGAAAAGGGAATGCCAATTTCAATAAGGTCAGCTCCGGCTGACTCCATTATAGAAGCAATCTCAATGTTCGTTTCAAGGTTGGGATCGCCAGCCGTCATATAAGTAATCAAGCCCTTTTTGCCTGAGGCTTTTAGTTCCTGAAATTTTTCAGTTATTCGGTTGCTTTTCATGCTTTTCAATTATAATCTCTCCGTTCAAGTTGCTTTCAGCCTTACTTCCAGAAAGCATCAGTTATCTTTCCCCATTATCTTATGAACAGTTTCAACATCTTTATCGCCTCTCCCGGAAAGGTTAACCACAATAACTTGTTCCGTCGAAAGTTTGGGTGCGGTTTTTACCGCCCAAGCCAGGGCATGAGAGCTTTCCAGGGCAGGCATGATGCCTTCTGTACGGCAGAGCAGCAGAAATGATTCAAGAGCCTCCTCGTCTGTTACAGAGACATATTCAACCCTCCCGGTTTGCTTTAAATAACTGTGCTCAGGTCCAACACCAGGATAATCCAGTCCGGCAGATATGGAATGAGCTTCTTTAATCTGACCTTCTTCATCCTGAAGGACATAGCTTAAAGAACCATGAAGGACACCTGGTTTGCCGCAAGACAGCGTGGCGGCGTGCAGTCCACTTTTCAAACCCAAACCCGCCGCTTCAACACCAACCAGCTTAACTTCGGGATCCTCCAGGAAGGGATAAAAAATACCGATTGAGTTGCTGCCTCCTCCGACACAGGCAATGATTAGGTCGGGTTTGCAGCCCAACTGTTCATTTAATTGGCGTTTTGTTTCCTCGCCGATTATCTTTTGAAAATCACGCACCATCATGGGATATGGATGAGGACCGGCTGCGGAACCAATAAGATAATAAGTATTTTCTACGTTGGAAACCCAATCGCGCAGCGCCTCGTTCATAGCATCTTTTAGCGTCCGGCTTCCTGCTTTTACCGGAAGAACACTTGCTCCCAGAAGCTGCATTCTGAATACGTTCAGACCCTGACGTTGAATATCTTCCTCTCCCATATAAATAACGCATTCAAATCCAAAAAGGGCGGCGACAGTTGCCGTAGCCACTCCATGTTGGCCGGCTCCTGTTTCGGCAATGATGCGTTTTTTGCCCATTTTTTTAGCGAGTAATATTTGGCCCAAAGTGTTGTTAATTTTATGTGCGCCTGTATGATTAAGGTCTTCCCTTTTTAAAAATATCCGGGCTCCGCCACAGGCTGCTGACAGGCGCCTGGTAAAGGTAAGGGGTGATGGCCGGCCAACATAATTGCTTAAATATGAGTCGAGCTCTTTATGAAATTCGGGATCGTCGCGGATTCTTAAGTATTCAGCTTGAAGTTCTTCCAGCGCAGGCATTAATGTTTCCGGTATATAACGTCCGCCGAAAGAACCGTAATAGCCATTTTCATCTGGTAATGTCTGTTGGTTTTTCATAATTAAGTTACCTCTTTCACCAAATTGATAAACTGCATTATTTTTTCAGGATCTTTTTTTTGGTTTGTTTCGACACCGCTGCTCACATCCACACCGTTTGGCCTTACGGTCAGGATAGCTTCTTTTATGTTTGACTGGTTAAGTCCTCCCGCTAAAATCATTGGTCTTGACCTTTTTATAGATTCAAGAATCTTCCAGTCAAAGACTTTACCTGTTCCGCCCGCCTTGCCCGGCAGGCAGGCATCAACAAGAACAGCGTCAACGGGGTAAGAATCTATTAAACTAAATAACGGGCTTTGAACGTTAAAAGCCTTAACTATTCTACTGTTAATTTGCCGACAGTAGTCCTGTGATTCTTCGCCATGCAGTTGAACAATGTCCAGACGGCAAAATTCCGTTATTTGTTGAACTTCTTTAATTGGTGAGTTAACGAATACGCCAACCTTCAGCACTCTTGGCGGCAGTTCCAGGGAAATTGAACGCGCCGTTTCAGGCGCAATCCTTCTTGTGCTTGGCGCAAAAACAAAACCCAGCGCATCCGCTCCGGCTTCTGCTGAGTAAAGGGCGGTCTTTAAGTCGGTTATACCGCAAATCTTTACCCAGACCATATCAATAACCTCCAGTTAGTTCTTTTACTTTTGCTTCAATGTTTTCACTGCGCATTAAAACTTCACCAACTAAAATAGCGTCTATTTTATTGCGGTATAACTCATCAACCTGCAGCCTGCTGCTTATTCCGCTTTCGCTGACTACTACTGTGGATTGATCAGTAATGTATCGACGCAGGTTAAAAGTAATATTTAAATTAACTTCAAACGTATTTAAATTCCGGTTATTAATACCGATTAAAGAAGCGCCTGAACAAATTGCTCTTTGAAGCTCTTCCCTGTTATGAATCTCTACAAGGCACTCCAGACCCAATTCCGACGCAAGTTTTTGAAAAGAGACAAGTTCATGATCATTAAGAGCCGCGACAATCAGCAGCAGGGCATCTCCTCCAAGTATTCTCGTTTCAAAAATCTGATATGGGTCAATAATAAAGTCCTTGCGCAAAACAGGCAGTTCTGACCTTGAATGGACCAGTTGAAGATATTCCGGCTTTCCATAAAAGAACTTTTCTTCGGTAATTACGGAAATGGCGGAAACTCCGCTGCGGTTGAAGGCATCTGTAATATCTTCCGGATTGAAATTGGGGCGGATCATTCCTTTTGAAGGAGATGCCTTTTTAACCTCAGCCAGGATAGATATTCCTCCATTTTTTCTAAGGGCGGCTTTTAATGATCTACACGGCGGCATGCCTTCCAGACAGCTCACAAGTGAGTCTAAAGGGCGCCTTTCTTTAATTTCTTTTAGATCTTGCCTTTTTTGAGAAATGATCTGTTCCAGGATCACTGACTGCTCACCTGTTCTTTCACTGAATTGGTAAACCTGATTAGACGCTGAAGTTTCTCCAAGGCGGCGCCGCTTGATATGCTTTCTGCCGCCAGATCCAGTCCTTTAGAAAGATCTTCTGCTAATCCGGACGCCACTATCCCAAAGGCCGCATTAATCAGAACGGAATTCCTGCGCGGACCGGGCTCTCCATTTAAAATAGACAAAGTATGCGCAGCGTTTTCAGATGGAGATCCTCCGAAAAGTTCTTCTGCCGGAGATCTTGGCAGACCGTATTTCTCGGGATCAACCGTATACTCACTTATCTTTCCGTTTTTAATTTCACAAACATAGGCGGGTCCGGAAAGGGAAATTTCATCAATTCCCTGGTCGCCGCAGATGATAAAAGAATGCTCAGTGCCTAAACGGGCAAGCACACCGCCCAGCTTTGTTGTAAGCTCACGATCATAGACTCCCATTACCTGTGCTTTTGCTCCGGCAGGATTGGTCATGGGTCCCAACACATTAAAAACCGTCCGGATTCCGATTTCACGGCGCGGGACTGCGACATGCTTCATCGCCGAGTGCAGCAACGGCGCAAACAGGAAAGCAATACCTGTTTCTTCAAGACAGGATTCAACCTGTCCCGGCTCAAGGTCAATGCGAACATTCAAAGCCTCAAGGAGATCGGCAGAGCCGCACCTGCTGGAGACAGAACGATTGCCGTGTTTTGCGACCGGAGCTCCAGCCCCTGCTATTACAAAGGCTGCTGTGGTTGAAATGTTAAATGTATTGGCGCCGTCTCCGCCTGTACCGCAGGTATCAACAACGACCGGATATTTAGTATTAATGCGGGTCGCTTTTTTGCGCATTACTTTCACAAAACCGGTAATCTCTTCTACAGTTTCTCCTTTGAATCTTAAAGAGACTAAAAGCGCTGCTATCTGCGCGGGAGTAGCCTGGCCTTCCATGATTGCTTCCATGATATTTTCTGACTGGCTCTCCGTCAGGTTTTTGCCGGCCGTAAGGAGTTCAATCGCCTCTTTGATTATTGAAGTTTCCTGAGTCATCTTTATCTCCCCCTTTTGTATTGTTGTTAATAAAATTGCGCAGCAAATCAAGACCATGCTCGGTTAAAATCGATTCCGGGTGAAACTGAACACCCTCAACGGGCAGTTCCTGATGCCGCAGACCCATAATTTCTCCTTCTGAAGTCCATGCGCTGACCGCGAGGCAGGAGGGCAGATCTTCGCCAGAGATCATCAGGGAATGATAACGGGTTGCCAGAAACGGAGACGGGATGCCCTTATAAATTCCCCGGCCGTCATGGTGAATTAAGGATGTCTTCCCATGCATCAAACGCCCGGCGTTGACCACACGTCCGCCAAAAGCCTGGCCGATAGCCTGATGACCCAGGCAGACTCCAAGTATGGGTATACGGCCGGCCAATTGACTGATCACATCCAGCGAAATTCCAGCTTGATCAGGAGAACCTGGCCCCGGGGAGATAACGATATGAGTCGGATTTATTTCCTCCAACTGCGCAAGATTAATCTGGTCGTTGCGCCAAACACCCACCTCCACCTTTAGCTGGCCGAAATATTGCACCAGGTTGAAGGTAAATGAGTCATAGTTATCGATCATTACCAGCAATTTAAACCACCTCCTTTTATGAAAGAGCAATAGTTTGAAATAAGGCCTGTGCTTTATTAACGGTTTCCTGATATTCTCTTTCAGGCACGGAATCGGCGACAATTCCTGCTCCGGCCTGAATATAAGCATGGTTGCGGCGAAACAAAATAGTCCTGATCGTAATCGCCGAGTCAAGGTTTCCATTAAAGCTCAAATACCCGACCGCCCCGGCATAAGGCCCCCGTTTTGACGGTTCAAGTTCATCTATAATTTCCATAGCCCTTACCTTGGGAGCTCCGGAAACCGTTCCTGCCGGGAAACACGATTTTAATGCGTCAAACGCTGTAAGACCAGGTGAAAGTTTACCGCGGACGGCGGATACCAGATGCATGACATGCGAATATTTTTCTACTTCCATGAACTGAGGGACTTCAACCGTGCCGGGTTTGCAAACTCGCCCCAAGTCGTTTCTTCCCAAATCAACGAGCATAACATGTTCTGCTCTTTCTTTGGGATCATTTAAGAGTTCCAGGCTTAATTGATCATCATCCCGGAGGGTGGCACCGCGTGGTCTTGTTCCTGCTATAGGCCTTGTTTCAACTTCCTCTCCCTCAACACGCACCAGCATCTCCGGAGAAGAACCGGCTATAACCAGATCACCGAAATTCAAATAGTAAAGATAGGGAGAGGGATTGATTGAACGCAAACGCCGGTATATTTGAAAAGGATTACCTTCAAAGGGGAGGCGGAAACGCTGCGAAAGCACGACTTGAAGAATGTCTCCGCTCCTGATGTATTCTTTTGCTTTAACCACACTATTCAGAAATTCTTCACGTTTCATATTGCTTTCAATGTCTGATACGCTTAATTTTTCTTCAGGTTTAGCTGTTAAAAAATCATTTTTCCCTGGAATGGGCGCTCTTAATTGTTTGGAAATCTGCTCAATTTTCTCCAGGGCCAGGAAATAGGACTTCTCCGGCGATTCATTTATTAAGTTGTTAACCACGACACGCAGAGAATGGTGCAGGTGGTCAAAAATCAAAATTGTTCCGCAGAACATGAACATGCAGTCAAAAAGGCCAAGATCAGCCTCTGCTGTATGAGGGAGTCTCTCAAGCCATTGGGACATTTCATAGCCAAAATAGCCGACGGCTCCCCCGAAAAACCTTGGCAAGCCGGTTAATACAGGTGTTTTGTAAGCGCTGAGAAGATTATTCAGAATTTGGAAGGGATCCCCGGTTACTTTCTTAATAACTTCGCCTGAACTATTTTTGATCTGGCCTTGATTGCCAAGATGGCTGTATAAGATTGCCGGGTCCAGGCCAATGAAAGAATAGCGGGCAATCTTTTCCTTTCCTTCAACGCTTTCAAGAAGAAAGGAAGGTTTCCCGTCAGCTGTTTTTCTGAACAATGTTATTGGTGTTTCAGTGTCAGCTGGAAATTCGCAGCTAACAGGCACCAGGTTGTAGAATCTGCTCATTTGTGTATACTCATTTATCCCCGGTTCAATCAATGTGGCTTTTCACCTCCGGTATAACGAATAAAAAACCGGCGTCTATGACGAACACCGGTTTCAAGCAAAATTAAAAAACCATGCTCATCTCAACTTTACTAAACTAACTCAACTCAGCTAACTTTATAATTATTTAGTTTTTTATATTTTAAGCACAAAACAAACAAAAGTCAAATGTTACTTGTTCTTATTCCTGATAATCTGCAAAAATATTTCAACCAGCGCCGGGTCAAATTGTATCCCCGAACAGTTTTTTATTTCTTCCAGGGCTTTTTCAACAGACATGGCTTTTCTGTACGGGTGGTCGTTTGTCATGGCTTCAAAAGCCTCGGCAATAGCAATGATACGACATTGAACGGGTATTTCCTCACCTTTTAATTTCAAAGGATAGCCCTGGCCGTTCCACCATTCGTGGTGTTTCAAAACCCAGTCCGAAATTGGCAGCAGGTCAGGCACGGATTGTGTAATGCGTTGCCCGATCTCACAATGCTGACGCATTTCAGCAGTTTCTTCAATTGTTAAAGGGCCTGGCTTGCAAAGTATTTGTTCCGGTATACTGATCTTGCCAAGATCATAGAATTGAGCAAAAAGCCGCATTTCGGAAATACTATGCTCCGGCAATCCTATACACTGCGCTAATGAAGAAACCAGTTCCTGCATTCTTGATATTTGACCTTCTGAAAGAAGACCCCTCTCCTCAAGTTTTTTTATTAGGGCAAGTGCGATCGTTTTCCGGGCAATCCGGCTTCGAAGCAGTTTTTCCCGGTACATATTTTTATCTGCTTCCTTAAATATCTCAGTCATGCCGGGCGAGGATCCCTTTCTTACCGCATATCCGACAGAAATGCTCAGCGGGAAAACGGGATTTTCCTGATTATATAGCTTGACGTAATGTGCTATCCTCCGGCAGGCTTTATCTGCTACCATAACATCGCAGTCGGGTAAAAGCACGGCAAATTCGTCGCCGCCGATTCTTGCAACAACATCACTGGCTCTAAATGGGCTTCTTATTGCATCGGCGGTTGATTTCAGAACTTCATCACCGACATTATGACCAAGTACATCGTTCACTAATTTAAGCGCATCAACATCACAGACAATGACACTTGTGGAACTGTGCCGACCTTCTTCCAGACGGCGCATTTCTTCTTCGAAATAAGCCCGGTTATAAAGACCTGTCAGTGGATCATGAATACTCAAGTATTTGAGCCTTTCCTCCATCTTTCTAAATTCGGTAACATCCATGGAATTTCCCAGAACTGTTCGTTTGCCTTTGTATTGAACTGAGGCAACTTTTTCCATTCGCCAACCAACACGCCCGTTTTTGCTCACATACTTGTATTCATAGGGGAATGAACGCTCCCCTTTTAACATCTTAATTGCCGAGTCCCGTGTTTTTTCCCGGTCTTCTTCCAAAACTATTTTAATTGATTCTTTCCCCATCAGTTCCTCTTTGCTGTAACCTGTTTCCATAATAAATGCGGGGTTTACAAATTCAAATTTCCCTTCACTGATTAAATAAACACTTGACGGAGTGTAATTTGCCAGAGTGTTGAATAGTTCCTCAACCTGTTTGCGTTCGGTAATATCTCTGACCGTAACCATTATAAATGTCCGGTTGCCCAAGACGAGCATGCCTATATATATCTCCGCGTCAAATATTGAAGAGTCGTTTGGCCGGCGGGCCTTCCCTTCGAAAAATTGGTCTTCTCCTGAAAGGACTTTGCTCCATAATTCAGGTAACCTGACTTTAGAATTTTCAATCTTAAGAAAATCTCCGATGAAATAAGAAATTATCTGATTCCGGTTTGCGCCGAACATTTTAAAAGCCTTATCGTTTACGTTAATTATTTTTCCATCCAGGTCATGTATGAATATTGCATCATTGACGCTGTTAAAGACGGTACTAAGAACTCTTTCAGAGGCGCTTAGGGCTTCTTGCGAATCCTTAAGAACCAATGCGCTGCCGATAATCTCAGAAAAGGTACGGAATAAGGCAAAATTATTCTCGCTATACTTTTGTATTTCTTTTATATTTTCTATTCCAATTAAACCCCTTAATTCTTCTCCCGTACAAACAGGCAGCAACAGCACCGAAAATACATTACGGGCAGTTAATATGTTTTTTTGATTCCCTTCCGGCAATTGAGCGACATCTTCAATATAAATAATCTTTTTCTCCTTAAGAATGCCAAGCCAAGCAGAAAATATCTCTGACCTGCTTTTTATGAGGGTATCTTTTGAAGCATCGCAATGGGGCCATTCCTGGGTTTTATCCATGCCGTCAATGTCTTTTCTTACAGTCACCAGATAGGTTCGATCCGCCCCGCTTATCCTGGCAAGATCAACGAGAGAGGAATTTACGGCATCGTCAAAATTGGATGCGCCTATAAAACGCGAAGAAATATGGGCAATGGTTTCTTCCATTTCCAGCCTGCTTTTTGTATTTTCCTGGGACTTTTTTAAATCTGTAATATCAAATAAGTAACCCTGATAATAAAAAGACTTATCCCTTCCTCTGACTTTTCCGGTTACTTTGAGCATAACAGTTATAATTTGCCCGTCGCTCCGGACAAGTTCCAACTCTGAGAATTCAACTTTTTCTTTTTCTTGAATAAGCCTGGCGACATTTTCCCAATCCTCTTTCTTTAAGAAAACCTCGGATATGTTTGTGCCTATTGCTTCTTCAATTGTATTAAAACCAATTATCTTTATAAAAGCGGCATTACACAGAACAATCTCTCCGTCACGTTCAAAAATATAGTCGCCGGTAATTGCTTCATCGAACAACTGCCGGTATCTTTCCTCACTGTTCTTAATAAGAAGCTGGGAATGTTCCAGCGCTGTCAACATATTATTTATTGCGCCGGCAAGATTCGTCAGTTCATCCTTGCCATCAAGTTCAATTCTTGCTGAAGAATCTGTGCTCCGTTCAATGCTTTGTGCGCTGTTGCTTAGTTTTTCCAGACGGGACAAAACCATCTTTTCCACTAGCAAAAGGATTATACTCCCCAGGATCAAGCCTGAGGCCAGGAAACATAATATAAAATAGAACATGCTGGCCTTTCCCTGCATATATATTTCTCTTGGCTGATCTACACGTAATACCATGCATGGAATTCCGTAAATATTCTCAATTAATGTATAACCTGCTATTAATTGAGGATTTAAATTTTGGATAAATACTTGTGTTCCATTTGATAAAACGAGATTCGCTCTGTTAAAATCTTCAGGCATAGTTGAAGCTTCATACTTTTGAAAAGTTAAAGATAAATTAGTTGTTTCAGACAGGCGTTTTATTTCCGTCTGATCAAGGTAGCGCCCCATGATCAGGGTACCCCTTGCCGGTCCCTTATCCTCACTGGTCAGTATGGGTTGGGAGGCAACTAAAAAAGGCCCTTCAGGCAATATGATAAATCCTTTTATGCTTTTAAATTGCTTTAGGTTAACGAGGAAAATTTTGTTGTTAAGGAGGTGTTTGCTTAAACTGTCGGGAGATGGTATTGACATGTTGTTTGCCAGATCGTAATACTTGCTGTAAACAACCTTGCCTGATGTGTCGAAGAAGGCAATCAGGTTTATTCTAAGCAGCTCAAAGGTCTGATCGACTAAGTTTTTCTTAATATAACTATCGTTTTCACCGGCAATAAAGTTATAAGTATCGTCCCATGACGCCCAGTCAGATACTGTCTTGTCCAGAAAATTAATACTATCAGATGTTGCGTTAAGAGCTCTTTGAACGTTCCTGCGGGTGCTTTGTTCTTCCAGTTTGGCAAAATTGCTCATCATGAAATAATTTGCGATTATATATAGCACCAAAACGAGGCCAATAAGCGTAGAACCAGCAATAATTAATGTTTTCCTGCGTAAAGTCATTTATTTACCTCTATAAAATAATAAAAAAAATAATAAAAAAAGGCCTGTCGAACAGACCTTTTATGCTTCACGCTTTTCGAGATATCTTTCCAGCTTGCGTTTTACCCTTTGCAGGGCATTATCAATGGATTTTACATGACGTTTTAAATCTTCGGCGATTTCCTGGTAGGACTTGCCTTCCAGATAGGACATAAGTACCTTCCATTCCAGAGAGCTGAGTATTTCTCCCATTTTTTCCTCTATATCATAATATTCTTCCCTGCTGATGATCATTTCTTCGGGGTCTGCTACTTTGGAACTGGAAATAATATCTAACAGAGTACGGTCAGAATCTTCCTCATAAACAGGTTTATTTAAAGATACATAGGAATTTAGTGGAATATGTTTTTGCCTTGTAGCCGTTTTAATGGCTGTAATAATCTGTCTTGTAATGCATAATTCCGCAAATGCACGAAATGACGAGAGCTTGTCCGTCCTAAAATCGCGGATAGCCTTATAAAGACCAATCATACCTTCCTGGATAATATCTTCCCGGTCTGCTCCAACTAAAAAATATGAACGTGCTTTTGCCCGTACAAAATTTTTATATTTATTGATTAGAAATTCTAAGGCTCCGTTATCACCTTCCCTGGCAAAATCAACTACTTCTTCATCAATCATTAACTGGTAAGAGGCAGCGATATCTCTCTGAACGCTTAGATTCACTATATCCCCCCACTTTAATTAATCCTAACATAATCGGTTAGTTAAATAATGTGTAGTTAATGAGTTGCCCTTGGACGGACCTCATTGGCCTAGCCTATTATAACGTAGGGTAAAATCCCCGTCAAGAAAAAATCCAATTTAACTACTTTTACGACGCCATTTTTCCAAAATCAAACGAATGTTTTCATTTAGGTTTTTTTCTAAATAACCGTCAACTGGAGTTCCGCTCATATAATGGCTTTCCGACTCTTTTTTTACGCTTTCCACCCAGGAAAGCAATTCTTTAGGCGTAAGCCGAAATGCTCCCTGTCCAAGTATTATCCTCTGTTCCAGCCAATCTGACGTTGCCACATAAACGGTATCCAGCCTTGACAGCTCTTTTGAGAGCTTTTCAATCAGGTTGTCGGCAGTTTCCCCTTCTACAGTATAAATTACTTTTAAACCGAAAGTGTTTTCAACTTCATGCTGTGAATCTTTTGTTTTTGCAGCGTCGAAAACAACTGTTGTATCTATGCCGGTTAAAGCGGCATGGTTGATTAAGATATTGATGAGCCTGTATCTTGCGCTTTCCATACCATTCTTTTTTAACTCATCAGAAGTTTCCGCCCAGTCAAAAATAACATTATAACCATCAACAATCAGTCGCTCTCCCATGAGAAGCCAATCTCCTTTGCCGGAATACTTCATAAGCCAGCAGGGCTGCAGCTACTGAAGCATTTAATGAATTTAACCTGCCTATCATAGGTAGACTGACCAAAATGTCACAATTTTTTCTAATCAGGGGTCCGAGTCCCTTTCCCTCACTACCTATTACAATAGCTACAGGTCCATCAAGCCTGGAATCCCAGAAAACCTCTTTTGCCAATGGATGCGCTCCTACTATCCAGATGTTTTTCTGCTTGAGATATTTTATTGTTTGGACCATGTTAGTTACCCTGCAAAGGGGCACATATTCGAATGCCCCTGCCGAAGCTTTAATAGCCGCCGGAGTGAGTGATACACTTCG
This sequence comes from Desulfotomaculum sp., assembly GCA_003485325.1. Classification (GTDB taxonomy): domain Bacteria; phylum Bacillota; class Desulfotomaculia; order Desulfotomaculales; family Nap2-2B; genus 46-80. Next base: position 60,796 of record DMZI01000055.1, read on the forward strand.
ATGCGCTGTAATTATTATACCGTGTACACCAGTTGCTTCAGCAGTGCGGATAATTGCGCCAAGGTTACGCGGATCATTGAGCTCCGGTAAAAGGAAAAGAAAAGGCTCCGCTCCTGCAGAATGCAATAGCTCATCTATTGAAAGATAACCCTTGGCGGCGCTTATGGCGATGATACCCTGGTGTACGATACCGGGAAACATTTTATCAAGGTATGTTCTTTCGACAAGAATAACAGGAATATTTTTCTCCCTTGCCAGCATTCTGATTTCCTGCCCTGAACCGGTATCTGTCTTTCTTGCCAGCAGAAGCTTATTGATTGGGCGGTTAGACTTTAGAGCCTCTCTCACAGGATTGCGCCCGACAATATAGTCTTCACGCATTCCGCCTGATTCCATTAAGATTCCACCTGCTTTTGAACAACTAATCTATCTGAAAATCAACTTGCATTAGGGAGGTCAACTGCCTACGTGCTCATGTTCGCCTCTTATACTTGTACGAACCCGTTCACCCTCGGGCTTAAGTAAAACTTGGCGCCATGCGCCTCAAACAGTTACCTCGCTTATCCCCGGGTTCACTCGTTCTTCGAATGAAGGCTCAAAATCGCACTTAAGGCATTGCCCTCCCTTTGCTGATGAATTTTCATCCTTCTGCTGGCGCTGCATTGGCAGCATGGGTGTCTATCCTGAAAATAATCTTTTCACGCCTATTAAATGAACCCGGTAGGCAAGGTATTGTCAACGCTCACTCCGATGCTTCGCACCGACAGTAGCGCGGCTTGCTTCGGACCGGACTAGCGGCGCTGCAAAGGCGGCATATGAGTAACTAACGACATCGCCCTGTTAACTTTGGAATTAAGACTGCTTTTTATAATAACTTAAGAGAGCCGCTGGTTTCGCACCGCTGTCCGGTTACCCTCGCTTCGCCGGCTACTGTTACCGGCGCTTCGCAAGTCGTTCGCTGTTGATAATACCTTGCCCTTTGTACGGTTACTGATATACTTACTGCTTTTGAACAAGGGAGATTTCGCTCATTTCGACTGCCTCGCGGGCTATTGTCAAGACTTCCTGGAGACGTTTATAATTTTGCTTCAGGTACAAATAACCAACAAGCGCCTCCATGCCCGTACTATAGTGGTAGATACCGATATCTTTTCCCTTTTTCGGATGTCCATTTTTAGCGTTGCGTCCTCTTCTGGCTACTGCCGCTTCATCTTCGCTTAAGTGTTCCTCAAGAAAGCGTATAGCGATTGCCTGTTTCTCGGCCCGCACATAACCGGTTGTTTTTTTGTGCAATACGTTAAGCCTTGTTATACCCTGCTCAATAAGATATTGACGGATGTATAAGTCATATACAGCGTCGCCCAGGTAAGCTAAAACCAATACCGGGATTTCTTCGGGCGGGCTTTTTTTATTTTGCAAAAACTGCTCACCTGCCGGGATGTTATCTAAAAAGTTACTTTCCATCGCAACTTCCTGAAAATTGATGTGCATTAGGGAGGCCAACTGCCTGCGTGCTCATGTTCGCCTCTTATACTTGTACGAACTCGTTCACCCTCGGGTTCGTTCAAACTCGGCGCTTATGCGCCTCAAACAGTTCCCTCACTTATCCCCGGGTTCACTCGTTCTTTGAATGAAGTCTCAAAATCGCACTTAAGGCATTGCCCTCCCTTTGGACATTTTTACTAGATACTTAATTTCCATCTGACTCCGTCCGGTGTATCTTCTATTATAATCCCAATTTCTTTCAGCCCGCTGCGAATCCGGTCAGCCGTTGACCAATCTTTTTTTGTACGGGCTTCCTGACGGACTTTTAAAAGCAACTCAATTAAAGATTGAACCAAACTGTCGTCGGCGTGTGGTTTTTCATCAAGGATAAATTTGCCTTCGGGGCCTGTCTTGAACAACCCCAGAACGCTGTTAAAATATGCATAAAGTTCAATAGCCTTGACTAAATCAGCCTTGTCCATCACTGTGTTTTGGTTTAAAAACGTATTTACTTCTTTAGCAGCCTCGAAGAAAATCCCGATTGCCAGAGCGGTGTTAAAGTCATCATCCATTGCCTGGTTGAAACGTTTTTTTAGTTCTGAGAGACTTGCTTGAAAATCAGAATCATTTTCTTTAATCGCCACTGACGAATGTTTCTGAATAGCTTCCTCAAGCAGTTCAATACTGTTTTTCAGACGTTCCAACCCTTGTCCCGATGCATCCAGCTTTTCAAAATCAAAATCTAACGGGCTGCGGTAATGTGTAGAAAGAAGGAAAAAACGGACGGTAAGGGAATTGAATTTTTCCAGGATTTCTCTAACCAAAAAAAAGTTGCCTAATGATTTTGACATTTTATCCTGGTTAATGGTAATAAAACCATTGTGAACCCAGTATCGCGCGAAAAGTTTTCCGGTAGCTGCTTCTGACTGGGCGATTTCATTTTCATGGTGGGGAAAAATCAGGTCCATACCGCCTCCGTGGATGTCAAAACCGGAACCAAGGTATTTTAAAGACATTGCCGAACACTCTATATGCCAGCCAGGTCTGCCGGCGCCCCAGGGGCTTTCCCAGAAGGGTTCGCCTTTCCTGGCAGCCTTCCAGAGTGCAAAATCCGCCGGGTTTTTTTTCCTGGGATCTACTTCTACCCTGGCGCCGGCCAGAATTTCATCGCTTGATCTATGGGAGAGTTTTCCGTATTCCGGAAAAGACGAAACATCAAAATATATATTGCCTTCAACCGCGTAGGCAAATCTTTTTTCTATCAAAACAGCGATCATTTCAATGATTTCTTTCATATGCCCGGAAACTCTGGGGTGGCAATTTGCCCTGGCCACATTTAAAGCATCGGCATCCCTGTAGTATTCTTCGATATATTTTTGAGAAATAATTGATGCGTCTAACCCTTCCTCAAAAGATCTTTTGATAATCTTGTCGTCTATATCTGTAAAATTCTGGATATATTTAACCTGAAATCCCTGCTGCACGAAGTAGCGGCGTATGGTATCGAAGAAAACTAGAGGCCGGGCATTTCCAAGATGGATATAGTTATAAGTTGTAGGGCCGCATACATAAATGGATACTTTTCCGTCTTCACGGGGAATAAACTTTTCTTTTTGTCTCGTTAAAGTATTATAGATCTCCAAAATATGCTTCTCCTTTTAAGTCTATTATGTTTCAGCGCATAAAAAAAACCGAAATATACCAATGTAAAAGACATGGCAATACTTTGGTTTTATGTAAAAAAGCAATAAAACCACAGCTCCGGCCGAACTGTGGTTTTATTGCTTAATATTGTTTAAGTCTTTCCAGCTCTTCCAGCAGTCTATCATTTAGTACCCTGATGTATGTTCCTTTCATGCCCAGGGACTTTGACTCAATGACTCCTGCGCTTTCAAATTTACGCAAAGCGTTTACAATAACCGATCGTGTTATTCCCACGCTGTCTGCTATTTTGCTTGCCACCAGCAATCCTTCATCTCCGTTTAATTCTTCAAAGATATGGTGTACAGCATCCAGCTCAGAAAAAGACAGTGTACCAATAGCAATTTGTACCGCCGCCCTCTTGCGGGCTTCTTCTTCCATACGTCCTGCCCTGGCGCGCAGAATTTCCATTCCTATAACAGTGGCGCCGTACTCAGCTAAAACAAGGTCTTCATCATAAAAAATGTTTTCAAATTTGGCAAGCACAAGAGTCCCCAACCTTGAACCGGCCCCCACAATGGGTACTATTGTTATAACTTTGTTGTTATAGTTACAACTTGTCTGCTGGTTAAAAATACAGGCGCCTGCTGTCTGTGGAAAATTTGCATTTGTTTCATCCATGCGCAGCAATGTTTCGTTGTATGCCTCTGGAAAACCAACCGGGGATTCAACTAAGTTATCTATTATTTCACAATTAAAACCTTTCAGGTATGAGTACCCGAGTATTTTACCGCGCCGATCGATAATATAAATGCTGCATCCGATGTTTTCTCCCAAAATGGCTGCTATTTCCCTGAAATCGACAGGGTATCCTGCAGATTTTTGCAGTAACTTGTTTAAGGAACGTGTTTTATCGAGCAGGTTGCTCATTTTAATCAATTCCTCTCTAGGATTATTGTTTCTTAACCAGGAAAACAGTTCTTTAAAGAGGAATATACTTTGCTACAGGATATAACGGCTAAGATCCTCGCTCTTGACTATCTCCCCGAGTTTTTGACGCACATAAGATTCGTCGATATTAATAGTTTGTCCCGTTAATTCACAAGCATTAAAAGAAATTTCTTCCAGCAGCTTCTCCATAATAGTATGAAGCCTTCTGGCGCCTATATTCTCTGTCTGCTCGTTAACAGTATAAGCGATTTTTGCAATTTCTGCAAGAGAATTTTTTGAAAATTTTATCTCTAATCCTTCTGTTGCCATCAGACTGGTATATTGTTTAATAAGGGAGTTTTCAGGTTCAGTAAGAATCTGTAAGAAGTTCTGCTGGGTTAAACTGTCGAGTTCTACTCGAAGCGGAAAACGCCCCTGAAGCTCCGGAATAAGATCAGAAGGCTTTACTCCATGAAAAGCGCCCGCGGCAATAAACAGTATGTGATCGGTCCTGACAGGTCCATACTTTGTCATTACTGTTGAACCTTCAACAATTGGCAGGATATCCCTTTGAACGCCGCCCCGGGAAACATCAGGCCCATGTCCGCTATCGCGGCCTGCAATCTTATCTATCTCATCCAGGAAAACAATCCCGTCCTCTTCAGATCTTTTTATTGCTTCGGAATATACTTCATCCATGTCAATTAACTTTTGTGCTTCCTGCTGAGTCAGAATTTTACGTGCCTCTGTTACGGTAACTTTCCTTCTGCGTTTCTTCTTGGGTAAAATTCCACCAAGCATATCCTGGATATTAATGCCCATCTCTTCCATTCCTGAACCCGTGAAGACTTCAAGCATTGGAGGCGCCGTATCTTCAACCTCTATTTCCAGGTATTCAGTTTCGAGTTCCCCGAGAAACAACCTGTTGCGAAGGGTCTCCCTTTCCAGTTGGATACGGCGGTTCTTTTGTTCCTGGATCTGATCAACTGGCTCCGTTTGTTTCGTCCCACTAAAAATCATCTCCAGCGGGTTCCGGATAGCTGACTCCTGTCTATGCAGCGGAGCAAGAAGTTCTATTATTCTTTCTTCTGCTATCTTTCTTGCCTTTTTCTCCACTAAAGTAATTTTTTCTTGTTTGACCATTCGGATGGAAGTTTCCAATAGATCCCTGATCATACCCTCGACGTCCCTGCCAACGTAGCCAATCTCAGTAAATTTTGTTGCCTCAACCTTGATAAAAGGCGCTTTCACAAGCCTTGCCAGCCTGCGCGCAATTTCCGTTTTTCCAACACCGGTAGGGCCAATCATAAGAATATTTTTGGGAACTATTTCTTCCCTCAAATCTTCAGGAAGCTTGCTGCGACGGTATCGGTTGCGAAGTGCTATAGAAACAGCTTTTTTTGCCTTTTCCTGTCCGACAATAAATTTATTTAACTCCTTCATAGTATCCCGCGGAGTTAAACCTTCCATTTAATTTTTCCTCCCTTTCAGATTTGCGATTTGTCTGCTGTTTCACTATCCTCGCGCGACAGCAAATCTGGCTTAAGATCTTCAACCGTAATTTCCTTGTTGGTGTAAACACAAATATCCGACGCTATATCCATAGCCTCACGGACAATCTGTGAAGCTGTGAGCTGCGTATGTTTTAACAAAGCCCTTGCTGATGCAAGGGCATAAGGCCCGCCGGATCCAATAGCGGCTATGCCGTCGTCAGGTTCAATTACTTCCCCGCCTCCGGATATAACATACAAATGGTCTGGATCGACAATAATCAAGAGCGCTTCCAGCCGGCGAAGAACCCTATCCGTTCGCCATTCTTTAGCCAGTTCAACGGCTGCTCTTTGAATATTTCCGTTATAAGTTTCCAATTTGGCTTCAAATTTTTCAAAAAGAGTAAAGGCGTCAGCCACGGACCCTGCAAAACCCGCCAACACACGGTCATTATACAAGCGCCTAATTTTATTTGCTCTGTGTTTTAGAATTGTATTTTGGCCGAAAGTAACCTGACCGTCACCTGCCATGGCCACCTGACCGTTTTTTCTAACCGCTATAATTGTAGTCGAGTGAAACACTATGATCACCCTTCTTTTTTAATAATAGAACTTATGCCCGGGGATGAAATTGCTGATAAACTTTCTTTAATTTTTCCTGCGTAACATGAGTATATACCTGGGTAGTTGATAAACGCTTATGGCCAAGCAACTCCTGAACTGCCCTTATATCCGCTCCCCTGTCCAACATGTGGGTAGCATAAGTGTGGCGAATCAGGTGAGGATTTACGTGACGGTTAAGGCAGCTTTTACAGACCTGTTTATTTATAATCTTGCGTACTCCTCTGGTTGTCAGTCTCTTACCCATTCTGTTTAAAAATACCGCCTGTTCAAAACCAAATTTGTTGGCAAGTCTGGGCCTGCCGTCTTCAAGATAAATTCTTATACTGTCAACTGCGGGAAAACCTATGGGAACAATCCGTTCTTTACTGCCCTTGCCCATAAGTTTTAAGTAGCGGGAAGTAAGATCAAGATTGTTTAAATCTAAACTAACCAGTTCACTAACCCGCATACCTGAAGCATAGAGTGTTTCCAGCAGGGCGCGGTCCCTTAAGTCCAAAGGGTTGTTTTTTGACGGGGCTTTGACCAGCATTCTGCATTCATCCTCAAATAAAAACGAAGGCAGCCGTTTTTCCAGCCGCAGGTAACTTATTCTGGAAAGCGGGTTATCTCTTATTATCCCTTCCCTGCTTAAAAATTTAAAGAAGGATCTCCAACCTGCCAGCTTTCTGTTGATGCTTGAACGGGCAAGTTTTTCCCTGTGCAGTTTCGATAAATAGGACCGGATAAGTTGGTAGTTAATATCGCCTGGCTGTAATTCAAAATCTTTTTTTTCAAGAAAATGCGAGAAAAAGTCTATTCCCTGGAAGATGTCCCGCTGGTAACCTTCCAATGTATGGACAGACACATTTTTTTCTAATTGCAAATAATTAAGAAAACTATCAACATACGAATACATTAAGTTGTTGCCTTCTTTGTATCCATATTTTGCCTCATATTTTTTTTCTTAGATTTTTTATTGTTTGCGGCATTTATATTTGAAACGTTATTCTCCGTTGCTGATTTATAGCCGCACTCAGTATTAACACAGTTAAGCTGGATGTGTCCATTGCTATTTTCCTTTGAAACCATTAATCCTCCGCAGCGGGGGCATTTTTCTGGACTGGGTTCATGCCAGGTCACAAAATTACATTCGGGATAACGGCTGCAACCGAAAAAACGGCGTCCTTTTTTACTCTGCCGCACAACCAGTTCACCCTCGCATTGTGGGCAGGATACTCCCGTAGATGTAACCAGCGGTTTAAGATAACGGCATTCCGGGAATCCTGGACAGGCCAGAAATTTGCCGTGCCTGCCAAATTTAATAATCATATTTCTGCCGCATTTTACGCATTTTTCTTCAGTTTGTTCATCCTGCAGCGTTACTTTTTCAATTTTTTCACCCGCTGTTTCCACAGTTTCCCTAAAGGGGAAGTAAAACTCCTGAAGCATTTTTACCCATTCAAGTTTACCTTCTTCAATTTTGTCGAGTTTTTCCTCGATCATTGCCGTAAATTCAATATCTATAATTTTAGGAAAATGATTTTTAAGAAGATCGACAACAACCTTTCCTAACTTAGTAGGCACAAACTGTCTTTTTAACCTGTTCACATAACTGCGTCTTAATATTGTCTCCACAATCGGGGCATATGTACTGGGCCTGCCGATCCCTTTTTCCTCCAGTGCCTTAATTAATGTAGCATCAGTATACCGTGGAGGCGGTTGGGTGAAATGTTGCTTCGGAATCAATGATTTGGCTTTAAATGTATCACCTTCAAAGAGCTTTGGCAGTGTTGCTTCAAATTCCTTTAATTCATCCTGGCCGGATTCAATGTAAACACGCATAAAGCCTGGAAATTTTATAACCGAGCCCGCAGCGCGAAAAAGATATCTCCCTGTACCCAAGTCTACTCTGGTAGTTTCAATGAGAGCAGGACTCATCTGGCTGGCCGCAAACCGTGACCAGATAAGTTTATAAAGCTTATACTGGTCTCTTGATAAATATTTCTTGACTGTTTCAGGTTCGCGATAAATAGAAGTTGGTCTGATAGCCTCATGGGCGTCCTGTATTTTTCCTTTTTGAACGGCATGTTTTTGAAAATTTGATACAAACTCCTGGCCAAACCTCTCCTTGAGAAAACTCCCTGCCTCTGCCTGGGCAGATTCAGAGACTCTGGTAGAATCAGTCCTTATATATGTAACAAGCCCAACCGGGGTTTTTTCACCCACATCCAGGCCTTCGTACAATTGCTGTACAAGGGTCATTGTTCGTCTGGCGGTATAATTTAATTTATGATAGGCTTCCTGCTGCAGGGCGCTGGTTGTGAATGGCGGAGAGGGATAACGAGTTTTTTCCTGAGTAGTAATCCTGCTAACCCGGTAAGAAGCTCCGGTAAGATCCCTGATTATTTTGTCGATCTGTTTTTTATTGGAGATACCTGCTTTTTCATCATTTATTTTATATAACCTCGCCTCAAAGGAGACACCGTCTTTTTGGATAAAGTTAACTGTAAGCGTCCAGTATTCCTCGGGTGTGAAAGATTCAATCTCGCTTTCCCGATCACAGATTAAACGGATTGCAACAGACTGCACTCTTCCCGCGCTTAATCCGCTCTTTACTTTTTGCCATAACAGGGGGCTCAGATTATAACCTACCAGGCGATCTAAAATACGCCGCGCCTGCTGAGAATTAACACGATTGAAATCTATTTCACGAGGTGTCTTAATAGCTTTCTGTACGGCCTGCTTGGTGACCTCGTTGAATTCAACGCGGCAGGAACTGTCTTTTATCTTCAGCATTTCACGCAGATGCCAGGCAATAGCTTCACCCTCGCGGTCAGGATCAGGAGCTAATAATACGTGATCAACTTTTTTAACCGCTGATTTTAAATCTTTAATTATTTCTCCTTTTCCTCTGATTGTAATATACTTCGGTTGGAAACTGCCTTCAGTCTGAATCCCCAGGCTGCTGCGCGGCAGATCCCTTACATGCCCCATCGAAGCTTTGACAGTATATTTACTTCCCAGGAACTTGCTTAAGCTTCTTGCTTTGGTTGGTGATTCAACTATAACCAACGTTTTTGACAATAATACTCACACCTTTCCTCCAGAAGTATCTACTGCCCGTTATTTTTATATGCGAGTATACTTTAAAAAATCATTTTTCAAAAGTCAACATTTAAAGATGATTAATGACTATTCCCGCAAAGCGTAAAGTCCGCCCGGCAGCTGTCTGACCAATCCCTTGATTTCAAGGAACATAAGCGCTGCTAACACTTCCTGCGCAGACAGCCCTGTCTGGTTTATTATAACGTCAAGGTCATAGGAATTGCCAATAAGCAAATGATAAATATTTTCTTCTTCCCGGTTCATTTTTGGAAGAGTTTTTGTTTTTATTTCACTCTTTCCAAATAAAGAGCCAAGCCCGATTTCTTCAAAAATATCTTCAACCTTTTCAAACAAGCATGCACCCTGTTTGATCAAACGGTTTGTTCCTTTACTCACGGGACTGTTGATGTTTCCCGGCACGGCCAGTACTTCCCTGCCCTGTTCAAGGGCGCAATCGGCAGTAATTAAGGCGCCGCTTCTTTCCGAGGCTTCAATCACAACGACAGCCCTGGAAAGCCCGCTGATAATTCGGTTTCTAACAGGAAAGTGCCATGCTTCCGGAGGAGAACCTAAAGGATATTCGCTGATCACCGCTCCGCTTAAGGAAATATTGTCCTGAAGAGCCCGGTTTTCGCCTGGGTAAACAACATCAATGCCATTACCTAAAACTGCAATAGTTCGTCCACTCACTTTTAAGGCTCCCCTGTGAGCGCTGCTGTCAATGCCCCTGGCCAAGCCGCTGACTACCGTTAATCCGCTTTCAGCCAATTCCGCCGCTACTTTTTCGGCAACAGATTTTCCATAATAGGTTGGACGCCTTGAACCTACAAGGGCGACCGCAGGGTTATCCTGTGACATAAGGTTCCCTTTATAAAAGAGGCCGGGCGGAGGATCGAAAATATTTTTCAATGGCTCAGGATAAGAAGGTTCATGATAAGTTATATATCCTATTCCCTCTTTGTCCAGGCGGGCTATCTCTGCGTCCAGTTCTATGTCTTTCTTTTTTCTGTCCAAATTTAAGGCAACCTCAGTTGAACATCCGCCTGTCTTAACAAGTTCGTTAAAGGACGCTTCCCAGGCTGTCTTTGGTGAGCCGAAACGCTCAACTAAGTTCCAGATGCGTTTTGCCTGGCCGGGAAGCACAATTTGCCAGCCAAGCCAAAAAATATTTTCCTGCATATTCATCACTTTAATCATCATTTTTAGGGCATTCGTGGAAGAAAGCTCAATCTCCTGCCAAATCAGATAATTTTTTCTATTTCAGGATTTGGCCGGATTGTTTTAGTTCAATTGTTTTATCCAGATAATTGGTTTTGACTTGTGCAGGTTTATTAAGTATAATAATAGAAATATACAAAAATTGCGATCAGCGGGTGTAGCTCAATGGTAGAGCATCGGCCTTCCAAGCCGAGTACGTGGGTTCGATTCCCATCACCCGCTCCAACTATAGCATTTAATAAAGGGTGGGATCATGTTGGGCTTTAACCCTTTTGTTTCACCAAGAGCTGATCAGATAAGGCAAAAAATAAATCTTCTCAAGCAAAGGCGCCCGGATTTATCAAACCGTGAAATTGCCGGCATTATTACCGGAGAAAAATGTTTAAAGTGTGCTTTGGTCGGTATAATTACCGCTTTTCCTGCCCTGATGCCGGGCGCCGGTACCTTAATTTCCCTTCTTGGAGGCGCGGCGATAGATATTTTATTATTCGCTTATCTTTTAGCTGCAATGGTTGTTGAAATTGCCGCTGTATTTGATCGTGATCTGACAGGCAGGGCTTTCCAAAAAGAAGCTTTTTGGGCCTTTATAATAGCTGCGGGCACAGGCAGTGTTGGAAGCAGGATTTCCCAATCGCTTGTGTCGGCATTAACAAAAGAAACATTAACTAACCTGACCGAACGCACCCTTATCTCCCTTGGAATTAGAAGCGTCACACGGGTTGGACTGATTCGGCTGATTCCGTTTTTAGGGTTGCTTTTAACAGGAGGGATCAACTACTGGGTGTGTAAGACAATTGGCAAGCGAGCACTTGACTATTACGAAAACAAGAATATTATCGAAAGCTTTTATTCTTGTTAATCAGATTTCCATTATAATCGGTAAAACCATGGGCCGCCTTCTGGTCTTTTCAAAAAGAAATTTGCCCAGAGTTTCCCTGACCCGGGATTTTATTGCCCCCCATTCGGAGAGTCCCTGTTCATAACAGCTATCCAGGGTATTTTTTACCCTGTCCCGTGCTTCATCCATCAACTGCTCTGACTCTCGCACATAAACAAAACCACGTGATACAATATCCGGACCTGCCATAATCAAACCCGTTTCCCTGTCAATAGTTACAACAACTATTAAAATACCGTCCTGGGAAAGTTGTTTGCGGTCACGCAAAACAACATTTCCAACGTCACCTATACCTAGGCCGTCAACAAGCACGCGTCCGGCTGAAACTCTACCGGACAACCTTCCTGTACGTTGTGTGAATTCAAGCACCTGGCCATTTTCAATAATAAAAATTCTTGAAGCGGGAATTCCCATGCTTTGGGCCAGCTCTGCATGTTTAATCAACATGCGGTATTCGCCATGAATGGGCACGAAAAATTTCGGTTTGATAAGGTTAATCATCAACCGGAGTTCTTCCTGGCTGGCATGACCGCTTACATGAACACCCGAGATATTTTCATGGATAACATGGGCTCCCTTCTTAAACAACAAATCAATAACCCTGGAGACCAGTTTTTCATTTCCCGGAATAGGAACCGCGGAAATTATTACTGTATCACCGGGAAGAATATCAACCTGACGGTGGTCGCCCCATGCCATTCTTGTCAAAGCGGACATTGGCTCGCCCTGGCTGCCTGTGCTTAAATATACAACTTTATCGCTTGGAAGTTTGCTTGCCTCATCAAGTTCAACAAGTGTGTTTTCCGGTATAATAAGATACCCTTGTTCACTGGCAATAGAAAGGACATTGACCATGCTCCGGCCAACCACGGCGACTTTTCGCCCGTAATTACAGGCGGTAGATACCGCCTGTTGAAGACGGTGTATATTTGACGCGAAAGTAGCTATAATTATCCTTTCCTTTGCATGCCGGAAAACATCATCAAAAGTATTGCCGATAAGGCTTTCAGACATAGTGTAACCAGGCCGCTCAACATTGGTGCTGTCGGACATCAGCATTAAAACGCCTTTTTCGCCAAGCTTGGCCAACTGGAATAAATCAGTTACCTGCCCGTCTACAGGTGTATGGTCAATCTTAAAATCTCCTGTATGCACCAGAACTCCCAGTGGAGTATGAATAGCTATTGCCACAGCGTCCGGCACACTATGGGAAACCCTGATAAATTCAACCTTAAAAGGTCCAATTGCAACTGAATCCCTCGGTCTGACTACTTTTAGGCAAATCTCATCTGCAATGCCCTGTTCTTTGAGTTTGCCTTCAAGCAGACTCAAGGTAAGCCTGGTTCCGTATATGGGAACATCAAGTTGTTTGGCCAGATAAGGCAGAGCCCCGATATGATCCTCATGTCCGTGAGTCAATACAATTCCGCGAAGTGAATTCCTGTTTTCAAGAAGATAGCTGATATCAGGAATTACTACGTCTATTCCCAACAGTTCTTCTTCAGGAAACATAAGGCCGCAATCAACAACCAGGATATCCTCACCCAGCTTTATTGCCATTATGTTTTTACCTATTTCACCCAAGCCGCCTAAGGGAATAACGGCCAATTTCGGTTCCTTGGCCAGATTAGGCACCTCCGTATAATTAAATAAAAAAATCAACCTCTTTGTAAAAAGGACATACAAAAGGTTAACTTAATCCTTGGTTAAGCTATAAAAAAAACTTGCCATTAATAATTATATTAAAACAGGACAAGCATAACAAGCCGCAATAA